>CAYTHX010000005.1:0-12488 GCA_964437705.1 uncultured Nitrososphaeria archaeon
CTGTTAGTGGTCCTAAATCTTGTTCTGAGGCTAAAGCTAATGCTCTTGGTATAGATATTCCTATTCTACCTGCTTCAGCAATTTGTCTTAAGAGCTTTGGAATATTTCTGTCAATAGCTCTTCTCCACATAACATTAAGTAAGTGTAGTATTCCAGATGGGAACATTACTATAATCATTCCAATAATTATATATACATCTTGTGGAAGTGCTGGAAATATTGGTATCTTAATAAATGGAGATATTATTGGGTAAATTGCTATAAAAGTTCCTAAGCTAATTGATATTGCAGCCACTTTAATAAAGGTTTTCTTAGAGACTCTCGGCATATTTATCCACCTCTTGGAATTAAGGCATCTAGGATTATTAAAAAGGTTATTCCTAATATTGGTACTAGTATGTAGGTTATTATTGACATTATAGTCCCTAATCCTAAACCCATTATAGTACCCCCTAGTAGAGACATTATTGAGAACATTGTAATTAGTAGTAACGGAAATACAACCATTAAAATTATAAAGAGTTCTGCTAATGTCGATAATGTTTCAGCGAATTCCCTCGCCTTTATAGCTTGAGTACTTAAAAGTGTTCTACTATATGACACTAAAAAATCTCTTAAATTTCCTCCAGTTCTAACAATACCGATTATTTCAGCTAAGAATTCGCTTAATGTTACCGATGGTGACCTCTGTCTAGCCTTTTCTAGTGCTGTTACGATATCCATACCCATCAAGTCAATATCCCTAACAATATCCCTCATAAATTCTCCAACAGGATCCCCTGGGATTCTAGCAACAGACCTAATTATCTCTTCTGGTGTAGAACCGGCTGTCGCTAAAACTGCCATATGAGCTACAGCATATGGTAATCCTTCATCTATTCTTGTACCAAAGCTGCTTGCTTTTAAATATGGATATGAATATACAACTCCGAATGCAGCTATAAATGCGGTTAATGTGATACCCGCTGTTATCATTAGTGAATATTGTATACTTGCCCCTAATATGAAATACATATATAGAAATGTTATTAGGGTAGCAGAAATTGTTGTTGAAATAACTACTAGTATAAGAAAACTTACGTATGCTTCTAAAGAAACTTTCATACCAGACTTTAGTATACTACTTCCTAAATCTGTAAAATGCTTTACTATTTTTACAGCAAGACCACCAAATATCTTGTAACTTACACTCCAAATTGTAGTACGTCTAGCTCTCAAAGTTGACACCTAATTTAAACAGTTTCACCCATTGATAATAATTCTAATCTTGCACGTTGATATGTCTCCTCAGGGTTTAAATAGAAGTTTCTAATTACTTCTGTTACCTCCATAAATCTATGTATATTTTTCTTTACCATCCATCTTACAATAACCTTTCTCCTTTCAATATCCTCATATATATCTTCTAATGATCTGCCTGTCAACATACCAATTCTCTCTAGCGTTCTACTTTTACCCATATACTTGTACTCCATTTTGTAAGCGTCCCATATGAATACATCATTAAATTTTATTTCTCCATTCTCAAGATAAGGCTCTGCAATATGGATAACTTTTCTATATACCCTTCCACCAATCCTCATCCTAACTAGTAGGACAATTAAGTGGAGTGTTGGTATTAGTGGTTTAGGTATATTCATAGGCTCTGTAGTTAATCGATCTACAACAGCTTTTATCGACTCGGCATGTATAGAGCCGAGGCCTCCGTGTCCAGTATTACGTAGAATTATAGGTACCTCTCCGCCTACGAATAATTCTGTATCCGGTATTGATATATCGTAAACATATTCATCTGTTTTTTCCTCTTTAACATCTTTTACTTCAGCAACCCCTAAATTCGATGAAATTAGTAAAGTAATATTATTTATTATGTTTTTATGGGTCATAGTCAATTTTTCTGTCCTATTATTTAATATATATTTTAATATTTCTGCTGCTTTCCATTTAGTTATCGTTTTTCTATTTTTTCTCAGTATATATATGTATCTTCTAGGCATAGATTTTGGCTTTAATAACTCATATAATTTCCTCAGAGGCGTTATAGGTATTCTTTGTACCTGTGTCTCTTTTTTAGATACCCTATCTAAATATATATTTGCAGATGGATCTCTCCCGTCTCTTCCTAATATAAATCCACCATAGCCTTTAAGTCGTGATAACCATATTATACTATTTATAAGGTCTTTGTTTAACGATGAATAGCTAGTATAATACCTATTTAACGTCCTTCTGGAATCACATTTATATCCATTCAAAAATTCTTTAACAATGTCTGTTGGTGCCTCCCACAGAAAATCAGGTACCTTTTTATTTTCTAATTTAGCGCCCATTAACTTTTCAAATAATGATGCTAGTATTGTATGGTTAAACTCAGCTATTATATATGTCCCTCTGTTGTCTATAGAAGGTGTTACATTAAATTTCTTTAAGGCCCTTCTAACCCTATTCAATACGTTAGCCTCTGTAGTTCCTAATGAAAAGCATATCCTTTTGCCTTTACCATACTTTATACAACCATCTGCTAAATACACTCCAAATGTGTAGGCCAAGTCTGAGTCTATTTTAATGTATCTGGGTATATATTTTCCGCGTCCAGACTTAGGTAATAAAACTTCAACCTCATCTATACCGTTTTCTCGCTGTAACATTATAATTTTGGATATACACTCGTCTTTAAGTATTTCCTTTGCATCTATTATAACATCTTTATTCTCAATTGAAGAACCTACAAATGTTATTAAAAAGTCTCCTTTTTTAAGCTCATCCACTCTTTTAGCTATTATTTCCCCATTGTCAGATATTGATAATATTGAGTGGGCTCCTGTTGTTTTAATCTCCCCTCCACCCATATATTTTATCTTATAGATTTTGTTAGCTTTATGCCGTAAGACGTATTTTATAGGTTTGAATCTTATATTATAATCCTTATCTAATGTTAATGCTTCTACACCATTAATATATTTTTTAACCCATTGCTCATTCGTCTTATAATATTTATCTACAAATTCTCCTATCGAAACTAATTCTATTTTGCCTTCCTTATTTTTAATTAATATTGGCGTATCTCCTGAAACACTAGCCATAGCTTGAAACATTGTATATGCTTCCTCACCTCTAACCTCACCAACTATGATTACATCGGGCCTCTGTCTTAATGCAGCTTTCAGCAATTCGAACATTCTAATCTCAGCTTCACTACCTCTAATCCCGAAGCCAGTGCGCTCTACAAGGGGATTCCAGTTTTCATGTGGTAGATTAAGCTCGGCAGTATCTTCTATCGAGACTATCTTTTTCTCTGGTCTTATAAATAGTGATATAGCATTTAGAAAAGTGGTTTTTCCACTAGCTGTACCACCAGCTACTAGTATGCTCGCATTATGCTCTATAGCAAACCATAGAAAAGCTGCAATTTGCTCATCTAAAGTTTCTAGCTTAATTAGGTCGATAATGGTAAATGGTTCTCTTCTGAATTTTCTAATTGTAAATGAGCTTCCCTTTCGTGAAACTTCTCTACCAAAAGTTAAGTGGATTCTTGTTCCATCTGGTAGTGTTGCATCAACAATTGGTGTATCTATACTTACATGTCTCCCCGAAATATATGCTAACCTAATAATGAAATCATTTAACTCGTCTTCTGTGAATACAATATTTGTTGGTATTGATTCATACATTCTATGATATACATATACTGGCTGGTTAGGTCCATTACAGCTAATATCCTCTATATTTTCATCCCTCATTAATGGATCAATTTTTCCATAATATACGTGATCTCTAATAATGTAATACTCTATTTTCTCTAGACCTTCTTTACTTACCTTAAACTTATACCTCTTAACTATTTCATCTATAGCTCTTTTTAAGTAATTTTCTGCTGTTTTTTTATCGAGATGAATAGAATCTTCAAGCTTTAACTCTTGATACAAAATATCCTCAATTTTCCTTTTAATTTCCCAATCAGATTCTGTCATAATAGGCTCTAAGACCTTATACTCTAAGCGATCTCCCCTCCTTACAATACCGGCATATACATAGGGAGGTAAAATTTCATATAACTCTAAAAATGACTCAGTAAGTTCCTCCGTGGAAGCAGTAACAAACTTTACTTCTTCAGGCTTTTCAACTTCTTCCCTCACTTTTTCTTTCTCCTTTAATACTTTTTTAACTCGTGGTTTCCTAGCACTAAATATCATTATAAATGTTATGTACATTGTTGTTCCAGCTATAGCATATATTAAAAATAACGTTATAGTTTGTTTTGTAGGTAATATTACTCTAGAAATAAATACGGGAGTAAATGAAGGGATAAGTAATAAGAGCATAATAAGTATGAAACCTAAAATGTATGCTAGGGTAACCACATATAATCCGAGTCTTTTATCTCTAGATCTCCCTTTCTCCTCTACTCTAGTCTCTGATTTAGCTTCTGCCGATTCAGCCATTCTAAACCAAATTAATATAAGTGAATTTTAAGTATTAAAAATATCGTTAACTTACATTCAATGTAAAAGCATTAATAGTTAGTTACCACTTTTTCATAACCCATTTTTTCTAAATATTGTAAAAGTTGTGATAAATTTGCTAGATTTTGTTAAAGATATATTTAAATATCGGTTAGAATTATTTTTCTTTAAAAATTATCAAGCCATTAAAGTCGCATTATATGAGGTGACCTTTTATGGGAATATTTAGTGAAAAACGCTCTAACATAAATGTAATATATACATTTTATGATGTTATATTGTTACCTGGAAAATCTGAGGTTGAACCTAAGGAAGTTGATTTAAAAACTAAGGTCTCAAGGAATTATTATATAAATATTCCATTTGTTTCTTCTCCCATGGATACTGTCACGGGTTCTGAATTAGCAATTGCTTTAGCTAGGCAAGGTGGAATTGGTATACTTCATAGAAATTGTAGTGCTGAGGAACAGGTAGAGATGGCTAAGCGGGTAAAACGTGCTGAGTCAACAATTATTAGGGATGTAATTGTAATTAAGCCTGATATTACTGTTAGTGAAGCGGTATCCATAATGAAGAGACATAATATTCATGGCTTACCTGTAGTTGATGATAAAGAGAGACTTGTTGGGATTGTAACATGGAGAGACGTTAGATATTCTAATCCTAATTTACATGTTAAGGATGTTATGACTCCAAAAGAAAAATTGATTGTGGCTTCTGAGGAGATTACTATTGACGAAGCTAAGAAACTTATGCAGAAACATAAAATTGAGAAATTGCCTATTGTAGACTCAGATTGGAAACTAAAGGGTCTTATGACTATTAAGGACTTGGAGCTTAGAGGTAAGTATCCATTAGCAAGTAGAGATGAAGAAGGTAGGTTGCTGGTTGGTGCTGCAATTTCTCCTTATGATTTAAGTAGAGCTATAAAGTTGGATAAGTATGTTGATATATTAGTTATTGATGTTGCACATTTCCATAATACAAGAGCTATTAATGCAGCTAAAAAGCTTGTAAAAAAGGTATCTTCTGATGTTATAGTTGGTAATTTGGGTACTAAGGAAGCTGTACTAGATGTTTTATCTTCAATTGAAAATGTAGCGGGATTAAGAATAGGTATTGGCAGTGGTTCAATATGTACGACGGGCTTAGTGACGAAGGTAGCGGCACCAACTTTCTTTGCGACGCTTAATGCTGCTGAAGCTCTTGAGGAACTTGGATGTACAGATGATATACCTATTATTGCTGATGGTGGAATTAAAAATTCTGGTGATGCAGCTGTAGCATTAGCAGCTGGAGCGTCAGCAGTTATGATGGGTAATGTATTTGCAGCTACGAAAGAGAGTCCGGGTAGAATAATAGTTATTGAAGGTAAGTATTATAAGGAGTATTATGGTATGGGTAGTGCTAGGGCACGTAGTAAAAGAATGGCACTAGATAGATATTCAAGACCATCAAAGGATATTGAGGAGGGAATTGAGGGGTGGGTTCCGTATAGAGGCACCGTCGAAGAGGTAGTTAAAGAGTTAGTTGCTGGGCTACAAGCAACTCTAGGTTATGTAGGTGCGCGGAATATTCGAGAGTTATGGAGTAAGGGTAGGTTCGGAGTAATTACTCACTTAGGCTCACAAGAGATAAGGCCACATAACATCTACATACCTAGCAAAACCTAAATTTAACTATTACAACTACAATTAATTATTTGGATCCGATGAGTACACTCCACCGGACTGAATAAATGATGAAAGTTTGCACGTAACGAGGATCTCTCTTTTGGGATGATGAAAAGACGGTCGGATGAGTTGATGATTAAGGATAGAGTCTCTGACCAAAATTTTTTAAGGTCAGAATTTATTTTGACCAACAAAATTCCCTTATATGAGATGGTTGTAAGTAGAAAATGGGCTTAACTATCCAAGTATTAAGAGAGTAGCTACTTATTTAGCTACTAAGAACGGTGGCTATCAATATATTAGTGAAGTTTCACTACTAACTGGCTATGTTGAGCCTGTTTATATTTCTGTGGGTTTCTAGGCTATAGTGACCCCTGAGAGCCCATTAGAAGATATTAAGTCTGGGAGGGTTGATGTTGATTGGGATGAGATCAACTAACTGTTCCCTTTACCAAAGCATAGGAGTGTTGTTGAGGATAGGATTCCCACGCTTGATGAGTTGCGTAGGCTTATGCGATATGCAAATGCTGAGATGCATGCATTAATTGAGCTAGCTGCATCATCAGGTATAAGGATAGGGGCGTTGATTAAGTTAAGGGTTGAGGATCTGGATTTCGATAGGGATAATGAGATATTAGTTATATGTGTTGGCCTGAGCTCTCAAAGACAAGAGTTGGATACTATGCATTAGCTAGCGATGAGGCGAGGGAAGTCGTATGTAGCTATTTAAATGGTAGGAGTGAGGGTTGGCTATTCCCATCGAGGAAAGGGTGGGCCAACTGAATATGGAGCATTCAGGTTGCATGGACTAGATTGCTAAGGAAAGTTGGCTTGACATCTAAGAGCCACCATCAATATATCCTCCACATACATACTTTAAGGAAATGGTTTAGGACGAAGCTTGAGGGATATTTAACGAGGAGCCATAAGCTATGTACTGGTTCTTAGAATCTAGTTTGCTAGTTCACTTTAAAGTTGATAGAGGAAACTCGATATTAAAAAGTATGTTTTCAAAGAGGTTACTGTTTTGAAACGCGCTTTAGTAGCATGCTTATCCACATCACGGTGTCTATAAACGATGGTCCCATATGCGCTAAGTTAATATTTTTAGACTCCCTGACTAAGAACACTCTATCGCTCCTAGCCGCCTCAAGCTCTCCAGTCCACCTCCTGTTAAGGTACTCTCTCATGGAAACCTCCATTTGGGGCTCTATGTTTACAAGCACAACCTCGGGGTCCCTGAGACCCACTTCCTCGCGCTTAGGAGTAAAGAACTTCGCTGGCCTATCATAGAATATGTTAAGTCCCCCACTCCACCACAAGCCATCATCTATAAACGTTAAAGCCCCAGCTGTCGAATAGCTCCAGTCAGGCCATAGGTACTCGACGTACACCCTTACCCTACTACTAAGCGGTTTAGAGAGAATATCTCTAAGCCTGCTGAGCTTTTCTAATACAATCCTCGATACGAGTTCTCTAGCCTCGTAGTATCTCCCGATTAGCGATCCTACATCCAAGACGTTCTGAAGAATTCCATAAAGGCTTGAGGGTAGCGGTGTTAAGTAGGCGTTAAATCCTCTGGACTTCACAATCTCGTAAAACTTGTCGTGCACATGCGACTGGAGGAATACTATGTCGGGCTTGAGCTTCTCGAGCCTATCGAATCGTACGTGTAAGTAGCTGCCTATAATCTCCTTCTTATCCCTTAACCACATAAAGCAGAAGGGGGTTACACCGACTATTTCGTCCTCAGCTCCCAACAATACTAATGTCTCGGTAATAGCAGGAGACAAGCTAACTATTTTCATCGCCGAACCGACCAATAAAAGTTCGACTAAAAATAAATTTATGAATTTCACTTGTATCTGCATACCAACTAATTCCAGATCTAGTACTTCATAGATGCCTTTAAATCGCCCGATGCCAGAATTACCTGATCACCAGTAACACGTCACTTGGTAGGAGTAAAGAATACCACCGCTTCTTAACCTTTCAACGGCTGTAACACTACACCCCCGCTGAAAATTAATAGCGCTAGACCAAAATCGATTAGAAACCCTCCTAAAGTACTACTCATATATAATTAATTATATATATTATAATGTTTTAGATATTTTAGTAGGGAAATTTAGTAAAACTGTCGCTACATGGATGTTTCATAATAGCTTTTTAATTTTTTCTATTAACTTGATACACCGTTCCCATAGTTGTTCGAATCTTTCTTTTGGTAAGGCTTTTTTCATAAAAATGCTCGTGCAGCTCTCC
This sequence comes from uncultured Nitrososphaeria archaeon, assembly GCA_964437705.1. Classification (GTDB taxonomy): domain Archaea; phylum Thermoproteota; class Nitrososphaeria; order Geothermarchaeales; family JDFR-13; genus CAYTHX01. The sequence continues at coordinate 8,402 of CAYTHX010000005.1, forward strand.
ACCATAGGTCAGTAAATCATAGAATTTCTGTCTATATCTTTTTTCAATATTATTATCTACTGCATTATATATTTTACTACGACTCCAATGAGCTACAAACACTCCTCTCCTGGAAAAATATGCTTTTATAAGGGCTGTGACAGCTCCCCATAATTTTTCAGCAGCTTGTACATAATCATTCTTCTTTAACTCACCTGCCTCTCTGAAATATTTCATAAAAAGCTTATAATATCTCTTCTCTCTTTCAGTAGGATCCACATCTAGATTCACAAGTTCTTCTTTTATGTCTTCTTCGGTCCGTCTAGAACCTTCTCTTAACCGTATCAACAATCCTTTTTCTTATCATAAGGATTATAGAGGAAACTAGTTACTTTAGAGACTAGTGCAAGTGTTATTACTTTTCTTGCACTATAAAAAATAAGGGGGGTTAAACTTTAATTGCCTTTGCCTCCGCATAGGGTTTTAGGAAGTATATTGGTATAACGTTTATTATACCGATCACGGCGATTGCTATTATACCTACAGTCCATGAGTATGAAGTTAGTAGGAAGCTCCAGATGAAGAGCATTATCAGAGCGCCTATATGGCCTGCTGACATGAAAACTTGGTAGTTTGTTCCGGGGAGATATGGTGGACACATATCGCCGAATATTGCGAAAAGTCCTGAAATATAAAAGCCTTCAACTATACCCATAACCGTTGCAAGGACAAACACTAAATTTACAGCACCAGGAGCGGCAAATACCCACATTCCAATACATAATCCCATTATTGGGGCAGCGATAATGTATGTTTTCTTATGTCCTATTCTATCAGCAGTATAACCTCCCAAAAGAGATCCGATTATCACAGCCCCTCTATTAACAGCGCCTATTAGGCCTATAAGTCCAGCTGCTCCGACTATCTTTTTCAGAACAAAACCTAAGGCACCAGCTGTAGGAGAAAAGAAGGCGACATATGAAGGAAGGGATATTGCCAAGAATGCTAGCCAGAGATATTTCTCAGTAAAGAGTAGGGCAAATCCTCTTTTTGTCGGTCTTCTCTCTATAGTTAATGATGGTTCGTGGATGAGTAGGCATGAAAAAGTAAATAGCTGAAAAATTAACGCTATAGAAAATGCGGCTGAAAATCCATAGAGGGAAATTACCGCTCCGACCGTTAAAGAGCCTATAAGCTCCCCAACTGCTTTAAACCCCCAGGCAACCCCTCCAATAGTGAGACCATGTGAGTCTGGCGGTGTTATATCAATCAATAAACCATCATAAGCAGCGTCAATACCTGCTAATAATGCTAAAAATAATATGCTAAGTGGGATTAGAAGCTCAGCTCCAGGGCGTGCGAGCGCGAATATAGCTAATACCACCACACATATGATGTTGAAGATAATTATGTAAGGCCTTCTTCTTCCGAATTTACTTACTGGCACACAATCAGTTAATATTCCCCATGGCCATTTTATCGCCCATGCCAGCATAATAGTAGCTATCAAAGCTGGAATTGTAGCTTCTGGATAACCAAGCTCTTTAGCTAGATATAGAGGAAAGAAAAATACGAAAGCCATCCTTACAAAACCTTGTCCTATGTATTGTAATGCATAGGCAAAATTGTAGCGTAAAGGTCTCCAGTTCTCTTTTAACTCCTGGATTAGCTTAGTTTTTCTCTGAAGAGCCTCTTCCTCTGTTAATTCCTCTATCCCTAGAGATTTTTTCCAGTATCTTGCCAATAGATATGAGACAGCATAGAAAATGATTATTGTGGAAATGGAAATTAACATCATCTGGATTTTATTCATATCTATCCTCTCTCCAGCCCTACATCATATGGAGGAGGTTCCATTTTCCACCAGTTAGCCGTCGGCTTTCCTTCTTTAAGCCATCTTATATAGGGATGATCCATCTCATATAGTGTTCCTCGTCTTAATGACTCGAGTAATGGTACCCCTTCGCTCCAGATGTTTGCTACATTCACTTCCGGCCCAAATTGATAGATCAACCATGAGATCAGTCTAAATGGTTCAAGTTTTGTAAGTCCAGGACCCCACATCTCGAAGATAATGTTTTCAGGACCTATGGTTTCTGCTACCTCCAAAAGTGCTTTTTGTCCCTCCCGATTATCTAAACGTTTACCGATTAAGTTTTGTACTATAAGTCCTTCCCAGATTACTTTATCGCATCCGGCTTCGAGATATATCTCGAAGTACTTGATTGTTTTATCTATATTAATTACATCCCTTGAAATTCTCGTTTCATCCTTCCACCACCATTTAGACCCAACCTCTGCTACAACCTTGAAACCATATTCTTTTAATTTTTCAACATCTTCTCTCATCTGATCCAGGTTCGGTCTGAGAACATGTGTTTCATATTCAACGATATCTATGCCTAGTCTTTTCGCTTCAGCTAGAAACTGATCCATTTTTTCTTCTACTCTAGCTATCTCCTGTGGAACTCCGCCTATGTGTATGAGAATATCATATTTCTTGTATAGTGCTATAGCCTGTTCCATCACTTTTTTAGGTGCCCATAAAGTCGGGTCAAGGAGCTTCACTATATCTATGTACTCCCCAAATCTTTCTAGTACAATCGGAGAAATGGGGTCGAGAACTCCTGTTATACCGACAGTCCTTGGTTTTTTAGATCTCTTTGGTCTATCTAAAAAACCAAAAAAGTATTCCTCGGTCATAGTCTAAGTGTAGTAGGAATAAGCTGCTATATTTATTAATTACACTCACAAATTTTAGATTTGATGAGTGTTATTTCTGAGTCGATTGAGAGTGAAGAGAAAGAAGTACTTAAATGTTTGATGGGGTTTGGGCTAAAGCCGTATGAAGCCGAAGCATACCTTGATATTCTACGTCACGGTGCAAGCACTGTAAGGGAAATCCTCCGCAGAACCCGGATTCCATATGGGCGTATTTACGAAGTGTTAAAAAGTCTATTTCATATGGGATACATTATAGAAAGCCCTGGAAGACCAAAAATGTATATAGCTATTCCTCCTCATATTTTGATCAAAAAAGTAATTAAGAAAGAAAAAGAGAAATTAGATAAACTAAAGGAACATGCTGCTATAGTTGAACAGATGTTGCTAAGGTTTGCTTATGGATGTAGTATAGAATACATCTTCTCAATATTAATGAAAAGTCAGGATATCATTAAATTCTCATCTAGACAAATTTCGCGGACAAAGTCGAAGTTGGTGATCTGTCTCGATACTGATAGATGTTTGCAAATTCAAAGAGAAGTAATGCCTAGTGACGTATGGGCCTCTTATTTAGGAATACTGGAGCGAGCATTAAATAGAGGCGTGTATACTTATCTTTTAGTAAGTAGTGATAAAGAAGTCCCCTTACAAACGATGAAAAATATTCTATATAGTCTTCTGACACCAAATATTTTAGAGTTTAAGGGGAAAAATCTAAAAATTAGATATGCAAGGAAGCCAGTTACACCATTCAACATTTATGATGATGAAAGAGTATTGATAAAGTTGAGAGATCCGTCTAGAGATGGTTCATATACATGCGGTATATTTATCATAAATTCAAGACTTGCAAGTCTCTTAATGGAAAAATTTAAAGCTTTATGGAATGAATGTAAAGGTTTTTAGAGACCTTAAACATCATTAATTACCACAAGGATAACAGTAACTTATTAATTGTTAATCGTTACAGTAATTAAACCGATAACTTTTAAGCGGAATTATCTGATTCTAGAGATAAATATTTGAGATATACCTTTTCATAGGTTATTTTTGGCGTAGCATTTATAAGTTTAACAACTGTTCTTTTTAGCCAGTTCTTATTATCGCAGTATGGATAGTCTTCTCTATAATGTGCTCCTCTACTTTCCTTTCTTTCTAAAGCTGATAGGGATATTAACCTCGCTAGTAATTGCATGTTAATAGTTTCCACAGCTTTTGCAACTTCATGACTATTTGAAGCTTTTAATTCATGTATTTTTGTATCTAACTCTGTGATTTGCGAAATTAAGTTTCTTAATTTATCTTTAGATCTTATAATTCCGCAGTTATTCCACATTAATCTTCTGATTTCATCTCTTAATTCTGTTACATTGATTTTACCATT
>CAYTHX010000005.1:12588-91044 GCA_964437705.1 uncultured Nitrososphaeria archaeon
TCCTTTTTATCCAAATTTAAGAATTTAGCAAGGGAGAAACCTAATTTATCTAGCTCTACATATTCACTCATAGCTTGCTGACTAAATTTAAGTAATAATGCGTCATCTACCCCTCTACCCTCAGCAATTTCTTTCCACATAGCTCTGGATAATAAATCTCTATATTTAATGACAGAATCGCCTAGTGATTGCAAATCATATTTTTCAATGATATCCTCCCCCAATCTATTGACTAATTTACCGGAAACTATGGGAAATAGCCATGTAGGTTTATTTTCCTCAGCTAAGCCTAGTGGGAAAAACTGAACAAACTCTAGGTCTGAGAGTTCAGTTCCTGCTCTGAAAGCAATCGCACATCCATCTCCAGTTATTCCAATAGGATTATCAGTTCTAATATATAGGTTACTGTATCCTCCAGTAGCAAGGATAACAGATTTTGATAGGATACAAAATACTTCGTTCTTTTTAAGATCATAGAAAATACATCCAGAGACTGTGTCTTCCACTGTAAGTAGATCCAGTGCTAAAACTCTATCTAGAATTTTAACTCCAAGCTTATTAGCATAGTCTACAAGTGGCTTAGTAATTCCTCTACCTGGTGTTACAGGTCCATATTTTACGTACGCTCTTCCATCGCCATAGACTATATCTACACCAAACTTCTTAAGCATAGCAATTTTGTTTGGCGCATTACAAACCATAATTCTAACAAGTTCTTGATCATTTAGGTACCATCCACGTAAAATAGTTTCTATGAAATGTCTTTCTAGACTGTATTTTCCACATGCACACCTAAGAACACCTGCACTATACATTGTACAAGTTCCGAATCCAGGTGGCGATTTACATGCTAGAATAACACTAGTATTATTCATTACAGCGTTAATAGCAGCTGACAAACCGGCTAGACCACATCCGATAACCAGAACATCAGTTTTTAGCATTAGAAATCAACCAAAAACCATTAATATACTAGAATTTACTTAATGTTTTTTCGCTATATTCTAGTTAAAGCACTCTAAGATTACATACAGTTTTTTATAGCAGAGAAAAGTCGATAATTAATCTTCTAGAAGTTTTGGTAAGATTAATCTTCATAGTTTATCGCTGAATGTGGAAAATTGTTGTTTCAAGGTTGCCATGCATAACTTTATATATTCTCAGTATATTGTAATTGGCGTTTTTTATTGCTTTTCTCATTGCAGATTCAGCAGCTGTAATTATGATGCCTTCAAAGCCACCAATGTTTTTAAGAGATTTTAAAATGCTATTGTATAATTCGGGTATTGCTTTTATCCTAGTTAATCTAATTCCATACGGCGGGTTAAATGCAAAGAAGTACTGGTCATCGGGAATCAGTTTTTCTAGCCTTCTGGAATCGCCACAAATAAATTTTATATTTTCTTTTACTCCTGCTGATGATGCATTTAATATAGACCCGTCAATGTACTTTTTTCCAGCATCGATTCCAAAGCATAAAATGTCATTTATATCCAGTTTCTTTCTAATAGCATCCTCCCTGATTCTCCAGTATTCATCTTCACTAATAACTGGCAACTTTATAATTGGGTGCGCTCCTCTAAATACTCCTGGCGGTATTTTACGCACAATCATACAAGCCTCAATCGGTATTGTGCCACCACCACACATTGGATCCACCAAAATTTTTGATCCATTCCAATTTAGAATTTGAATCATTGCTGCTGCTATAACTGGATTTAATGCAGCTGGATGGCTATAAACCCTATATCCACGTCTATTTAACCCCTCACCACTAGTATCTATACAGAGTTGATACCTATCATCACGTATTCTTAAGTGAAACTCTATGTCTGGCTCATTTAGATCAACACGTATCTTCATATTTTGACTTAGTAAGCTGTTATGAATAACTCCACCAACAACCCTTGCAGCATCTATACTTGTAAAATCGTGTGTACCTGTCCTACTGCATCTTACAGCGAAACTATATCCATCTTTAAAGTAAATTTTAAAATCTAGTCTTGAAATTTTTCTTGCTAAATCATTGAGATCTTTAAAACTTCCTTCATCTATACATATCAATACTCTAGTTATCGTTCTACAAAGAATGTTTAGTTTTATTGCATCTACATAATCTCCGTAGAAACTAACTTGCCCTCTCTCTACATTAACGCTTTTACCTATAATCTTTCTTATTTCATCTACAGATATTTTCTCTAATCCGCCTGGTGTTAGCGCTAAAATCTTTATCATTATTATTTCGACTTGAAATAATTTATAATGTAATCTTCGTTATTTTCCGCCTTAATCTCTACAGGCACATTTTTTAATTTAGTTGCCTTATAACTTACAAATATCCATTCTCCAACATCTAGCTCAGTAGTTTTATCTACGACACTTCTGCTAATTGAGAAAGCATCAGAAACTACGTTTCTATCGTACGTTCTTGGTAGTGTACTTACAAAATAGCTATGTAGTTGCTGTAAAGCATTTGTATTTAGATGAGCTAGCCTTTGTGTAGCTATAATTCCACCAATAAAATATTTTCTACCTTGTCTCAATACAGTCTCAACAGCTAAATTCGAGAACAAAGTGTAATCCTCCGTTCTAGTTCTATCAGGTATAAATTCTTGGGCTTCATCAAAAACCATTAGTATTTTATTTCCGAGTCCCCAGCGTTTTTTAATTGAGAAGATACTAGTTATTAGATTTGAAGCGGCCATACGTGCATAAATTGGATCTGGAGTATAGAATATGCTTATTGACTGTATATTTGTATCTTTAACTATCATTTCAGCTAGGTCAGGAATAGATAATGTATACTCAGATTCTTCATGCTCAGTAGTTAAATAGCTAAGTATGTAATCAATATCTCTTTTTGCAGTAGATTTTTCATGAAGTCTAGATTGTAACTGCTTAAGTAGAAATACTAAATTATTATATATCTCTTTATATGATTCATTATCAGTAAGAGAACTTAACGATAAATCGTCTGGACACTTCTTTATCATATTAAGTGTTTTTAATGCTAAATCTTTTGCAGCCACGCCTTTAGCAGACGCCTCCTTAAGTATTCCCCTTAAATCTCTAACTCTTATATCGGTAGGCTCAATTGACACATAACTAAATGGCGCTTTATTTATTTCTTCCCGAACTTTATCTTCATCAACTGCATCTAAGATAGTTTCTGGAATAACTTGAGTTTCAACAAAACGGTCCTTTGGAATATCTTCAATACTATATACACATCCACCAATAGTTCTCATTAAATCAAGTAGATGAACAGTATATTCACCAGCTATATCGAATATAATAACTTTGATATCTGGATATCTACTTAACAGCTTTCTTATTAATAGACTAACTAAGTTTGATTTTCCAGATCCGGTAAAACCAAAAACACCAGTATGATACCTGTAGATATTATAGATGTCTATTATTAAGTCGAGGTTAAATCCTTTTAATATTCCGATTTTTAATCCATTATCAACACAAACCATAGCCTTAATTACATTATTAGACATTATATGTGCTTTACTACCTATTAGTGGACTAAGACTTGACTTCTGAAAACTTAATGTATCATTATCCGCCTTAAGTATATATCCTGTATGTATAGCTACTATCTCCATCCAATTTTCTCCTCCAGATACCCAACTTTCCCTAATCCTCTCTAGGTACTCCCACTTTAATACTGGAGGAACATCTGGCGTTAAGGATGCACTTTCATAATGCTTTGGTCTTACAGCTAATGTCTCAAATAAAATATATATAGTATCTCCATTTGGCAATATTCTCTCAACACCTATTAAATTTGGCTCATGAAGATGATCAAATATTTCTAAGTCGAATAATGCATCAATATACGCTATTCCCTCTTGAAATACTGCTTCACCCTCCCTCATTATAGTTCTTCTAGATTCAACTGAGTAGAAACGTAATTTACCATCAAATTTTTCATCTAACTCATGAAAAATATTCATTTTCTCCTCCTCTCCGCTAATCTCCTAAAATCTCTAAACCTACGTGTAACTACAAATATTCCTCTTTCTCTGATAACTCTATTAATCCTTATATCTGCAACATTAATTATCATTTCTTTCACAGAATTTATTACAGCTTTTACGTCCTTATCAGCCATGAAAAGTAAATAGTTATGTCCAGTGGCCTCTGTTATTTCGGGATTGTCCATAACACTTAAAATATAGAGAATCATGTTATCTAAAGGGTTATCATATACTTCAAGATATAAATTAACTAAGACTTCACTATTACCTTCTAAAGCTCTAACAGATCTTCTATTTAATTCATCAATCTTCCTTTGGAATCTATCATAAAAGAAAACGGGCGATCTAACTTCTATATCCTTAATCCCTCTTAAACTTCTTAATTGAAAATAGCTTCTAACAATTATCCCTTCCGGGTATATTATTTTTCTCGCAGCTTTAATAGGTATAACATCACTATTCACGATTCCATTTTTAACCATTGTAGCAAATGACCCGTCATATCCGATAAATCGCCATGGAGTTTTAAATACATCTGGCAGTAAGCTCGATGCCAATGTTAATAGAGGTCTATCACTTTTTATGGGAAGACGTATATCCTTTTTAATTAACCCTAGATATCGAGCAACAGGTATAACCGATCTATATAAATCGGTTACGTATGTATCTTTACCAATACCTATAACTAATTTGTTAGCAAGTCTTTCTACTCTCCCAATTTCATAGATAGTTAATAAAGTAAGTGTATTTATAGCTCTCGTTGATAACCATACATCATCACCAATCAATAAGGGATGATTATTAACTTCTTCAAAGAAAATCCTATTACCTAAATACTCAATTAACCTTATAATCTTACTCCAGTAATCTAATCTTCCCTCTTTTAACTCAATTTTATGCCCAATAGTCTCTTCATGTAATAACTCACCTTTAAGATAATTATTTAGTTTACCGAGCTTTTTTATCATTCTCTCCCAATTTTTACCTTTTCTTATATCTGGAAACTTCTTTGATAACTCGTGTAAATCTGCGTCTCCACCATTTTTAATTACATACTGTATGATCGCATACGTTTTAAATTTGCTTCGATATGGCATCTTAAATAGTGGTTCATTATTAATATAAGGGCCTATAAACACACCTAAAAATAGATCTGCTAGGCTTAACGATCTACCATCAATATTTACATTTGTTAATCCTCCTCCACCATCTTCAAATATTAACCTTCTAGCATCCCTTCTATATGGATGGATACTGCTAGCTAATGGTCTATCCAGCAATAATATGTCTATATCTCCTTTTAACCCTCTTAACCCCATAAAATACTCTCCAAATGTCATTAGAGAAAAAGGAATACTTTCCATGGCCGCCTCTAAACTTCTCGATAAACCTATACTTCCCGTACCCAAAATTTCATTCAAATCTTCTATCCATATTGGAATAACCGTGGAAAAGGTATACTTCTCCTCTCTCTCAATTTTAGAAAAGATAGGGGTAATTGTTCCGTCATCCGCTATAGTTATTGGTGCCTTAAACCCAGAAACAGCAATATATAATACGACAATTTCCATTCTTTCCTCATAGCTCATAGATCCATCGATACCTAGCACATTAATGCAATCTTTATTAAAGAAAGTCTTTATATACTCCTTAGCTCTTTCAGCATCTAATACCTTAACTAGTAATGAGAACTCTGTTTCATCTTTTATTCGATCCATTCTTGAACTAAGTAACCTACCTAAGAAATCTATTTCACGTAGAAATCTATTAAAGTTCCATCCCAATCCTTGACACCAGAAAAAGAATTCAATAGATAGAAATTTAAGAGTACATAATTTTTAAAAGAAAAAAGGTGCTAGAAAGATAGGAGAAGTTATTAGAAGATTTATTCCTTAAGCTTTCTCAGTACAGTATCGGTCGCCTCTATCGTTTTCTGAATATCTTCATCGGTATGAGCTAGGGTTACGAACCATTGTTCTAATTGACATGCTCCCCAAATTATTACACCTTCTATAAGCATACCCATCCAGTAATTAACATTTAATTTATGGTCATAATTTGTTATTACTTCTCTATAGTTTTTTGGTTCCCACGGCATGAAGTGTATAACTCCGACAGACTCTATTGAGGTTACACATAATGGCATTTTAAGGTCGTTAATTACATCTTTAATTCCCTTAGATAGTTTTTCACCCTGAATATGAAGATAGTGATAAGCATCATTTGTTAGGACTTTAGTTAGATTTGCATAAGCAGTGGCTACTGCTATAGCATTTCCATTATATGTCCCGCTATGTACATGCTTCCCTTTAGGATACATCACGTCCATGAACTCTTGTTTAAAGCCAAATGCTGCTATTGGTACACCTCCACCAAGTGCTTTAGCTAAAACCACAATATCAGGATCGACTTTGAAGTACTCTGTAGCTCCACCAGGAGCCAGTCTTAACCCAGTTTTGACTTCATCAAAGATTAAAACAACATTATGTTCTCTTGTTAGTTTTCTCACTCCTTCTAGATACCCCTTTTCTGGTAATATTACACCTACGTTATTCATCGCTACTGGCTCGATAATAACTGCAGCTATCTCTCCTTCATGCTTCTTTAAGGCACGCTCTAAACCATTAAGATCATTATACTGTACTATAACTGTGCCATTCTCAAAATACTTTGGTACACCACTTCCAAGTACAGTTTTTGGCTCATCATCTGGTCCCCACTCTTTCGGACTAGGATAAACACTAGTAGCCACTGCATCATAAGTCCCGTGATAGCCACCTTCCATCTTTATAATTTTATCCTTACCCGTAAAAGCTCTAGCAAGTTTTATTGCATGCATAACTGCCTCAGATCCTGTATTTGATAATCTAAATCCTGCCATCATTGGATATCTACACTTTAGTTCTTTAATTAGCTTAATCTGTAGTTCATATGGCATTGCATACTGAAAACCGTTTTCTACCTGTTCCTTTATTGCCTCAACAATTATTGGATGAGCATGACCAGCTATATTAGGTCCATATCCCATTACATAATCGATATATTCGTTACCGTCTATATCCCAAACTTTACTACCCTTAGCTTTTTTAATATAGAATGGATATGGAGGGAAATATCTATAGCTACTCTGAACACCACCAGGCGTATGCTTCATAGCCTCTTCATAGAGTTCCTTTGAGCCCTTTGTTTTAGATAAGTAGGCATTCAGAATATCCTCACGAATATAAGAAAGTGGAAACATAAATAATCACCATTAGAGACGGGACAGTTAGAAGACTATGAAAAGATATGTTTTATGCTCCATATAAAGCTTTCTCTATAATTTTTATATATGGACTATTACTTTGGAATCCAGCGGTTAATATATCTCTCAGTATTTTGAATTACTACAATTCTGGATGGAGGATGTTCATCCATAAAAGCAAATTTTCCATCTAAATACCTTATTAGCTGTTTTACATATTCTCTAACTTCATTATGATAAAGCATGTTTTCTTTTTTAAGCCTCCTTGTCGAATATCCAACATGCATATATGATTTAATTTCAACGAAATGTGGATTTCCAGTTTCTATTAACTCTGCATATTCACTCATATATTTTGGATCTGTGTTAAAATCTTTAATTAAAGTCATTCTGATAACCGTTCTTGTATTCATTTTACTAAGAAGATTTAAACTCTCTAGCCATCTCTCCCAAGCATCTTTTATTAGTGGTCTATTTATCTTAATGAATAACTCTTTATTTGGAGCGTTCATTGAGAGATAAAGCTGTGTGGGTAAGGCATCCTCTTTAATAAGTCTTTTGAGCATATTTGGTTCCACGCCGTTAGTAACTAGGAATATCGATCTGGCTTTCAACTCTTCCTTTATATATTTAATTAACTGAGGTAATTTTGGATATAGTGTTGGCTCACCAGATAATGAAATTGCATAATGGTTAGGATTTATGGCTTCTCTATATTTTAACATATTAACCTTAGGGTTACCAGGATATCCGGATAATAACCTTCTTCTTTCCTGCAAGATTCCATTCATTAAATCTTTGGGTTCGTCGACTTCATCTTCATTCATATATATTTTTTTCATAAACTCCATTGGTCGCCAGCAAAATATACACTTCATATGGCACATCATTCCAGCAGGGCTAAACTCAACGCATCTATGAGTATCTATTCCATAAAATATCTTTTTGTAACAATCAGCTTCGTCTTTAAGACTCTTCTTCGTCCAGTGACAAAGCTCTACAGTTGAGTGATGATATACTCCATACTGTGCTCTCTTTAGTTGCATAAGTATTCTCTCTGGAATTTGAATTATCTTAGATTTATGTTCCATAATTATTCTCCAAAAAAATCATAATTAAGGTCAGTAATACTTGAATATATTCTTTTTTTACTTATGACCCCATTGCTATAATAACTATTAGTATCGAAATTGTTGTTATGTTATCTGCTAAGGTACTCATTAATGGATTAACAAAGTGATCTGGATCAAATCCAAATAGAAAAGTCAAATTTATTACTAGGAAATTAATTGCTAATACTATTATAAAGGCGAGATTGCCACTAATAAGTGAAAAAATCATATTTATCGGGTTTGGAGCATATACTAGTGATGCTAATCCACATATGCCTATAACTATTTCAAATGCAAGAACTGTTGGGGCAATAATGCTCGCCGATTTTAGTATATTCCAGCCTACCTTAATTGCTCCTAAATGTAATTTAGTAGTTAATGCTGACCCTATAATGCTATTTGCGTCTCCAACCATCGTTAATAGTGATGGATAGATAAGGTATATTTGCGGGTACTTCTCAATTCTCCTGGTAATCTCGCTGAATACTACCCCAGTTATAGAGACAACTACTACTATCAGTAATAGTGATAGTAGTGATTCATACATTGTTCTTTTGAACGTCTCGATATCTATTGGTAGAAACTTTAGAAATAGTATCGATAGGTAGAAGACGGCGGTTAGTATACCGAGTATTACTGTTAGCTTTTGAAGAAAACCAATATACAACATAATAATAAAGGTAATAGTTACGATGATATCTGCTAGGGAGGAGGTTATCGGATAGAGGATATAATCTGGATCTAAGCCTAGTCTGTATGTTAAGTCTGTTACTGCCATTATAAATACGAGAGTTATTAATTTTGATACAAAGAGAGTTGAACAAAATAGAATCAAAATGTTAATAATATCGATGTTTATATGATAGAAAAGAAGAGAAATAACGTAGATGACTAAGATAATTAGAAGGGAGCCGAGGATGCTTAGGTACCACATAGATGTGAGAATGCTATAAAAGAATTTTGTATTTTTTCGAAGTGTAGTTTTCATGGTACCTAAGTGAAGTCCTGTGCTTAATCTCCCAACAAAGGACCCTAATACTGACCCTCTGAAGCTAAGTAGCGGAGGTATTAACATTGATGCCCATAGATTTTTAGATAATATACTATAGAAGAGAACTAGCATTAATCCTGGAAGTAGGTCTAGGAACCCTGTAGTTAATCCACAAAGACTCTCCAGCATTTTATGAAGAAATCTTTTGTACATTGTTCCACACTCATGGAAGGTAAAAAACACTATAGATTAATTAATTAAATTATTGTAAAGCTTATTTATATCAGATATATTTATTGGTTTGTGGTCGGGGGTTGAGTAGATAGATTGGGAGAATCACGTATTAAATATAGTCCAATTCCGGTCAAAGAAATTCTAAAGAGAATGAAGAATATATCTGAACTTATGATTGACTTGTCGTACTGTTGTCTAATATTTCCAGATGAGAGTATTATTAGAGAGGTATATAAATTAGAAGAGGAAGTTGACCAATTAGAGGCGCAACTAATAATGCATGCAGCGCTTGCTACGAGAAGTAAGGAGGATGCGGAGAATATAGTTAGCGTCTATAACTTAGCTATCTCAACTGACTATATTAGTGATGCTGCAGGTGATATTGCAAGACTAGCTGAGAGTGGAGCTGTAATTAAGGCTTCAAAGAAGTTTTTTGCTAGCGGAGCTACCCTCGTATATGTTTTATCTGTTGACAGTAAGAGCCCAATTGTAAATAAGGAGCTAAGGCAGATATACCAAGATATTAATGGAATATTTGATGTAATTGCAGTTAGAACAAAGGGTGGATATATATTTGAGCCGGAGCCGACATATAAGATTAAACTTGGTGATGTAATCTTCATAAAAGGATTTACTAGTGTTATAGAGGATCTTATACGAAAGTCAGGTAAAGTAGAAGAGGGAGAAATTACAGAATTTGAAGAGGGGTTACTAGATAGCTTACTGCAACTTAAGTGCGTATCTGAGTTAATGGTGGATTTAGCGTATTCAGCAATATTTGCTAGAAGCAGAGAAATCGCTGAAGAAATTATGGAAATGGAAGAGTATATGGATAAACTTGTTGAGGAGTTCAGAGAAAGAGTATTATCAAATGAAACTTTAACTGTTAAAGAGAAAGTTGGTATGATAGGTTTAGCTGATGCATATGAAGAAATAGCTGATGCGGCTGTTAATATAGTATATGGGTTAGTTAGCGGATTAAAGCCACATCCAGTAATTGACTTAGTCTTTGACGAAGCTTTAGAAAGAATCACTATAATCGAAGTTCCAGAAGGGATGAATGGTAAAACCTTAAAAGAAATAGGTTTAGATAGAAAGGGTATTGATGTATTAGCTCTGAGAAGAGGAAAGGAGTGGTTTGTAACACCACCATATTCGACACTAAAGCTTAAAAGAGGAGATATATTGGTAGTTCGATACTATTCAGAAGCTGAAGAATATGTTTCAAAGCTAGAGAATATACGTGCTATAGAGAAAGTACGTAGAGAATCAGTATAGCAGTTTTAAACTTTTAGAGTATAAACTGGAGTAACATAAATAAGCGGTATTCACTATTGTGTTTCTAGTGGTCATTTATGTCAAATCAGTATATAGATTTAAACTATACACCTTCACATGATGATTTAATAGCGTTGTTTAGAATGGAAGTTCCTAAAGATGTTGACTTCTTATCTTCAGCTAGTAAGGTAGCGGCAGAATCAAGTATTGGAACTTGGACTGATGTTGTAACAATGAAAGATCATGTTAAGAAGTTATCTGCTAAGGTATTTTGGATCAAGAAGCCTTGGATAAAACTAGCGTATCCAGCTGAATTATTTGAGTATGGAAATATGAGTCAGATTCTGAGTTCAGTTGCTGGTAATGTATTTGGTATGAAAGCCGTGAAGAGGCTTAGACTTGAGGATATATATTGGCCTATGGAGATTGTTAATTCATTCCCAGGTCCCAAATTTGGAATTGAGGGTGTTAGAGAAGCTCTGAAGATTTATGATCGACCTATACTTGCTACAGTCCCAAAACCTAAAGTTGGTCTCTACGCTGATGAGTATGCCGAGGCTGCGTATGAAATATGGATCGGAGGTGTAGATTTAGTTAAAGATGATGAGAATCTTTCAAGTCAATCCTTTAACAAGTTTGAGGATAGAGTAAGGAATTTAATGAAGATGCGAGATAAAGCTGAAAAAGAAACTGGCGAAAGAAAAAGCTGTTTAATTAATATCACTGCACCATACAACGAGATGATAAAACGTGCAAAACTAGTAGAGGATTATGGAAATGAATTTGTAATGATTGATATTTTAACTGTTGGGTGGTCTGCACTTCAATCATTTAGAGAAGAAGATTTTAATTTGAGAATACATGCACATAGAGCATTCCATGCAGCGTTTACCAGGGATAAGAGACACGGAATGTCTATGAAGGTAGTTGCTGAAATTGCCAGGTTATTAGGTGTGGATCATATTCATGTGGGTACAGTAGTTGGTAAATTAGAGGCTCCACTATTGGAGGTAAAGGCGTTAATTAGAATTACACGAGAGAAACGTGTGAAGGAGAATTTTAAAATGAAGCTGCTGAGTAAGGATTGGGGTAATATAAAGCCTGTAATGCCTGTTAGCTCAGGAGGGTTGCATCCTGGATTGATGCCTAGGATCTATGAAATATTTGGTATTGATGTGTTAATACAAGCTGGTGGCGGAGTCGTAGGGCATCCAGATGGAGTTTATGCTGGCGCTAAAGCATTCAGAGATGCTATCGAAGCGACTATAAAGGGAATACCGCTAGACGAAGCTGCAGAAAAATCTAAGGAGTTAAGAAGAGCACTAGAACATTGGGGTTACAAAACATACATCTAAAACTAGTCTAAACTAGCTAATTCCTTATTAGTTATTTTTCTAACCTTAACTACTAATCCATTAATAGATAAAACCTCTATCTTACTACCTACTGGGATATACTCATCAGACTCTGCTGTCCATAAGTCAGACTCTACCAGTACGACTCCTCTTTCACCAGGTTTAATTTCAGTTTTGGCAACTCCTACCTTACCTATTAATCTACTTATATCATGAAGCTTCTCTTTTTTCATCAAAACTTCTCTAATCTTGTGTAGATATACTCCTGTTAGCCCAGCAACAGTAATAATGATAGCTGAAAAACCTATTAACATGGTTTTTAAGTCCCAGCTCCATAGGAAATATTCATGTTGATATATCAGTAATATGCCAATTAAAGTTAGTATTGCACCACCGACACCCAGTCCTCCATGAGCATACTTAACTTCTAAAATTATTGATATCGCTCCTATTAGCAGTAGTATTAATGCAGCAGCATTTACGCCCAGGAGTCCCAATCCTACTAAGGCAAATATTATTATAAGTACAGCGACTAATCCGCCTATGTATGTTGGGTGCATAATTTCAATTACTATAATTATAGCGGCTAGATCTATCAATAAGCCCACGATAATTGGGTCAGTAATTATTGATATGAAAACAGCTCTAAAATCCTTATTTACTTCTTTAATTTCATCACTATCGTATCCATAATACTCTAATACTTCGTTAATACTGTCCATGAGCTTATTAGCAATACCATACTTATATGCTTCTCCTCCCGTTAAATCTAAATTTTTAATAACCATTAATTCTGCTATTGTACTGTTTCTTCCTCTATCTTCAGCAATAGCTTTTATCCACTTTGCCATAGCATTTGTAACTTTAGGATCACTTTCTCCAATCATAGTTCTTGGCTCTGCAGAGCCGATTGTAGATGCAGGTGACATAATTAGTTCATCAGCTGCTAAAGCAATATATGCTCCTGCAGAAAATGCACGTCCACCTTTCGGTATAAAAACTGTTACCGGAACTATAGAATTAATGAAGCAGTCAACTATTTTTTCAGTTGCAACTAGATAACCTCCATTAGTATTAAGAATGATTATAACCCTCTCCAGATTTTCAGGTGGATTAGATAAAATCCTTTCAATTATATCTGCATAACCCATATCAACGGTACCGTCGACCTTTATAACGTAACATTTTATATTTTCTGAGGCATGTATCTCAGATACTGATAGAAGCACTAAAAATAAACAAATAAAAATTAATTGGGGAGTGGCTAAAGCTATTTTATTCCTCACTCTTTGAAACCTCCCTTACAAACTTTGATATCGGCTCTATGATCTTAGTAAATTCCATAGGTAGGATGAATTTTGTAGATGGACTTTCACCAAGTGATTTAAGAGTCTCTAAATATTGTAATGCCATAGTTTTCTCGTCGATACCCTTAGCAACGTCAAATATTTTTTGGAGAGCTAGTGCGTATCCTTCCGCTCTTAAAATAGCTGCTTGTTTTTCACCTTCCGCTTTCAATATTGCTGCCTGCTTTTCACCTTCTGCAACAAGTATCGCTGACTCTTTCTTACCAGCAGCCTCAGTGACCATAGCTCTTCTATTTCTTTCAGCAGACATTTGTCTAACCATAGCATCTTGAACTTCCTTAGGAGGAATTATTTCTCTAATCTCCACTCCGGTTACTTTAACACCCCACCTTTGCGTGACTTCGTCAAGTTTAACTCTCAATATACTGTTAATTTGTTCTCTCTTTGCAAGAACATCATCAAGTAAGATATCTCCTACAACTGCCCTTAAAGTTGTTGTAGCTATTCCAGTAGCTGCACCTTCAAAATTCTGTACATTTAG
This sequence comes from uncultured Nitrososphaeria archaeon, assembly GCA_964437705.1. Lineage (GTDB taxonomy): Archaea > Thermoproteota > Nitrososphaeria > Geothermarchaeales > JDFR-13 > CAYTHX01. Next base: position 26,640 of record CAYTHX010000005.1, read on the forward strand.
CACGCTTTGTATCGGATCTACTACCTTGAAGTATATAATGAAGTCGATATCTACTGGAGCATTATCTTTAGTAATACATGTCTGGTGGGTAATAACTAGATATCGCTCTCTTAAGTCTACTTTAATAGGCCTATCTATTATTGGTATTATAAATATAATACCTGGACCTTTAGCTCCGATACATCGCCCTAACCTAAAGATGACAACTCTCTCATATTCCCTTATTACTTTTATTGCTGATGTGATGAAGCCTAGAACGATAAGTGCAGCTATAAGTATGAGTGTCCAGTTTACTATGTCAGCCATAGTCTGCAAAGCAAGTGACGGATCCATAGTGTGAACACCAAAAATATTTCTTACATAAGCTGTTTATATTTAGCTCCACTAAATGGGATATGACTAACGTCCATAAAATTAACTTTAAGCTTTTTGGCCTCATCTTCCACAATTCTTACAGCTCTCTTATATCTTAACATAAGTTCATTATAAGATAACTTTCTATACTTCTCTACTATATTTTGATTAAAGTACTCCCTCAGCTTATTTATAATACGGTTACGAACACCTAATCTAAACCTTAAATTATCAGTATAGATTTTCTTAACACCAGCACCTACACATGCTCTAACAATCTCTCTTAAGTTATCCTCATCATCAGTTATATATGGTAGAACAGGGCCAATAAACGCCCATGTTTCAACTCCAGAATTTGATAATATATTCAGTGCACGTAGTCTGGCTTGAGGCAATGGAGAATACGGCTCCAACACTTTGGCTAGTTGTGAATTTAACGTAATTATTGTAAAGCCAACATCCATTCTCCTAATCTTCTTTAGTATATCTAAATCACGCAATACTAATGGGGACTTTGTTTGTATCGATATTTCTAGATCTTCCCTATTTGCGATTATCTCTAGAACTTTTCTAGTAAGCTTGTATTTTACCTCCGCCGGCTGATAGGGATCTGTTGAAACACCGATACCTATAGAGGCACCATACTCAACTTTTCTTAACTCCCTCTTAATTACATTTGGTAGGTTACCCTTGACCTCAATATAATCTCCCCATTTCTGCTGTATATTTTTAATTATGAAATACTTAACTGCATAGCAATATATACATGCAAATTGACAACCAAAATATGGGTTGATAGTATAATCAAAATCTGGTAATCTAGTTTTTATAATACCACTATTAACGTTTATGACTTTATATGTTACCATTCCGGCTTCCTCATATACTTCGTTAGTTTTTTCTGCTTTATAATGAAATCTAGCAAGAAAGATGCATTTAACCATCTCTTAATATCAATTTTTAACCTAGAAGCTATGTAAAGTAATGCTTCTATTAAGGAATCGTGTTTTTCTGGTCTTTTTCTGTAAGCTTCTCTAACAGTTTCCCTTACGCTCCATACACCAACTGGAAATAAATAGTCACTATAAACTTCTCGAAATACAATTACTATAGCTTGTCTACCAATTTTTCTTAAATATTCTAATGTTGCTAACCTCGATGCATAATAACACCCTCCAATTGTGGCGTATTCAGTTCTACCCTTGTAGAGTTCATAATCACTATATATTACAGGGCCATATCCAAATCTATTCCAAAAGGTGCCTGGAAACCACGCTTCAAGAAATTCGTAACTCCAGTTTCCTGGAATCATGAGGATAATGTATTTATTATGTAATTTTTCTATCTCGTATGTTAAGATTTCCGTTATTGTAGGATACGTCTTGATCTTCTTCAGTAGGTATTTACCAATTATATCGTCTACCGCTGTAATACTCCATCTGGTAGGGACTATTCTTCTTTCCTTCTTAACCCCTAATCCACCAACGCTAAATACTCTTTGAATTGCTGTTACTGGAATACCTATATTGTATAATTGGATGACTGCATCTTCAGCCTTTAAATCATAATCTGAAACTCTTTTCTCAATTCTATAATCAAGCTTTAGTGTACCAATCCTAATACTTCTTAGGCCTGCTGTAGGACCAAATGGAGTAACCTCTTCACTAAAAACAATATATTTTACTGGTTTACCTTCAAGTTCCATCTCTACCTCTGGGCTAATTCTACTTATAGCTATATCTAATACATCTAGGTAGTACTTAGATTCTCGTCTAGCTTCTTTAACATTAAGTCTACGCCTACCATATACTAACATACTATTAATCTTAAGAATATCCTCTAGCGAGAGATTTAGCCATTTTTCTGGATAACCATATAGGCTTGTATCTCCACTTATGGGTGGAACAAGTGGTCCAACCATCACCTTTGGATAACCAGTGCTCCCAACAAATATACTTGGAGGAGAATTACCATATACATCATCTGATAAAATTGGTAGTACAGATTCAAGATAAACTTCATATTCCATTATAACTGGACACTTAGGTCTACCACATAATAATTTAGTTCCTCTACATAGTGGACATTTACTGCGCCAATCATATTTAACTTTAATACCATCCATAGACCCATAATTAATTTAAAAAGCTTAGCTTTATATAATAAGAAAAATTGGTTAATATTTTAATTAATCCCTCTCTCATATAAACCTAGTAGTTAATAATCACATCTAGGGTAAAGTATTTTGGTAAAGTATTTTTAGATATCTTGGGAGGTTTATTATAGAGAAATGACTAGTGAGGAGTCTAAGACTATTAGGATAAAGAAGATTATAAAGAGGGATGGTAGAATAGTAGACTTTGATAGAACGAAGATAGAGAATGCTATCTGGAAAGCAATTAAGGCTACTGGAGGTACAGATAGAGAATTAGCACGTAAACTATCTTTTCAGGTAGTTCAAATACTAGAGAAAACTCTTAAACCTGATGAAATACCTACTGTAGAGGGTGTACAGGATATCGTTGAAAAGGTATTGATGGATAACGGGTTAGCCACTGTAGCTAAGGCATATATACTTTATAGGCAAAAACGAGCAGAGATTAGGGAGGAAAAGAAAAGAATACTGCAGAAAGACTATTTAGATGAAGTTGATAAAGCATTTGACGTTAATGCCCTTAGAGTACTAGCGTCAAGATATCTTAGGAAGGATGAGAAGGGTAGACTACTAGAAACACCTAAGCAACTATTTACAAGAGTAGCAATTAACGTTGGGATCCCAGACATACTGTATGACAATAAAGTTTTTAATAAAAATGGTGGGGAGAAAATACATAAGGTTCCAAAAGTACGCTTCGACGAACTAGAGGACAAGCTCTCAATAGGTAAGTATAAATTAAATAGGTATCATATTGAGGGGTTATACAGGCTTTACTGTAGGCTTAATAGAGAAGGTAAAATGCGAGTAACTTGGGAAGAATTAATTAATATGCTAATAAATGGAGAGTTCAATAAATATGAAGAGTATATTGATAAGTATTATAATTTGATGGTTGATAAGCTATTCCTACCTAATACACCAGCCTTAGCGAACTTTGGAAATCCTTTAGGTATGGGTTCAGCATGTTTTGTATTAGATATCGACGACTCTTTAGATGATATAATGGAAACACTGAAAAAAGCTGCATTAATATTTAAAGCAGGCGGAGGAGTTGGGTATAACTTTTCAAAGCTTAGGCCGGAAGGTGACTATGTAAGTACGACATCAGGTGTAGCTTCTGGACCAGTCAGCTTTATGCGGCTTTTTGATGTAATGACAGAGGTAATTAAACAGGGAGGAATTAGAAGAGGAGCAAATATGGGTATTTTGAATATAAATCATCCTGATATTGAGAAATTTATTAAAGCTAAGGAGGGAAATAAGGCATTAAGGAACTTTAATATCTCAGTGTTAGTTTTACCAGACTTCTGGAAGTATTATGAAGAGAATAAACCGTATCCACTTGTTAACCCGAGAACAAAGAAGGTAGTTAAGATGGTTAATCCTAGATTACTCTTTGATATGATAGCTTATCAAGCATGGTCTAGTGCTGAGCCTGGAGTCATATTCTATGATAATGTTAATAAATATAATCCATTTTTAGAGACATTAGGACCAATAACATCAACGAATCCATGTGGAGAGGTGCTATTATATCCTAATGAATCGTGTAATTTGGGTTCAATAAATGTTTGGAGGTTTGTAGTTGAAAAGGAAGACGGTAAGAAGGGTGTGGATTGGGATAGACTAGCTAAGATTGTATGGCTTGCAGTTAGATTTTTAGATAACGTGATCGATATAAATAAGTATCCACTGCCAGAGATTGAGGAAATGACGCTCAAAACTAGAAAGATTGGACTTGGAATAATGGGTTTAGCAGACCTACTTTATGAATTAGAGCTGCCATATGATAGCGAGGAAGGCAGAGAATTTATGGAGAGATTAATGGAGTTTATTAACTATCACTCTAAGTTAGCAAGTATAGAACTTGCTAAGGAAAGGGGAGTATTCCCATATTTCGACAAAAGTTTTTACAAGGATGGGAAACTGCCGTTCGCCGGTTTCTATGATAAAAAGAATTGGAGACTAGATTGGAACTATATCTCCGAACAAATTAAGAAATACGGCTTGAGAAACGGTTATACCACAGTTATTGCACCAACTGGAAGTATATCGATGATAGCTGGCACGAGCCCTGGAATAGAACCTCAGTTTAGCTTAGTATATGAAAAACAAGTTACTATAGGTACATTCTTTTATGTTGATCCAGTCTTTGAGGAAAAGATGAGACAACTTGGTTTGTATGACGACCAGCTACTAAGGGATGTAATTCAAAATAGGGGTAGTATACAGAACATTCCATATATTCCAGAGCATATAAAGAGGATATTCGTAACTGCTCTAGATATTTCTCCCGAAGATCATATTCTAGCTTTAGCAGTATTGCAGAGATGGGTAGATTCAAGTATATCTAAGACCACAAATCTTCCTCCGAGTGCTACGGTTGATGATGTTAAAAGGCTATATTTATTAGCTCATAAACTTGGTGTTAAAGATGTAACTGTTTATAGATATGGCTCAATAGCTGAGCAAGTATTAGTTGTTAGTGAGGAGGAGAAGGAGTTTCATTCGATGTTTAGTATGGGTTATGAGACTAAGGAGCATGAAGCTTCAACTGCAGATAGAAAAATAGTTTCCTGTCCAGTATGCGGTGGACCAGTTATTTATCAAGAAGGATGCGTTACATGTCGAAGCTGTGGATGGAGTGAGTGTGCCTAAAACTACACCTTCTTTACCTTATAAATATTAATTAAAAAGGAAATTATTTCTCTAATCCCCATTTTTGATTTTCCTCTCTCTCTTTTAACAAATGTAAACGGAACTTCACAAATTTTTAATCCAGCTTTTTTAACTAGATATAATGCCTCTACTTGAAGCGAGTAACCTTTAGAAATAAAGTTATGATTAGCGAGAACTTTTAACGCTTCTCTATCGTAGGCTCGATATCCTGTAGTTAAGTCGCTAACACTTAAACCTAACATAAATTTAGCATATAAATTGGCCACTTTACTTACTAACCTTCTAGAGAAACTCCATCCTTTAATACCACCACCTTGAACATATCTAGATGCGATAACAGCGTTGAATCCTTTATCAACCTTCTCTATCAAGTTAGGTATTATTTCTGGTGGATGTTGCAAGTCGCTGTCCATTTGTATAAGTACGTCATATCCCCTATTTAGCGCTTCGGTATATCCTCTTTTTAACGCTGTTCCTAGACCTCTCTCATTCTTTCTAACAATTAATGAAATCCAGTTATAATTTTCCATGTATGATCTTATAAGTTCATGCGTCCCGTCAGGACTATTGTCATCGATAAATAGTACATCAAAAGTAGCCTGTTCCCTGACTCTATCTAATCTATCTACAAGTTCAGGAATATTGTCCCTCTCGTTATATGTCGGAATAACTAATATAGTTTTCATTTTAACCATCTCCAGCACGGATTATTTTTTGGCAATTCAATTTTAGTAATTCCCCCCTCAACATTAGCATACAACTCTAATTCCTTTTTTGCAATACCTCTCCTTAAGTACTTAATATAATCTAGAATTTTTTCCGAAACTATCCCCCCACCTAAAAGTGTATCAGCACTTTTTATTTTTCCACTAAATGACATAAACTTATCCTTTTCTGTATACTCATAAACCCAGCCTCCATCTTTTAATTCAGACCTACCAAAAAACTCTCCAAGATACAGACATACCTTTCTTAAAATTGACGATTCTACAGCAACATAATCTGTATCTGTAATTACCTTATAGGATCCATCTAATAGTGTTAAGTGATCAATATAATCAAGAGGTTCTACAAATGATATATCAAACTCCATCATCAATTTATAGTATTTATCCAGCTCCTCTAGATGCGATCTTACACTTTTACTAATTAGTATTATCGCTGGTTTTTCATCACTAATCAAGCTAATCGTATCCAGTAATTTATTTACGCTACCCTTATGGTTTATAATTATCGCATAATAATCCTCCTTATTAATATCTAGTTCATCTATTATTGTTGACATATTCTTAGCTTTACCTAAATACTGAGCTATGAGGTCTGAGAGAGGATGACCAACCAGTTTAATAATGTTATTTGAGTACTTTTCATTAAGTAAATTTTTTGTAGCCGATGGTAATGCTGTTAAGTGATGGGTCGATAAACAATCAGCTATTTGTCTAATTATCTCGCTGTCATCATTAATATTATAGGTTCTTAATCCAGCATCAATATTTAGGACCTCAATATTATTATTTGTAGCTACAGATGCAGCTAATATGCTACTATAAGACTTTCCATGTATTAACAACACATCAATTTCCTCATTAGTGAGAAACTCTTGCAAGTCTGATTTCATTTTTTGGGTATCCTCTGGGTCATACTTAATAGATAAATCTGGTTTTTTGTAGTCTAATGCTAAATACTGTGATCCTTTAAGAAACCATCCTCTTTCTTCACTTACATCAATTAACCTATGTTCTATACCTAGTCTAGAGAATAAGTTAAGGATGGGTGCAAATACCAATACATCTTCCATTAGTCCTATGAGAATAGCTATCTTCATCATAAAACTAAATAACTAAATAAGGCTAATGAAATTTATATAGTCGAAGATTAATTGATTAATATCTATTGGTGAAATATTAATGAGCGGGATATTTAACATTAGGTCAACGAAAGTTAAGTATAAGTGTTTAAGATGTGGATATGTTGCAACTGCCGAAGAAATATCTGATAAACGGGAATTTATGTGTCCTAAGTGTATGTTTAATATTTTGGAGAAGTTGAGAGGAGAAGTTGTTAGAGAAGTAGAAGCGATTTAAACGACCTCTGCCATAATATTAAGCAAAAAATCCTTTAGCTTATCAATTGATATTATAAAAACACTATTTACCTTAATTTCTCTATAGGGATATAGAGTAATAATCAGCGGAATAATTATTTTATCCCTTAGAAATGGGAGTTTAACCTTTGCGGCTTCTGCTCTCTCTATATGCTTAGATACTATTTCATAAACTCTAGATTCAGTAATTTTTGTTCTCCAATTTTTACAATCGATTACTAAAGCAATACTCCCTTTTACACCGATTATATCAATCTCACGTTTAGGTTTGCGGATATAAATGTTCCTTCGAACATCATAGCCAAATTCCTTGAGTATGTTTGAAACTATATCTTCAAACTCTTTCCATGATAATATTTCCGAGATTTCAGATAATGAGTAACCACTTAAAGTGAGTTCGATGATTAAATTATATTTTGCATCCGGAGTAAGTAATGAATTAATGATATCATTATTTTTTATGTAGCCTAATAGTAAATTATATGGTACTAGGTATTTCGCAGCGGCTTCTTCAGGTGAATATTTCAAGCTGTATAGTATTGCAAGCTTCATTCTTGTCGATAGCATTTCTCCTTACTCCATACTGAGTATTAATATCGGTAGTTTAACTCTAGCTACAACTGCTCTACTAACGCTCTTTCCTAAAAACCTAGGTTGTTTTCTCCTCTTAACTAATATAATTAAGTCGTATCCCCCAGAAATAGCTTCATTAATAATCATCTCGACAGTATCTCTCCCAAATTCTACCTTCTCTTTAGCTGTCAATCCAAGACTTTCAAAAATTTTTTTAGCTTCTTCCACCTTTCTTTTTCCGTCAACATATCTCTTTGTTTTTATCAGCTCATCGACAGCTTCAAGTGTAGTTATAAATGGTATTTCAACTACATGGTACAGGGTAAATATCATATTTTTCTTTAGCTTAAGTAATTGAGGAACTTCATGATAAACAGTTAGGTCGGTCTCTATACCTATTGGCACTAGAATATTCATCAACTTACTTCCACTCACCTAATACAACGGAACTTTCAGTTAACTTTACTCCTTCAATTTTTAGAATTTTGTTTTTCAGAACTTCTCTGAATTCGTCTATAGAGTTAACATCAAGTTCAACAAATATGTCAAATTCTCCTGTAATTTCATATACAGTCTTTGTTTCTGGCATTTCTGCAAGTTTCTTGCATACTTCTTCAAGCTTTGGAGGATCAACAACTATTTGAACGAGAATCTTCATACTCTGCTTCACCTTTCTACCCTGATAAGAATAATATTTGAACTTTTCTTTTAAGCTTTGTAAATTTCTCGGTTTTTCTCTTTATACGCTTTCTTTTATATACTGGTACAGCTACTTGATCAATATTATATTCTGAGACATACTGTGATAAGGCTTCTTCTACATCGTCGCTGACGAGAACTTTTGCTGAGCATCTAAATTTATCCTCTAACTTACTCTTCATTCTATTTATTATAGCGATTTGACTTCTCTTTAATCGAGTAAGCTCAGCTTCATCGACTCCATCTTTTTTAACTAAATGTCTAGGAATCACTGAGACAAGATGAATCTCATTTACTTCACTTAATCTTTCACGTATCCTCTTTATTAAAACAGCGGGATTTGCGAATAGTGGTACATACACAAGAACTCTTATATAAGGAAGTGCAGATGGAATCAATTTCTTTGAAATATCCAGTCTAAAACCTTCACCTGAATACAGCCTATAAAGATAAAATATTATTACACCTATTATTACCCATATTAGCCCTAATAATCTACCTTCAGCGTGATAAATTACAGTTAAGATGAATAATATTCCTGTAGATAATACTCCTAAAATAGCCATAATACTAATGTCATAGTCCCCCACTCTTATATTAATTGGTGTTTTCCAAGGTCTATAAGCATCTTTATCAACTTTTCTAAGCAGAATATGACAATAATTTACTAAGAGATACGAAAGTAGTGCTCCAAAACTATATAAGCTAGCCACTAAATGGATTGCTCCGGAAAGTGCTAAAACCCCACCAATAATACCAAATATTATAATTCCGATGTAGGGGGTAGCGCGCTTTTTATGTAGTTTACTTAAGAATTTCGGTAGTAATTTGAATTTACTCATGCTATACACTACCCTCGAAACTCCAATAACACCAGTATTGGTTGATACTGTGCTTATCGCAAAAGCTACTGCAGCTACAAATATTGATAAATAAGGTCCAACTACTGGAATTGCCTCTGCAATAGTTGCTATTGGATTATAAACATTTTCTGCTAACGACCTCCAACCTAAGACCCCAATTCCCAAGCTTGAGAATAAAAAAGTTAATGCGAGAACCGCTATAATCGAATATTTAAATGCTCTAGGTATATATCTCCAGGGATTTCTTGTCTCTTCAGCCGCCTGCGCTATCGATTCGATACCTACAAAACTACTCATAGCAATTGTAACGCTATAAATGAAGTTTTCAGTTTCAACATCAAATAAGCCCGTATAGAATACATTAGGCATGATATCTGGAGAGCCAAACATAAAGAACTCTCTCAGGAATTTTATTGCATTAAAAGCTAGTGGAAATGCTAATATTAATATTAAAGTTTCAGTAGCAATTGTTAGAACTACAAAAATCTCGTTGAAGAGACTTGATTCTTTTATACCAATAATATTCAGGAATATTAGGAATATTACTATTAAGAGCGCTGTTACACCAATTAGGCTCAACTCAAAATTAAGCCCTAAAAGTGAGATTAGTAATGAGCCTTTTAAAAACGGAAGTATATAAGCTAAATATCCTGCAGAGATTATTGAGAATAATCCAATATCTATTACATAACTCATTAATAATGACCAACCAACTATAAAGCCAAGTAGATCGCCGCCAGCCTTTGCCCCAAATACCTGCCCACCACCAGCGTATGGATATAGTGACGTTAGCTCTGCATATACAAGGCCAGTTGTTATATAGCATACTGATGCTAATAAAAAAGCTATTGGAGAAGCACCAGCAGCGTAGGCGGCAACTATACCTATAGCTAGGAATACGTCAGCTCCTACGTCAGCAAAGCCCATAGCAAACGATCCAAGTAAAGAAATTTCTCTTTTTAATGAAGTTCTCTCACTCATTTCCGACTCCCCTAATACTATTATTGTTGATGATTAGTACACAGTATGTTGCTTGCGATGGATAGACAAAAACCGCATTTATAACTATTTATTTTTTAATAGTTACTGAGATTTGATATATCATAGGATATTTATTTGTATTATCTTTTTTAGTTTGATATACAATATATAACTTTATAGATAATGATATCAGAAGAAGTAGATAAGTTTATACGGCAATATTTTGATCCATATATGTTACGAAGAAAAGTAATGTCTCAAATTAGGGAAGCAGAAATTATAATTAGAAGTATGGGGTACGAGTTAACGCCTGATGTTATCTTGGAGGCATTAAAAATTGTTGTTGATATTACGGAGTATCAGTCTAAATGGAGTATCGATTTATATCCATTTCAAATTAGAAAAACTTTAGATTCTGGGGTTTTAAAGCGACATATAATAGAGCACTATAGAATAGAGGAGATTAAGAAAAAACTTAGAGAAAAATCATTTAAATAGGTGACAAGCTACATAATGATCGTTTTCTACTTCTTTTAAAGTAGGTTCCTCTTTATCACAAGGTTCAAATCTTCTTGGACATCTTGGATGGAATCTACATCCTGGTGGTGGGTTTATTGGGTTTGGAGGCTCACCTGGAACTACCGGCCTCATTTTAAATCGATTATTTGGATCTGGGTCTGGAACTGCCTCGATAAGTGCCCTAGTATATGGATGTGATGGATTCTTCAGGACTTTTATAGTAGGTCCGTACTCGACTACTTTTCCGGCATACATAACAGCTATCCAATCACTAAAGTATTTTGTTGTTGCAATATCATGAGTGATATACATTACTGCCAAATCTCTTGATTTCTGAATATTTCTGAATAATGTTAGTATTTCTGCTCGGCTACTTGCATCAATCATAGATACGGGCTCATCGGCAACGAGATAAATTGGATCTAATAATAAAGCTCGAGCAATACATATTCTCTGTCTCTGACCACCGCTTAACATGTGTGGATACTTATGTAGAAATTCTTCTGGAGGATGCATTCGAACCTCCTTTAAAGCATTAATAATTTTTTCCTCAATAACATCTCTATTTTTCTCTCCGAAAATTTCAAGCGGCTCACTTAGTATTTTATATATGCTATGGTATGGGTTTAGTGCTTGAAATGGATCTTGGAATATTATTTGAGCTTTCTTTCTAAACCACTTTAAATCGCCTTTCAAATGCGTTATATCCTGCCCCTCAAAAATAATCCTACCACCAGCTGGCTCTATCAATTTTAAGCTAGTTCTACCTAATGTTGATTTTCCACACCCAGACTCACCAACTACTGCGGTTATTTCCCCAGCCTTAAACTGTAATGACACGCCATCAACGGCTCTTACGACAAGCGTCTTAAACAGCCCCTTTCTCAAATAGTAATATGTTTTTAAATTGTCTAACTCCATAATTACTCTACTCATAAAGCATCACCTACCATATAACCAGCATTTTACATAATGCTCCTTACCGATGTTAAAGATCGGTGGGTCCTCACTACACTTCTCAAATCTGTATGGGCATCTATTTGCAAATCTACATCCAGGTGGTGGATTTATTAGTCCAGGCGGAACACCCGGTAAAAACTCTGGATGTCTATCCTCTCTTAATCTTGGGATACTAGCTATAAGCTTTTGAGCATATGGATGTTTCGGATCTAATAATACATCTTCAATTGGTCCAACTTCAACAATCTGACCAGCATACATAACAGCTAGGTAATCACTTATATCACTCGCTAATGCAATATCATGTGTAATGAAAATCATACTAAGGTTAAAGTCTTTCTTTAATTTCTTTAGTAAGTTCATTATTTGTGCTTGAACACTTACGTCTAACGCGCTAGTCGGCTCATCGAGAATTAATAATTTTGGTTTCATTATTAAGGCCATAGCGATTATTACTCTTTGCTTCATACCACCGCTCAATTCATGAGGATATCTATCTATAAAAGCGGGTGGAAGCATTACAGTCTCAAACATTTCTGCAGCTTTTGCCAATGCTTCATCCTTAGGCATATTTAAGTGTATTATTAACGGCTCTGCTACTTGAAAACCAACTTTTAATACGGGATTTAGACTGTTCATAGCACCTTGAAAGATCATCGCGATTTCTTTCCACCTAATACTTCTTCTAAAGTCTTCTAGCGGTATATTCGCAATATTTTTTCCATCCAGTTTGATCAATCCATCAAATTTATGGGTATTTTTAGGTAAGAGTCTCATTATAGCATTTGCGGTACTAGACTTTCCACATCCAGATTCGCCAACAAGCCCTAACGCCATTCCTTTAGGTACTGTAAATGAAATTCCATCAACTGCTTGAACTATTCCTCTCATAGTTTTATAATAAAGATATAAATCCTTAACCTCAAGTAGAGGTTCGGGCATATTCTCTCACCTCTCTTGCAACTTTGGATTAACGACCGGCTCCATTCCTAACGCTATAAATACAAAAGTTACTGCTGCGATTATAATTAGTATTCCAGGTGGTAATATCCACCACCAATAACCATTAAATACCGCGCCGCCCTCAAATCCTTGCTGAATAATTTGTCCCCATGTCGGAATCGTAGGATCTCCAAGGCCAAGGAAGCTTAGCGCAGCTTCAGCTAATATAGCACTCGGTGTAAAGAAGATCATTTGAGCAAATACGAATGGAGCTATATTCGGGAAAATATGCTTAAACATTATCATTCTATCTGAGGCGCCTATTGCTTTTGCAGCCTCTACGAAGGCAGAACTTCTTAGTGATAATACCATTGACCTTACAAGTATCGTTAGCCCTGCCCATCCAAATGCTACTAAAGCACCAATAATTGCTAATAGTCTTGGGAAGTTCGGGATTCTACTAACTACGAATGAAATTAAGATTAAGAGTGGTAGTACTGGGAAGTTGTTTACGATATCAGATACTCTTTGCACAATTTCATCAATTTTTCCTCCTTTATATCCACTAATTATTCCTAATGCTGTTCCTATCGCTGTTGTAATAACTGAGGTCACTACTCCAATTGCTAAAGCGACGGGGAAACCAAATAATAACCCCTGAGCTAGATCTCTGCCTAAGTCATCTGTACCCATAAAACCATATACTTCGCCACCAAAAATCATTTTAAATTCTCCTACTGAATCTTTGGGATTACCAGTTATATATAGAGAAAATTTGTATTTCCCCTTTAACGGCTCCCAAACATAACTATTATTTTCAAGACGTGGAACTCCAAAGATTATTTTTTCATAACCAATTGATCTAACATCGTCTGGATCCATACTAATGTTATAATAATTTATTAAGTAGAAGCACAGATTAGGTGCTATATTTATGTCTCTTGATAAAAACATTATCTTATAATCCTTTGAGTATAATGATATTGGTAACTTAGAACCCGCTGGCGGGGACTCGGTGAAAAGAATAATTGTAATCTTTTTATCATCTGGTCTTGTTACATTAAGGAAGAGAACAGCTCCTTTCTCATCATGTAAAGTTATGTTTGCAAGCTTCATTATCAGATATTTCGGAAAACCATCATATACTAAGTTATATTTAATTTCATATACTTTATATGATATCCCAAGGACATTTTCGGTCCTGTCAACTTTCTTTGTTGATAATACTATGTGTTTCACCATTACTCTATCCGTAAACGTGTCAACCCATTCAGGAGGAACAAGCTGCGGATTATCCGCCCAGATCCTTGGATTATTCCATATACGGATCCCATAATCTAATGGGTAAGTTGCTAATGTATACAATGATATTATAACTATCGCTAGGAGAAGGGCAAGACCCGCTTTCGCAACTCCACTTCTAATAAATATTTTAAACCAACTTTGTCTTTCACTCATTCATATCCCACCCTTGGATCAACAAGAATATATAAGATCTCCAAAACAAATCTGGCAACAACGTATACTAATGTTGTAACGTAAGTTAGCGCTAGGATTAGTGGTTCGTCTACCGATAATATTGCTTCATAATATAGTCTTCCAAGACCAGGCCAATTGAATACTGTTTCTGTCAATATAGCCCCGGCTATCGACCCTGCTAAACCTAAAACAAGATTGGTTAAAATCGGATGTAATGATGGCCTAATGATATATCGTCTCATAACAAGGTTTTCTGGAAGCCCTTTGGCTCTAGCTACTGTTACAAAATCCTCCTGTGCAGTTGATACCAAGATACTTCTGAATATATAAATTTGAGATCCAGATAATGCGATAACTAAGGTTAATACCGGGAGAATCGCGTGATACATCATATCAAGCAATCTTGGAAAGAATTCCTTCGGGGGATTTTCACTTAACATTCCACCATATGGTAATAACTTAGCATAGAACGCAAATATCAGAATTAAAAGCATTGCTAGCCACCATGTAGGGAACGCATATGAAACTGCTGCATAAAGTGAGACAACTCTGTCTCGTAGCGAACCTGGCTTCGTTGATAACCATACTCCAAATACCAGTCCAATTATGAATACAAGAATAGTAGCTGTTGTCACCAACATTACTGTTATTGGTATTCTCTCGATAATGATGTCAGCAATTTTTGTACTCCCGCTAAAACTATAGATACATTTTGAATTTCCAAGATCTAACATGATTATTCTTCTTACAAGATCGGGTAAACGCATATACCATGGCTTATCAAGGCCATATGAAATTTCCAGCTGTGTTTTAATCTCCTCTATTGCGTGTTGAAACTCCTCTGGATCTGTAAACTGTTGCGCCAGTGACTGAGAAATAGCTCTCACTTCCTCATTAACCATAGCCCTTAAAACTTTATCTGAGAGTCCTGTAGCTCCAAATAGCACTGCAGTTAAAATCAAGACAGCAAATAGAACTACTATTAAGCTGACACCCTTGATCAATAAATACCTCAAAGCACGCATTCTGAAACCCTCCAATTAAATTCCATATACTAAAATCATGAGTATTTAGTTATATAATTTTCCATAATAATGATGGGTTGCCATTTAATATTAGGACATGGTTTTAATTAATTTAGGATTATCTATAATGTATTATCTAAAAAGATTAGGGAGGGGAAATATAAAAAGGAGGGTTTAAAGTTTACTTTTTAGCTACTGCGTAAATCGATATAATTAAGTCTATAACTAGTATCACAGCAACTGCTAATACTGTTGTGTTAAGCTGTGCCACAGTACTCTTAAGACCAGTCACTGCGTCTGAAAGATCCTCAACATCACTCTTAAGACTACCTACGTCACTACTTACAGACTCAACTTTACTTGAAACAGCGTCTACTGCACCACCTAGTGTCCCTGACATGCTCTCTAACGTACTTGTCAGCGTCTCTGATAATGAATCAATAGCATCAGCTAATGCTGAGGATATTCCGCTTAATTGTGATGATAATTGTCCTAACTCACTTCTTAGATCTTCAACTTCCTCTGCTATTGGACCCGCACCTAGCACGTTAATGTAAGCAGTTTTCGCATCTATTGCAGCTACTGCTTCACTATAAAGTAGCACTTCGATTTCATATAATCCAGGTCCTACTTTTTGTGTAAATTCTGCTGGAATTTCAATCTTAAACTTATATGCTGATACAGCCTCAGCTTTACCCTGCATTAATATCTCTGCTGTCGTCGGATCTCTAATTGTAAACATCAGTCCTAATGGCGCTGGTCCTATTACATCTACGAATACTGCTCCCTCAACACCCTGCTGTAGCACTGGTGTAGCGATTGATATAATCCTTGGCTTTGCAGCTTCTCCAAAGACCCAGTCACCAGCTGCGAATGGATATGTTGGGTCTCTAAATGCCTTTAGTACTAGTGAATCACCTTCTACGTCGAAGTTTGCTAGATAGAATGGACCGTTTGATATGACCGCGTTTCCAGTTTCATCTACCCACTCAACTACGGCTTCATATCTTGCGGCAACTTCCTCTGATGTTACTAGCGTAGTTCCGAATAGATTGAATACGCTCTCTGGGAATGATGTACCTAACTCTTGTAGCTTTGCTGCTACATCAGCTGCGTGATCTGGGAATATCAAGTTAATCTGTGGTACTCCGTATGCTCTAGACATGAATCTATTCCATGCATACTTTCCGTCTAGTACTAACTGTTCAATTGCGTGGCTTATCTCCCATGGCATATTAGTTACAGGTGGTGCGGCTCTAGCTGCAATCATACTTGGCTCGAAGTGCCAATAATCAACATATGCCTCTAATTCTGTGTCACTTACAATTCTGAATCCTTTAATCTTACTTAGACTGTCTGCGAAGAAGTAGTTCCATAATGGGTCTAGAGATTGCTTCTCTTCGTCAAATGTCCACTCATAGTATAGGTAGATGTCATGTAGTACGTCGGCCCATGTTATTGGCTGACCATGGTGCCAGTTTGTACCTAATAGCTTGGATAAATCGAATGTTACTTTACTCTTAGCTGTTACACCAGAACCTACCTTTACCCATTCATCAGTAGTCCAGTTCCACATAAATGCGTCTTCTGGAACCTCTAATGTACCATTTGGTCCTGCAGTTTCAACAGTAAATGATACCCTAAATGGTATAAATAGTCCTGTGAATGGGTGTATCCATATCCATGGATCATGGACTGCACTCCATGGGTCAACGCTATATACGTCATAGAATGCGAATCCATACGCATCTATTGGTCCCCATACTGTTCTAGCGGTGTACACGTGTAGGTGGCCAACGTGTAAGGTGTCTCTTCCTGGTACATACAGCTCTCTTAGGTTATATAATGACCTAAGACCTGCTCCTAGGTCCTCGGTTGTGCCCTGGACATCAACACTTAATGGGAAAGCATCAAGAGTAGTTACTACCATAATTCTAACAGCTTCCTTGATTATCATCTCCGTACATTCTCTGTATAATTCGTTTCTCTCTTTCATGCTTGAGAAGTTAGCGAAGTATATAATCTTTGATATTTCATCTATTGTCTCATTTTCGTAATTCCACCATGTTGGTTCTCCCCATCCAGGCATGTTTCCATACCAGGGTGCACCCCAGAACGCTGGGTTTGTATCGTCGTATTTAATTATTCCGGTCTTACCCCAACCCTCGGTATAGATGTCCCACTGGTGCTCCTTAGGATCTGTGTAGTATACAATATCTATAGCCTCACCGAATGTCATGTATAACCTGTTAACAGTGAAACCAACCTGCTCGAGGGCCGAGGCTAAGAGATCACCCATAACTTTTCTCTCATCCTCAATTCTGATAATGAAGTTTATAGTTACAGGGTTTCCATGGTAATACCATTTTCCATCAGGACCTTTCTCGGCACCCATCTTTAGCATTTCTTCAGTAATTATCTGCTCAGCTAGTGCTGGATTATACGGAGTCTTATACTTTGCAATTAAGTCTGCTAATACAAGATAGTCTGGGTCAGCTGGACATACGAATGTATACATTGGATAAGCTAGACCTTTGAATACCTGCTGGACAATGTATGTTCTATCTACGAGATAGTTAACTGCAAATCTTATCTTCCTACTTACGAATGGATTTAACTTATCTGGATCATCATATGGAGCAGGGTTTAATATGAAATCGTTAATTCCAGCTGGCGCCTGTAAGAAATTTATATTTGGATTCTCAGCATTCGCGATATACATTTCTGGTGGTACTGGGAATAGATAAGCATCGATCTCTCCAGTCTTAAGCGCCATCATAGCTAGATCCTGTGGAACAGCTTTAACAACTATTGTTTCTGTCTTTGGCCCATATTCCTGAGCGGCTAGCGGGGCAGCTGGTAATAACGCTGAGAAAGCAAAGAGCGCAACTAGTAAGGAGATTATAACTAATCTTGATTTATACATATTCGCACCTCCAAAACATAAATTAAGCCATTCATAAAGTAAATAGTTACTGAAATATATATAAGTATTAGATTAAGAATATGAAAAACTGATAATAATGCATAGAAACGATAGTATAATTCATTATACGTATATCATTAATAATACAATGCTTATATTTACTTACAAATATATCTGCTATATCCTGTTCCTTTAGCTCCTTAAATAGTTCTTCCTAAATTATTTTTGGGAATGATGAATCTTCTCTTCACTGACTTGTGATGTAGCTTATGAGTGCTGACCCTCCTTTTTCTCTCTACTAATTTAGGAAATAACTTTTTAATTCTTATTATCTATATATTTTGGTACTTTTATTTTTTAACTTTAATGTTGTTTTGAGGGGTGAATCGATGGCTCAGGTACCTCCACTCTCTCCTGAACAGTTGATAAATATTCTTTATGCTATCTACTACTTTGTTAGAGAGTTAATTATGAAGTTATTTGAGTATACTATTTTTAGGGAAAATCCGGAACTTGCATTAATATATAGTGATGCTTTTACAGTCCTAATTTCATTAACAGCGATTTACTTAATTCTCGAGTTGTTTTCTGCTGCAAAGAAATTTGTTAAATGGGTTTTAATTATTGGATGGGCATTGTTACTTGTATCTATTGTCGCCGGTATGGTGTCTACTTAAGGACTAGGTAGTAGATTATGACTAGTAAGGAGAGGGGAGGAATTAAGGGACCTATATATAGAACTATTCTTTCTGTAGGACTTGCTTTCCTAATTTTCCTTATTTTTATCGGATGCACTAGGTTTGTACTTGGAATTGAGTATCCCTTTATGGTGGTAGTTTCAAATAGTATGTATCCTACATTAAAGGTTAATGATTTAATTATTGTAACTAAAGTCGATCCTTCACAACTAAAGGTTGGAGATATAATTGTTTTTTATCATCCATATAATAAAGAGGAAAGAATTGTTCATAGAATATATCAAGTTATAAGTTATAGTCCGCCGGCGTTTAGAACTAAAGGGGATAATAATCCGTATCCTGACCATTGGATAGTGACTGGAGATTTAATAATAGGTAAGGTTATTGCTGTTATTCCATATATTGGTATCATACCGAGGATGTTCACCCCACCTTATAGTTATTATATAATAATCCTAATTATATTTCTAATATTTGTTGTTGAATTTGCAAATGAATATATGTATAAAGAGGAATTAAATTTAGAGAATAAGGAATTAGGAAGTATTTGCAAATAATTAAAGTATAAATAGGAATTACCAAAATTAATCTAAATAAATATATAACTTTAATACTTATTCTCGTAATGGTGTTGCACGTGAGCGCTCCTAAACCTGAAGTTAAAATTGAGAATGTAGTTGCTAGTGTCTCAGTTAATCAACAAATTAATTTAAGGAAAATTCTAGAGAAGTTTCATCATACAGAGTATGATCCGAGGAGGTTCCCAGGGTTAGTTTTTAAGCTAAAGGAACCAAAAACTGCTATTCTTATATTCGGTTCTGGAAATATGGTTATTACCGGTGCAAAAGCTGAGAAGGAAGCTTATAAAGCTGTAGAAAAAATTATAAAAGCACTCGAGAGCAAAGGTATACTAAAGAACCCTAAATATGAGGTTAAGATCCAAAATGTAGTTGCTAGTGGGAATTTGAAGGGAGAAATTGATCTTGAACGTGCAGCAGAAGAATTAGAGTTTGCAATGTATGAACCTGAGGAGTTTCCTGGCTTAATATATGCTATGTCTGATCCTAAGGTAGTTTTGTTATTGTTTGCTAGTGGTAAAATTGTATGTACAGGTGCGCGTAGAGAAGGAGAAGTTTATGAGGCAGTCGAGAAATTAAGGCGCGAATTAGAGGAAAAGGGTTTAATATATTATACTTAATTACTTGAATTTAGTTATATACCCTTAAAAATCTATTCTTTTTTTAATACTGTACTAATAAAGATTTAAAGATTAATGGTTTAGATTAATTGTGTTATTCTCTTTCTTAGCAACGCTACCCCCACTGTTAAGACTATATTTGATAATAATACTACAGCAGATGGGATCTCGATTATAAGGCTTATAATTTGCTGGATCTCACTTGGGTTACTTAAAATACTACTAATATATGGTTCTACTAATGGTTTTGATACTACTGCCATAACCGCGGCTGCTAAACCTCTAGCGTAAAACACAGATATTGTTGCTGTAGCAGTTTTTCTTCCAACATCATATCCGAGAACCCTTGCAGCTAGATAGGATGGTGGAAGTCTTGAGACTAATAATAGTATTGAAAGTATAACTGATATGAATATGGCATATATATTAGTTAAGTTGATGATTAATCCAACTTCTACGAAGAAGAATATTCTGAGCAATAGTGTTAATTCTGAGTGGAGAGCTTCTAGGTTATATCTCTGGAATTTTACAATTTCCAACATTTCTGTATTTTTTATAATACCCGCTAAGATACCTATGTTTGATAATAGAATACCGGCTGTTAATACACTTATTGCGCCACTACCACCTAAAAATTCCGTTCCAGCGTAGAGGAGAATGAGGAAAGCAAATGTCATGGTGTATAGATGCTTTTCTCTCCTAAGTCTATGCAATAGATGTGCTAGGAAAACTCCGGAGAGTACTCCTATTACTAAACTTACGGAGAATCTTTGTGCAATAAAACCGCCAACTGAAGCTATACCTGTTGTTCCTCCATATCTTAAGAGAGTTAATATTGTTAATGCAGATACTATAACGTAGACGTCAGTTAGTATTGATTCTATGCTTAAGGTTAATTGTATGTTGTCTGGCATTGAGATTTTATTTGCAATACTTGCAACTACAGCCCCACTGCTACCACCAATAATTACTGAGATGAGCAGGGGAATCATCATATCTCCATGGGCAATATTTAGGACATAATATAGGAAACAGAATGATATAATTGAAGATAACATGAATGACGTTACTGAGAGAGTTAAAGCGGGCCTCGCTGTAACGATTAGCTCATTTATGTCTATGCCTAAGCTACTCTCAAACATTATAGCTACTAATGCCAATGCACCAATATAGGGGGCTATAGGTTCGAAATAGCTGGGTTCTAGAAGACTACCACCAAATATAATTTTTGACCCAGGACCCAGAAGATATCCTAGTGCGATTAGGAATATAGCGTCCGGGATATTATATCGATTAAGAAGTACAGATCCAAAGAACCCTATAAATATTATTATCGCTGCTATAAAGAAGGCTGGAATTACTGGATCAATTAATAGTTGGCCCAAAACTTCAACACCTAAATTATTTACGAGTCATATGTGATAAAAATCTTTTTGTATCCGTAGGTATCAGCTATCAGAGATACAATTATTCATTAATTACAAGCTTATATATTTTTGGGGAAATTAAGAATGAGGTTCTATGATTTAGCTCGTTATTTTGAACGTATAGAGCTTTCAAGTGGAAGAATTGATATGACTAATATTCTTGTAGATTTATTTAGAAAAGCAACGTCACCAGAAGAAATAGCCATGATAACGTATCTTCTCATTGGTGAGATACATCCCCCCTATGTAGGTTTGGAACTCGGATTAAGTGAAAAGCTTATTATAAGGGCTATAGGTATTGCGTCTGGTTATGACACTAGTGAAATCGAGAAAAGACTTCTTCAGTTAGGTGATATTGGTAGAGTAGCTGAAGAATTTATATCTAAGAAAAGGCAGATGAGCCTTTTTGTCGAAGAATTGACTGTTAAGAAGGTATATGATACATTTGATAGAATAAGTAGAATTAGTGGAGAGGGTGCCATTTCTGATAAGCTTAATTATCTATCTGGACTACTAATAAATGCTCATCCTATAGAGGCTAGATATATAGCAAGAATAGCGGATGGCACCCTTCGAATTGGAATAGCAGATATGACGATTTTAGATGCATTGGCTTTAGCATTTGGTTCTAAAGAATGGAGACCAATTTTAGAAAATGCATATAACGTTATGCCTGATATCGGAAAGATTGCAAGTATCCTATATGAAGGTGGAATAGAAGCTATAAAGAAAATTGATGTGACGATAGGAATTCCCGTTCGACCAATGCTCGCAGAAAGATTACAAAGTCCAGAGGAGATTTGGGCTAAGACTAGAGGTAGATTAATAGCGGAGTTCAAATATGATGGTGAAAGAGTTCAAGTGCATAGAGATGATAATAAAGTGTATATATTCTCGAGACGACTAGAAAATATAACGAATCAGTTTCCAGATGTTGTTAAAGTAGTGAAGGAAAGAGTTAAGGGTAAGAGATTCATCATAGAAGCTGAGGCAGTCGCCATTAATCCAGAAACAGGAGAGATGCTGCCTTTCCAGGAATTAATGCATAGAAAAAGGAAGTATGATATTGAAAAGGTGGCTCGAGAAATACCTGTTTGTCTAAAAGTTTTTGATGTATTGTATCATGAAGAAAAAGGAAGCTTTTTAAAGGTACCATTATTAGAGAGAAGAAAGTTTCTAGAGTCAATTATTGAACCGAATGAATTTATCAGCTTATCTGAAATGATTGTACCTAAGAGTGTAGATGATTTATGGAGATTCTTTCATTTAGCGATAGAATCTGGATGTGAAGGGTTAGTCTGTAAAGCTACAACGTCAGATTCCATCTATCAGGCTGGAGCTAGGGGTTGGTTATGGATCAAGTTTAAAAGAGACTATAGAGCAGAACTTTCAGATACATTAGACCTCGTAGTGGTCGGCGCATTTTATGGTAGAGGTAGAAAGGCCGGTATACCAAGTAGCTTCTTAATGGCAGTCTATGACCCAGAAAAAGATGTTTTTAAAACTGTATGTAAAGTTGGTACAGGATTTACCGATGATCAATTAGCATATATGCATAAGCTTGTAAATCAATATAGAGTTGAGCGTAAACCGGCTAGAGTGGAATCATTAATTGAACCAGATTTTTGGGTAATGCCTCAAATTGTTCTTGAGATTACAGCGGCTGAGATTACATTAAGTCCTGTACACACTTGTGCTTTAGATGTTATAGAAAAAGGTGCAGGATTAGCGTTAAGATTTCCAAGATTTACTGGGAGATTTAGAGAAGATAAAAGCCCCGAGGATGCAACTACTGAGAAGGAGATAATCGAGATCTATAGAAGACAACGAAAAACTGGCGCCTAAAATATATTTGAGAGAGTGACGTGAGTTAGTCGATAACTAAGTTAGATTATAAATCTAAGTTAATAAGAAAAATACTTATAATCATGAGTAATAGTTTCCAATATATGGTGGTCTAACGTGGGAGGTCAAAAGAAACCAACTCTAACAAAGTTAAAGAAAATGTTAGCTAGAGCGTCAAAAACTCAAAAAGCAGAGGAGAGAAAAAGAACTGTTTACCGATATAATTTAGGTAGCGGCGAGGAAAAAGAGATTTTAAAATATATCTTTAAGCTAAAGTATGTAACACCATATATGTTATCAAGGAAGATGGAGATCAAGATTAGTAAGAGTAGAGCGATCTTACGTAAGTTAGCTAATGAAGGAAAATTAAAGCTAGTTGAGAAAAATAGAGACTTTGAGTTGTATGTTCCTATCGCCGCTTAAGTTTAATAATTCTACCAGCACCTTTTAATAGCGCTTTAGTATCGCCTTTAAATTCCCCAATTACAATTTGAGTCGAAGACAAAGTCGTATTACTTATAGTAATTCCTAAAGCTTCTTCAGCTATGTCAAATAATACCGTAGAGGCGGGAACTTCTTTTTCCTCACCTTTCCCTCCTACTTCGATACCGGTCTTGATATATAGTATATTATTTCGATAGAATGTAAAACCCGTTATCAATTGTTTTCTCCATAGTTGGAGAAAGAGCTCAGGGTGATAATATCTCTTTATGTTAATTTCACCGACAACATAATCTACAATCACGTCATATTTGATTTCATTTTCTTCGCTCATTATGTATCAAAATTATAAGGGGTCACTAAAAATATTTAAAAGTAGCACTTTACTAAATTAGATTGTAATATTAAGTTCATAGAATTTAGTATTTTAGCTACTTGGTCATAGAAACAAGAGTTACGTAAATACATTACGAAGATTTTTATAATGCGCTATATTTAAGTTCATTATATAGGTGGAAATGAATAGCATGAAGCAAAAAGTATCCTATAAGTCACGAATTCCGGTTGGACCTCCTAGATTAACTGTATTTGAGAGAGCAAGAATAATCGGTGTGAGAGCCATACAAATTCAGTATGGCTCACCATTATTTGTAGACCCTAAAGGAGAGACTGACCCTGTTAAAATAGCCGAGATAGAACTTGAAAATATGGCTCTCCCATTATCTATTAAAAGGAAATTGATACATGGAGGAGGGGATTACCCTCCTATTCCTGTAAATTGGCTTTTATTAGCTGAGAAAGAGGATTTACAAGTTGAGTTATAACAATTGTAACTGTAGCTATAATTTTATTTTTTATTACTACATAATCTCCTAAACATTTTATATTGATTAGTCTCGTTAAAAACACCATTTGAAGAATCCTATGAAATTTTGGTTATTTTCCTATAAGCTAAAAAATTTAAATATGTTTAACGTATAGCTTAGTTAATGTAGGTGGTTAAACGATGAGTGAACCAGCAGCAATCTTTGTAGGCAAGAAATCCGTTATGAACTATGTTCTTGCGGCACTTCTACAGTTTGACAGTGGTGCCAAGGAGATCGTATTAAAGGCAAGAGGTAGAGCAATCTCTAAAGCCGTAGATGTAGCTGAGATAATTAAGAGAAGGTTGTTAGAGGACAAGATTGAAGTAAAAGATGTAAAGATCGGTACAGAGCTCGTAGGAGAAGGTGACGCAGCTAGAAACGTTAGTACTATCGAGATAGTACTAGCTAAAAGGGAGGAATAAAAGCAGTAAATATATGAAGTAACCAATATACATAGACCCGGTAAACGTTTTTTATAGGCTTCAAAACTCACTAAAAACAGTAAGTTTAGTTTAGTTAATCTTATTAAATTTATTTTAATTAGCAAATTAAATAAACATGCAATAGAGAATTAACGTTAATATTCAAATTCTTGCTAAAGTTTTCTGATAAAATAAATTGGGGTTATAAGGTATGCGGAAGGCAATTATAATGGGTGCTGGTGGTAGAGATTTTCATAATTTCAATGTATATTTCCGGAATAATCCTCTATATAAAGTTGTTGCCTTTACAGCTGCTCAAATTCCATTTCTAGCTGGTAGAAAATATCCCCCCGAGTTGTCTGGTCCATCATATCCAGATGGTATACCGATATACGATGAAAATGAATTACCGGATTTGATTAAGAGATTTAATGTTACAGATGTATTTTTCTGCTATAGTGACGTATCTTATGAATATGTTATGTCAAAATCTGCTATAGTTAATTCCTGTGGCGCTAATTTTCATTTGTTAGGACCAAATGATACTATGATAAGTTCTGAGAAACCAGTTATCGCTGTTGTAGCTATTAGGACTGGAGCAGGTAAAAGTCCAGTATCTAGATTTGTAGCTAGGTTTATCAAAGATCTTGGATATACAGTTGGTATAGTCAGACATCCGATGGCTTATGGAGATTTAGTTAAGAAGCGAGTAATGAAATTACAGAGTCTTGATGATTTGGATAGGTATGAATTGACTATTGAGGAAAAAGAAGACTTTGAGCCACACATAAAAAATGGCTTTACTGTTTACGCGGGTGTAGATTATATTGACGTACTAAAGTTAGCAGAGGAAAATGATATTATCTTATGGGACGGGGGTAACAATGATTATCCGTTTATAAAACCGGACATCTACATTACAGTTGTAGATCCATATCGATATGACCATATGGATAGATATTATCCTAGTGGAATAAACATTAGATTAGCTGACATTATAGTTGTTACAAAAGTTGGTAGTGCGCCTAAAGAGAAGATTGAAGCTGCAACGGAATTAGCTAGAAAGTATAACAATAAGGCTAAGATTGTAAGGATTGATTTTAAAGCATGGGCAGATAAGGAGATTGATATCAAAGGTCGTAGGGTATTAGTAATTGAAGATGGTCCAACAATTACTCATGGTGAAATGCCATATGGAATTGGGTATATATACGCTAAGACAAATGGCGCTATAATTGTTGACCCAAGACCATACGCTGTTGGCACTATTAAAAAAGCATATCAAAAATTTGAGCATATAGGCCCAGTTTTACCAGCACTTGGATATAGTCGATTGCAAATTGAAGAACTTATTGAAACTATTAATAAGGCACAGGTAGATTATGTGATATCCGCTACACCAACTGATTTATCAAGATATCTAGGTATTGACAAAGAAGTGATAAGTGTTCGATATGAAGTTGATGATTTATACGGTGACCTGGCAGAAGAGCTTAAATTAGAAATTAGGAAACTTATATCAGAGAAGGTGGGTTGATGGAAATAGATAAGTTAGTTGAGTTAAGGGATAAATTAGTTGAGAAAAAACGTGAGTTAGAAGAGGAAATTCGAGTACTAGATGAGGTTATAAAAATCCTTGAGGAGTTAATAAAGGAAAGAAGTTATGTAAGAGCCATTGACCTACATAAACAAAAGGAAGAGCATGTAGAAAAGCCTTCGAAACCACCAACAGAAGTTGAAGTTAGAGAAAAAGCTAGGTATCCACTGAGAACAATAACCCTTGTTAGATATAGGGATGAAAATATATGTTATGCTGATGTTTATGAGGATCGTGTAGTTATAAATATTTCGCCACGAATCGAGATGCCTACAAGTGATAGGTTAGTTAAGTATATTATTAGAGAGATGGAGAAATATTTAGAGGAAGACTTAAAAGCTCAAATAGAAGGTAGAATCCCACCGGCAGAAAGATTCTATTTTTCAATAGATGAAAATCAAGAGGGACACCTAACAAGAATAGAATTTATTGATCATGGTAGAGAGGACAGAAGAAGAGATTTGCTAGGTAAAATTAGGTGGGCAATTAATAGGTTTATATCAGAAAAAGGTGAATTGTAAGTTATATAACTGGTCTAAATTTTGTTCCATACACGATATGTCCACTTTTCCCATATTCGTAGAGTATTCTGAAGACAGCTTCCACGGGAATACCATCTAAATTCTCATTTGTACTTGAGAGATCAGTTACCTGCGCTAATACTTTTACATTATTTAAGTCTATAATAGCAACGGCATATGGCTCATATTTCTTGAATCTATCTGGTGCTTGTCTAATTATCGTGTAATTGTCTATATATCCATTTTTGGGCAGTTCTATAGATATGATTTCTTTACTAGCACATTTAGGACATATCCTCCTCCTCATAAAGTATATAGTTCCACAGCTTGTACACCTATATCCTAATAACCGGTATCTTTCAATTCTATTTCTCCAATCAGAAACTTCAGTCACGCAACTTCACCTTTCCCTAATATAAAAACACATGAGATCGAGTCTAGCCCTCCATAGTTTTGTACGAGACCATATTTTGCATTATTAACTTGGTTATCACCAGCAAGATTCATAAGCTGCATAAATACTTCAGATACTTGGTAAATTCCGGTGGCGCCTATTGGATGTCCTCTGGCTTTAAGTCCACCAAATGTATTAACGGGAAATATTCCTGTTCTTTTAGTTTTTCCATTAGCTATTTCTATAGCTGCTTTACCTTTATCGAATAAATTAAGAGATTCTAGACTAAGTACGCCAGTAATTGAAAAATCATCGTTTACTTCAAAAACGTTAATATCGCTAATTTTAAGTCCCGCCTCCTCTAGCGCCTTTTTAGCAGCTAGCTTTGTAGCCTTAAAGTCTAAGATATCCTCTCTATCGATGATACAAGTTGTTTGAGTAGCCATAGACATACCTAAAATTGAAACATAATTTAAACCGTACTCTTTTGCCAGTGACTCTTTCATGAGTAAAACAAATGCTGAACCATCACTAACCGGTGATATGTCAAATATTGTTAGTGGATCGGAGATTAGTGGTGAATTAAGAACTTTTTCAATTGTAATTTTACTTCTGAATTGAGCGTGCTTTACAGTAACTGCATTCTCGTGATCTTGAACAGATAAGTAAGAAATATACTTTCGATCAAGATTGTATCTTTTGATGTACTCCCTAGCCATTAATGCAGCTATACCTGCTAGACTTATACCTGTTTTATTCAGCAATCCATGATAAACTGACAATGACAATCCTTCAATAATCTTCCTATTTAATATATCCGTAATTTTTTCTACGCCACCAACTAGTACAACATCTTGCTCCCCAGAGAGAATAGCCCTAATGGCTAAGTACATAGCTGATAATGCCGATGCTTCAGCATTATTAACGCAAAATGCCTCAATATTGTTAAAGCCTAGTACATCCGCAACATATGCTCCTAAATTACCCTGTAGATTACAGTAAAGCCCTAGCGCATTACCGATATATAAGGCATCTATAATTTCTCTATACTTATCAATCAGCGGCTCTGCGGCCTCAAATGCAAGATCACCAAGATCTTTATCCCAGTGTTCTCCAACAGGTATTAAGCTATAATCTACTATAACAACTCTATCCATAGTTATTTCACCTAACTAAGCGATAGTTTATCTCTGCATTTTACATAGATTGAGTAATCTTTCATGATTGCTTTGCTAATGTAATCTGAAACTTTGATTTTTGGTCTTCTCTCTTCGATTAAATCAGTAACTAATATACTAAAAGCGTCACTTCCTGCCCCTGATCCGAAGGAGGCTAGTAATATCCTTTGACCGGGTTTTGCAATATCTAATACTGCTGCTAAACCAAGTAAACTTGAGGCTGAATATGCATTGCCAATTATCGGACTTAGTAATCCTGGGTTGATTTGCTCCTTACTAAAACCCAGGATACTAGCTACTCTTTGAGGGAATTTCGTATTTGGCTGGTGGAAAACTGCATAATCAAAATCACTAACAGAGTATCCGAACTTTTCAAAGAGTAACTTTACTGCAGAGATTACATGATGGAAGTATCCTGGTGCTCCTGTAAATCTGTATAAATGACGGGGGTACTTCTCACCACTTCTCCTCCAGAAATCTGGGGTGTCTGAAATGTAGGATGTTGATGCTTCAATTTCGGCAATTACTCCTTCACTAGCTCTACTTATAATATAAGCGGCGCTACCAGCTGCAGCTGTGAATTCGAGCTCATCCCCCGGTCTTCCTTGTGCGGTATCAGAACCTATTGCCATTCCATACTTAATCATTCTAGAGGCAACTAACCCCATAACAACTTGTATAGCTTCTGTACCTGCTTTACATGCAAATTCGAAATCTGCAGATAATGCATTACTACTTATCCCTAAGGCCTCAGCAACTACCGTACCTGAAGGTTTAACAGCATACGGCTTAGATTCACTACCAATAAATATAGCTTCAATCTTACTTTTGTCAATGTTACTAGATTCAATAGCTATCTTTGCAGCTTCATATGCCATTGTAATCGCGTCTTCATCAATCGATGCGAATCTTTTACTTTTAACGGGAGCTATGGTACGGCCCCATACGCTAGCGATATTCTCAGCTTCGATTACGAATCTTGGTATATAAGCACCATAACCATATATCCCGACTCTACTGTTCGGCTTATTCATTAGCGATCACCACTGAAGTTATTTGTAGTTTTTTATGATTATAGTTAGAAAAATATGATAAACTGATTCATTTATATTTCTTAACCAAATATCTAAATGTGATTTAGACTATTGTCTAAATTATGTATAACTTGCTAATAACTGGAAACTTCTGGACAAACTTTCCCGGAATTATAAGATATGGAGTGAAATTATCTAAATTTACACTTTTTAATATTGGAGATAGAAATTCGTCTTTACTCATCAAATTAACTGTGGAGCCGCTCGCCAGTTCACATGTTGCTGGTAAAACCATTAATTTCTTTTTCGGACTTATTTCTCCATATAGAAAAGCTTTAAATTTATGTGATATTCCAGATTCGTCTTTTAGAGCTATAGATGGATGCTCATGACCCATTAACGTATACTTATGGAGAGAATCTATATTGTAGTCTAAGTGTCCATGGATAAGCGTAAATGGTGGTAAATCTAGTTTCTTCTCGTGGAAGGGGATATTAAATTTGCTTAGTAAAACACCTAAGTAATTGTCATGATTCCCTCTAACAACATCTACTTTATATCCTCTCTCGTGGAGAAAACGAAATAGGTTTTTTAGCTCCACCCACTCGGATACTTTTAGTAGTGAGAAACTATGTTTTACATCTCCTAACAATATTATGCGTGTTGGTTTTACATCCTCTATAGCATTGATAACTAGATCCAAGGTTAATTTACTTATTCTTCGTGGTAAATACACTCCTTCCTCTGCTAGAACACCTTCTATCCCTAAGTGTAAGTCAGCAAGTACTAATGCATCATAATCCTTTAAGTAAGTTGCTGGCCATGGGTCTGCTATATACAAACCTTCTTCTACATGTATCATCCGCTAGCCGTCACCTTTGCAGATATAATATCATAGAGCTTTTGAAGCAGCCTAACACGATCCTCCATGAGCACAGCGTCTTTCATACCTCTTAGTACTGGACCATGTGCAAATGGAGAGGGAGTATCAGAAAGTGGCAATATTATCCACTTTCTCTTACCAGTAGCTATTTCCCGTAACACTTTCTCTGCTCTTTTAACATCCATTTTATCCTCAATTATTTCTCGAACAGCCTCTTTAACTAGAGGAAAATCACGCATGTCCTTCACAACTTTAAATAGCATCTCTGAATTTAATTGTTGACGATTTACCCTAGTCTTTTTACCCTTGTAATATCTGAGTATCATTAATCCTCTATTTGCTACATGTCTAAAAATCCTCCAGATATACTGGGAATTTAACACTGCCTCTGATACTTCATCTCTAATAGTTTCTGGCTTTAACTCCCTAAGATAACGCTCTATATCTATTCGATAAGGTACTTGAATTACAAAGCCATGATCATCAACTATAACCCTTACAGAAACACCCTCAATTTTTCGAATAATATTTGCTAATGCCTTAGCAAGAACATTATTCACTCTTCTACCAAATACCGTATGGAAAACGTAGTAAACACCTATCTCACCTCGCATAATAAAGGACTCAACCAGTAGATTATTTCTGCTATGGAACTCGTATATGCCTAGTGATTCAAGGTATCTCCTTTGTAAATCAATATATCTTATGATATTATGTATAGAATTTTCGTCTGCTCTTAATTCTCTACGAATGTAATCTTTTGCTTCATCAACTTTACTAGCTTTAAGCATTAAATAAACTTGATATCGAAAATCGGCTACAGCCTCACCTAAATCGAAGGTTAATGGTAGCAATTCCGAAACCCATCTTGGAACAGTTGGTCTCATACCATCCGCAGGCTCTACATACGCGTTTAGTCCTCTAGCCCATTTAAACCTATAAACATGACCACCAAGTATAAATATATCGCCTGGCTCAAGTTCCTCCAAAAATTCTTCTTCTAAGTATCCTACTCTTCTCCTACCATGATAAACTGTAACGCTAACTTCATCTGGAATTGTACCTATATTTTGAAAGTATATTGGACGTAGTAATTTTCCTCTTCTTCCGAATTCTCTACTTTTCTCATCCAACCAGATTTTTGCGTATACCTTCCTATTTACCAATTCGCTATGGTAACCGGCTAGATATCTAAGAACATTTATATAATCTTCATATGACAATGTGTGAAAATTGTAACTTCTCTTAATTAATTTATAGGCATCATCAATTTTCCACTTTTTTGTTAAAGCCATTCCAACTATATGCTGAGCTAAAACATCTAGTGGATTCATAGGTATACTAACATTATCGAGCTTTCCCCTATATGCCTCTCTAATTAATACACCATCTTCAATTAAGTCATCTATGTCTAAGGCTATAAAGTAACCTTTCGACATTTTATCTACAGAGTGTCCACTTCTCCCTACACGTTGCAATCCTCTACTAATGCCCTTTGGAGAACCGATTTGAATTACGGCATCAATGTATCCAATATCAATACCAAGCTCTAAGCTTGTACTTGTAACAACTCCCTTGATCTCCCCTCGCTTCAGCTTATCTTCTATCTCAAATCTCTCCTCCCGTGATAAACTTGAGTGATGAGCACCTAGCTTATCAGCATCTATAAGACCAAGCTTCTTAAGATGGAATACTACCCTTTCCGTTCCTGATCTTGTATTTGTAAATATTAGAGTAGTTCTATGTTTGCTAATTATCTTTGAAATATATCGATACATAGCTTCAGAAGCTACTTCTGCTTGTGTATAAATTAAGTCCCTAACTGGACATCTAAGCTTTAAGTCCATGGGTTTTGAGAACCTAGCATCTATTATTACGCAGTCCCGTGGCTCTCCGTTATCTTTAAATCCAACTAAGTATTTAGCAACTTCTTCTAATGGGCTTATAGTTGCTGATAATCCGATCCTTATGAAGTCTCTTCCGACAAGATCAGCTAGTCTTTCCAGGCTTAGTGATAAATGTGCTCCTCTTTTGCTTTCACATAGACTATGAATTTCATCTACAATTATCCACTTTACACCTTTAAGCTTATTTTTAAAAACGGGAGCTGTTATAATTAGTGCTAGGCTCTCAGGAGTTGTAATTAAAATATGTGGTGGCTGTTTTAACATCTTAGCTCTCTCGGAAGATGGGGTATCGCCGGTTCGAACGGCTATTCTAATTTCTTGTAAACTAATACCCTTAGATAAAATTATATCTGTAATTTCTTTAAGAGGTATCTCGAGATTTTTTCTAATATCATTATTTAATGCTCTAAGTGGAGAAACATAAATTGCATAAACATAATCTTGTAATTCACCTTTCTTTGCCAATTTAAATAATTCACTAAGTATATATATGAATGCGGTTAGTGTTTTACCAGAACCCGTAGGGGAGGTAATTAATACATTTTTACCTTCACTAATTGGTATAATACCATATTCTTGCGGTGGAGTTAACTTCTCAAATTTACTAAACCATTTAGCTACATCTTCATCTAAAATTCTCAATATCTCATCTAAAGATGCCCTTTTTGTCCATCTCAGAATAGCCATTTAACCCCACCGTAATTAGGGTCATAAGGATATACTGGTAAAGGACATATTAATTTTTGATAGCTATAGTTATTGGTTATCAATTTTGAAAGCTCATATGGTGTAAAGAGAATGAGAGTAGCTACAATTGATAGAGATCTCTGTAAGCCTGATAAATGTGGTCGTGAATGTATTAGATTTTGTCCTATGGTTAAAATGGATATCCCGGCTGTTGAGTTTAAGGAGAATAAACCATATATTAATGAGGATCTATGTAATGGTTGTGGAATTTGCGTTAAGAAATGTCCTTTTTCAGCTATTTCTATTGTCAATTTACCAGAAGCATTAGAAGAGGAGTTAATACATCAATATGATGTAAATGGATTTAGGTTATTTAGGTTGCCAATACCAATTAAAGGTATGGTTTTAGGAATTATTGGACGAAACGGTACTGGAAAGACAACTGCTATTAGAATATTAGCAAATAAATTAGTACCTAATTTAGGTGAATTAGGGAGTAAAGACGTAGAGAGAGTTTTAGAATATTTTCGTGGACACCAGTTATTTAATTATCTAAGGGACTTGTATGATGGTAAGTTAAGGGTAGCATATAAACCTCAAGAGGTATATCTATTACCAAGAGTTATTCGCGGAAACATTAGCAGTATTTTGAGGAAAATTGATGAAGTAAACCTTTATGATGAAATTATCGAAAAGTTAGACTTAAGAAACACTTTGAATAAGGATGTTAAAGAGCTATCTGGGGGTGAGATGCAGAGAGTTGCAATAGCTGCTGCTTCGCTAAAAGACGCAGATGTATACCTATTTGATGAGCCATCTTCGTATAATGATGTGTATCAAAGAATGAAGGTATCGAAATTCATAAGAGAAATTGCTAAGAAAGATAGATACGTAATCGTTGTAGATCACGATTTAGCGTTTCTCGACTATGTAAGTGACTATGTAACTGTAGTTTATGGTCAACCTGGATCATTTGGAATTTTTACTAGGCCAGAAAGTGTTAGAACAGGTATAAATATATTCCTTGATGGCTATATACCCTCAGATAACATCAGATTTAGGGAAAAACCGATAACTTTTTCGACAACAGCGAAGTCTCATAAAGTTGAGAAGATACCAGCTGTGAAATACACTAATTTACATAAAAAATTTCCAGGTTTTAATCTAAGTATCAAAGCTGGAGAGATATACTTTGGCGAAATCATTGGAATAATAGGGCCTAATGCTATAGGAAAAACTACATTTATCAGACTTCTCGCTGGTGAATTAACACCTGACTCTGGTAAGATCCTAGTTAAACCAGATAATATCTCGTATAAGCCGCAGTATATTTCTCCAGATTACGATGGGACAGTAGAAGAGTTCTTGGTGGAGAAAGCTGGAGAAAAAACAAAATCGTCTTTTGCTCGAGAAAGTTTACTAAAGCCTTTGAATCTACTAAATTTACTAGATAGAGACGTCCGTCGTCTATCTGGCGGTGAACTTCAGAAAGTATATATTGCTGCTGCTTTATTGAGGGATGCTGACCTATACTTATTAGATGAGCCTTCTGCATTTATAGACGTTGAGGATAGGTTAGAGGTAGCGCTTGCTATAAACAGATTTATCAAGTTAAATGGTAAACCTGCGCTTGTTGTAGACCATGACTTAATAATTATTGATGCAATTTCTGATAGGGTTATGGTGTTTAAGGGTGAACCTGGGAGTTACGGTGAAAGTTTAGCGCCATTATCTAAGAGGAATGGAATGAATATGTTTCTACATGATGTAGGTATAACGATGAGAAGAGATAAACATAGTGGGAGACCTAGAATTAATAAGCCTGATAGTAGGCTTGATAGAGAACAACGTGAACGAAATGAATATTATTATGCTGGTTAATTGAAATATATTATATAGTTACTACAATTGGTAGCGATAGTTAGTACATTTCATCATAGCTAGTTTAAGGCGGTGTACTTAAATGAAAATATTCCATACAGCCTCAGACGAAGAGATTAAAAAAGGATTAACAACTGACGTTTACTTCATTAGAACA
Source organism: uncultured Nitrososphaeria archaeon (assembly GCA_964437705.1). GTDB lineage: Archaea > Thermoproteota > Nitrososphaeria > Geothermarchaeales > JDFR-13 > CAYTHX01. The sequence continues at coordinate 62,038 of CAYTHX010000005.1, forward strand.
AAGGAGATTCTAGAAAAATTAGGTTTAGATATGACAAGAGTAATTATGGATATATCATTTGATAGGTACCCATATAATTGGAGTTGGGGTGTGATATCTGGGACCTATGAGGTCATAAAACTTCTTGAAGGAATTCCAGTTGATTTATACTTGCCGGAGGAAGGTACTGTATTACCACCTAGGGATTATAGAGGATATAGGATGGTTGTTGGATATATTGATGGTCCATATGGTCCATTTAGTATATATGAAACCCCTCTTCTCGGCTTCTTATGTCAAAGTAGTGGCATATCTACATATGCTGCTCACTTAAGGGTTAAAGCATGGGGGAAAATTTTGTTATCATTTGGTGCTCGACGTATGCATCCAGCAATAACTCCAATGATCGACTGGGCAGCTTATATAGCTGGATTTGATGGAATATCCGCAGTTATTAGTGCAGAAATGCTAGGTATAAAGGCTACAGGGACGATGCCTCACGCGTTAATATTAATAGTTGGTGACCAAAAACGAGCTTGGCTAGCATACGATACATTCGTCGATAAAAATATACCTAGAATAATGTTAGTTGATACTCTTTATGACGAGAAAATTGAAAGCATAATGGCTGCCGAGACCTTAGGGAAGAGGTTATATGGTGTAAGGTTAGACACACCAGGCAGTAGAAGAGGAAATTTTGCAGACATAATTAGAGAGGTTAGAGCAGAGTTAGACTTACGTGGTTATAAACATGTTAAAATTTTTGTATCAGGTGGTATTAGATATGATAACATTGATGAGTTAATAAATGCAGGAGCTGATGGATTTGGAGTTGGAACTGGGTTATCTAATGCACCTACGGTAGATTTTGCGTTGGACATTGTCGTTAAAGAAGGTAAGCCATTAGCTAAACGTGGAAAAATCGCTGGTAAAAAGTACTTATATAGATGCCCAGAATGCTTTACATATAAATTAACTTATAATGAAAATGATAATAGGTGCCCAAAGTGTAATATCAAGATGGAGAGTATTATTAAAAAGGTAATTGAGAATGGAAAAATTGTAGTTAAGCTTAAGAAACCGAGTGAGGTAAGGGAATATGTCTTAGCACAGCTTGAAAAGATTAGAGAGCTCGGGTGGAAAGATTGAGGTCCACACTAATATCCGGGTTAAAAAGAATAGATACAAAAGCTGCTGTTGACTTAATAACTAAAAGACTTAAGATGCTGTATGAAGAGCTAAATGCATCTGGGATAATACTTGAGGTTAGAAACACCATCAACTCATTCATTAATATTATTGTAGCTGTTAGATGTGTTGGTAGGAACTACTGTTATGGAATATATTTTGAGGGTAGTGAGGGAGGTAGTAAAAATATAGATAGATTATATAGATTAACAAGGTTTAATCTACTTAGGATGGACATTAGACATATATATAGATATATTAAGAGAAATATACCGGAAGTAACATTAACTACTAAAAAGCCAGTTAAATACATTAATCTAGAGAATGATCTTAAAGTGTTGTTTCTAAGAGAATATGCACGTGAAAATAACTTAATTCTGAGCGAGGATATATGTAGATCAGAGTGGTTAACAGGAGCATTTGATAAGTATTATATTAACAATGCAGATGTACTGCCACTAACTGGATTATATAAGACGCAATTAAGGGTAATTGCTAGAGCACTTAGAATCGCACATTTAATGAAGAATACAATTGAAAATAAATATTGGATTGAGTTAAAAAAGGATTTAGGAATTGAAAGCTTGCCAGACGAGAAGATAGATGCCGTGCTATATGGAATTACAGACTATAGATGGGGGATAAAGGAGATAACCTCAGATTTAAATTTAGATAGTGATATAGTGGAGAAAATCAGATTAGTGATTGAGACATCAGATTTTATTAGACATACTCCAATAACCTTTTAACATACTTACCTAGTTTTTTAAAAAGAAGCTTATTAATTTCACTTCCGCTATCAATCACTAAACTACTTCCCTTATATACTTTAATCCTCATGTTACTTGGCGTAAAATCCGAATATGATATATTTATCCCAAGTTCAAATATTAAGTCTCTTATTCTATAATATACCTTTAGATCAGTTAACATGACATTAATAAATACTTTACCCTCTGAGGTGTTAATGTAAATACCATCATAGTAACTAAGAAATTCATATTTTCCATCATGAATATAAACTACATATAATGAGTTATTTTTCAAGTTTATAACTGGGAATATTATTTCACGAGCCGCAATATTATATTTCTGTAAGACACTCAGTATCTCATGAATAACTTGCTTATAATCGATATATTTATTATATGGTAACCGAACACCTCTATAGCCTAATAATTTATAGGCTATATTCCTTGATACAACTTTCGCAGCGTCAGATGGAATTTTACTTTTGATATACCCACACGGATTTAATCCCAAAAGAACTAATCTACTCTTACTATTAACGATTTCTCGAAATTTCTCGGGATAATATGATATAGGAGAATGGGTATTACATAAACAGATATCGTATCTTGTGAGAAACTTATAGTTAGGTGAAATTACACCTGGAAAACGTCTATACGAAAAGACTTTGGAGTAAGAGTAGAGGTATCTGGTGATAAGACCTATATATTTAGGATAAGACGTTAATATCTCTACATCCCAACTATACCATTGCGTTGTTGTTAACTTAATTATTCTATATTGTCTTATTCTATTATACATGCTTTCAGAACCAGTAACTAATGAAAATATTCTTTCACCAATACCATAAATCCGGAATATAACTTTCTCTAAGTACAAAAAAAGTTTCAATTTTTCTTCATCAATAAAATAATCTATTAAATTTGTAGAGGAAACCATATGTGAAGGAAGTTCCGTAAAGCCTGTAAATAGTGTATCACTATATTTCTCTAAAAATAGTTTTCCTATAAAGCTCTTTTTAGGCCAGATATAAAGGTGATTCATCTTAAGATAAAACCCTAAAAATCTAGAAGAATTTTTAAGATATTAAACCATGCTTCTGAGACGTTAGAGACGTTATATCCGCCACCACCAAGTACTACTAGTTTTTCGCAGGTGTTATTAGCAAGTTCTTTAACTTTCTTTATAGCTGTTTTATATCCCTCTAGACTATAGTTCAGATGCGTGATTGGATCTCCAGATATTCCATCAGCGCCAGCTTGCAAGATGATAATATCAGGGTCAATGCTTAACCCGAATTTATATGCTCTATCTATCGCCTTAATTAGTTCATTATCTGACGCTCCTGGTAGTAGTGACACATTTATTTTAGTTCCGACCGCTTTTCCTCGTCCTCGCTCCCGTTCAAAGCCAGTTCCTGGATATATAAAGCGTCCAGATTCATGAACATCGAATATATATACGTTAGGGTTGTCCTCAAACGAGTAATATACTCCGTCACCATGATGAGCATCTATATCAATATAATAAATTTTATCCACAAGATCCTTCTTTAGCATGTATTCAATTGCAACCCCAACATCATTAAATACACAGAAACCGGCACTTGCATTTCTCTTTGCATGATGATATCCTCCAGCAGGGTTAAATGCATATTTAGCTTCATTATTTAGCACAGAATTAGTAGCATCAACTGTAGCGCCAACAACATGTAGCGCAATTTCGAAGAGACCCTTAAAAACGGGAGTATCACCATAATCTAAAAATCCATTTCCAGATTCAGATAACCTTCTTACATATTCTATATGACTTTTATCATGAAACAACTCCAGAATTTTTAAGTCTACAGCCTGACTATCCCTAATAATGATATTTTTATTGGTAAGAATAGAGGAGGAAACAAGCTTAGACCAAAAAATTTCAAACCGTTTTGTATTGAATATATGGTCTGGAAATCCGTATTTAAATAGCTCACCCTTATAGATTATGACTTTATCCATCCTACGTCCTCTTTCTAGCAGCAGTTACAAGGTGTATTACGTCCCTATCTTGAAGTACATAATCTTTTGGAAGTCTAAGCCCGGTTCTTACATCGATACCATATAATAAGTGCTTAGCTAATTCTGTATGAATTTCTTGTGCTAAATCAACCAGAGTAGCGTCACGCGGTAGTAAGAATACATCTGGTAGTACTCTGCCACTTTTATCACTTAGATTATTTGGATCTTCAACTGGATATACATACTTGTACTTCATAACTTTAAAGACAAGCGTGTTTAAAGCAAACTGTACACCAGTCCTCATAATCTTAGAGAACACGAACTTCTCCATATACTCTAATGCTTTTTTCTGCTTATCAGTAAGTAAATGCGGATTTTTAACTCTAAATTCTTCATCTCCAGGTACATATTCAACTAGACCTTTTTGTTGAGCTCTTCTTAATGCTAATTCAGCTTCTGCACTTGCTGGAACAACAATAACATCTTTTAACTCTCTACTAAGCCTATAGTAATTCTCAATTGCTCCTTTTAGATCGATTTTATTTGCTACTACGATTGTTGGTTTTGAGATAACCCTAATTTTCTCTGCAAATATTTCTGAGTCTTCGGGAGTCCAGTCTTTGAAGTCTTTATCCATTAATCCAGATGCTATAAGTGCTTCTTCAATATGCTGCTTCGTAACTTTACATCCAGACAAAATTACATGTAACGCATCAATTAGTCCATACCTCTTCTCGTACTTCTCAATACTCTGACGATTACCTTCAATCAACCTCTGATACCATAAGACAAGTTCACGTTCAATATCTACATAGTCAGCAATAGGATCTCCATATCCAGGCTCTATAATGTTACCCTCAGCATCAATACTACCACTAGCATCAACCATATGAATTAATGCATCACTCTGACTAGCAACACTCAAAAACTGATTACCTAAACCCTTACCTAAGTGAGCACCTCTAATTAGCCCTGGCAAATCTATTAATGTTATTGGGTGGAAACGCCAACCATTAATACACACACTATTACGAGGATTATCCTTAACCTTAAACTCCCTACATACACATGGAGCACTTACATGTGCAATACCAAAATTCGGCTGCTTAGTGGTAAAGGGATAAGGCTGAACCTCAGCACTCAATAATGTAGCAGCATTAAAAAGAGTAGATTTGCCGACATTTGTCTTCCCAATAATACCAATAGTAATTTTCGTTCTAGACAACTCACACCACTAAATTAAAGTTAATTATTAGATAGTTTTTTAATTTTAAACTTTTAATTTTTTGGTTTTCAGGCTTTATTTTTATTTAGAGTAATGTCCATAAAAGTTTTACGTGCTGGTCGTGGGCTAATTATAAAATCAAATAAGTATACATATGCGATAGATGCTGCAAATGGAAGATATGTAGACTACCATTTTATTAGTCATGCGCATTCTGATCACTTACCCTCAAGAGTTTTAGGAAAAATCGTAGCTTCTAAAGAAACACTCTCACTATCCTTAGGTAAGAACTTTCTCTGTGGCGAACCAGAAAAAGCCTCAACAATCGAATTAATTGATTCTGGACATATATTAGGTTCACGTGCAGCACTAATTGAAAATCGTATTTTATACACTGGAGACTTTAATATTAGAACTAGGTTATTTCTTAGAGGATTTGAACCGCCGGAGGCAGAAATCTTAATTATCGAGGCTACATACGGAGATCCTAGATTTAAGTTTGATCCCTTCACTCAGCTATCAAGATATATTAATAATCTGTTAACAGATTTACTTTCAACAGGACATAATATACTTGCTCTTGGATACTCTTTAGGTAAAAGTCAGATTTTAACTAAAATGTTCAGCTGGTATGAAAATGTATATGTTTCTAGTGTTGTTGAAAAATATAACTACATTTATCAGAAACTTGGCGTTGATTTAGGTAAGTATAAGAAATGGATAGGGAAGGCTGATGAACCATTTATATTAATTGGTAGATTATATCACCGGGATGTTAAGGATGCGGTAAGCCGGTATGATCTAGTAAAGATCGAGTTTACCGGTTGGTCGGTAATTAGGAAATATGAGGATATAATTGGTATACCATTAAGTGATCACTCTGACTTCTATGATTTATTAAGAATAATTGATAGAGTAAAACCTGATAAAATTTATACTTTTCATGGATATAGCGATAAACTTGCAGCTGCATTAAGACATTTAGGTTATGATGCAGAGTCAATCTGATATATTTTCATAAATTTAAGAACTCTCTTTTTGTTATTTAATCATTACCCTTTACCTTATAGATTATATAATTTCTTTGTTTTTACCTTTCTAACTTTTAGTAAAAAATTTTTTGGCTATTATTCTTAGTTCTGATATATTAACTTAATGAATTATGAATACTATTATGTTGAGCAGTTTTTCAAGTCGACTAAGAGAAATTGATTTTTGGCGAGAGAATCAAGTATGACTAACATTCTTGTAGATTCGATATATTTTCAATATATTGAGTTTATATAGGCTAGTTTTTAAATTCACATAAATTATCTTTATTTTGGGTTAAAATGAGGGTAAAAATGGTTAGAGCACATGTAATAATTAGTGGTAGAGTGCAAGGAGTATTTTTTAGAGCCTATACTAGGGATTGGGCTAAGGAACTAGGGGTTAAGGGATGGATTCGTAATCTTCCAGATGGTAGTGTTGAAGCGGTCTTCGAGGGTGAAGAGGGAAGTGTTAAGGAGATTATCCATAGATGTGAAAGGGGCCCGCCACTAGCGATAGTTGAGAATATCAAAGTTACATGGGAAAAGTATAAAGGAGAATTTAAAGATTTTGAGATTAGATACTTATAACTTTCCAGTCGACTTCTTTTGCTAATTCGTAGATTAAATCTCTGTTAATAGGAATTTCTAGCCCTCTAAACTTTGTACTATAGGTGGCTAGTCCAGTTGCTATTCTACCAGCATACTGTATATCATACTCACAGTAAAGACCATATAAAAGGCCTGCTAGAAATACATCTCCCGCACCAGTTTCGTCAACAGCATTTACCTTTGGTGGATAATAGCGGTAAATCTTATTTTCAACATCATTATGTAAAATGAAAGCACCTTTATTACCCATCGTTACTGCAATTATCCATGGACCACGCTTACTTAGGTTTAAAAGTGAATGGTAATTTATGTTATCGATTAAAACCTGAAACTCTTCAATGCTACCCTTCAAAATATCGATATCTTTATACGGCAGAGTGGACTTTGTTAAGAAAACTCTTTGATCATCTCCAATTATTCTAACAAAACCCTGTAGCTCAACTATTGTGATTAAACCCCTTCTTCTGATATGTTCTATGACTGATTTATCTACCTCTCCTATTACTGGTGTTATAATAGCAAATTGAGCATCTAAAAATAGATCCGGTATATCCCCAATGGTAATTTTGTAACTAGGAGCTTTGGCGTACTGAATTCTTTCAGAGCCTGTATATTGATTAGTAAAGCTCAATGTCGAGTTTTCTATCTGCTTAACACCATCTAATGCAATATTTATATCTAAAATTCCTATGTTTTTTAACTCCTGTAAATCACTAGGTGATAAATATGTTACAAGACCAACTCTAATTCCCAGCTTAGATAGTATGTACGCTACATATAGTGCTCCACCACCATATGAAAACCATTTACTACGCGTTACTAAGTTAACGTTTTGATCTTTAGTTACACCACCTACTACAATGACGTCGATATACCTGCTCATGGTATGAGCTTTAATCCTGTCTTCTCATCAAATTTACGTTCAACTACACCATCAAATTCAAGTATTATATACTCTACGGTTACCCCAACCCGATTTCCCTTTAAGAGATGACCAGAGTATGTATCTCCAGCTGAATTTTGCACCGTGATATGCATGTGAAGTATAATGTTATTCTGGTCATCAACCGTTATATTGCCAATCCCAGATGTCAGCTCAAATAATCCTTCAACTTCAACATTAACATACTTCCTCTCTTTTAACTCATAATACCCTATATTTAGTTTATCTAGCGCTCCAATTGCAAATACAGCGCCACATCGAATATCATTTTCATTTAAAATTTTGAGCAATGACTCGTAGAGGTCTTCTCCACGCTTTAAACTGCCAAAAAACACCCTTTTAATTTTATATATCATATATTATAATATTAGAATTAGTTCGTCATAAATGGTTAGTTAAGTTAGAAAATTCAAAAATGATATCACATTTATCTATTTCTTGATTTTTATGAGAAGGAATTTATTTAATGATTTATCAAAGATTTTAGCTGAAAATGCATTAGAAGTTAAGATTAATGAGTATAAGGGCGGGAAATCTCTTTATGCCAAGTTTAAGGTTGGACATTATGCCCCCATTCTTAGCATTATATGGAAAATACTAATGAAACATATGGACATGGGTGAAGTTATAAACATACACTCGTTTAAAGGCGAGTTTAGGGATATGGGTATAAAAACAATAGAAATTGAAGACGGAGAGTTATGGGAATTTTATGATTATGAATTCTATGAGCATTACTATATTAGATTACTTAAGATGCGAGATATAAACAGGGGAGATAAGTGGTTAGCGTTATACATTGATTATAATCCTAATTCTCCGTGGTGGACTGAAGAAGAACGTAGGTAGAAAAAAATTACTGGTAAAGAAAAATTACTTAAGTTAAACCTTATCTATGTCTTATTGGCGATGAGGAAACATTGCAGCATCGAGCAGCTGCGATGAGAAGCGATGGGCAGACTGAGCCATACTATAACTTGACTCCCTCTAATCTTAAAAGCATCCGTTTTAGTTCTACACCACCTATGCTCGTGAAGCCACCAATATGCCCATTACTCTTGATTACTCTATGACAAGGTATAATCACTAAAATTGGGTTTTTTGAGATGGCGTTTCCAACTGCTCTATAAGCTTTAGGTTTACCGATATTTTCAGCAACCCACTTATAACTTCTCACTTCTCCGTATGGTATTTTCCTTAATGTAAGCCATACATTCTTCTCAAAGATGCTACCATATGGAAAATCTATTTGAACATTGCTAAAGTTAATAGCTTCACCGTGAAAATATCGTATTAACATGTCAACTATAGTATTTTCTCCTAATGAATTAACTACTATACCCTGTGGTGAAGCCGTAAAGTATCCTTTTATAACCCGGTTATTATCAATATAAATATTATAATAGTACTTTGAGAATTTTATACTATACTTCTTTATCATCAACAAAGTAATATCCGCTGATAAAAATTTATCGTATTAAGTATCTCAATAGTATTTTATAGATGCTACCAATTAAGGATATAAATCGCCCATTACGTAAACCGATAGTTACCAGGATACTAGTTGTAATTAATGTGCTCATATTCTTATATACGTATTTAAGGCCAAGGGAAGAATTTTTACAGATTATATGGGCATTAGGTGTTAAACCGTATTATGTTCTTCGTGGAGATCAATTATATACATTACTGACTGGTATGTTTCTTCATGGAGATATTCATCATATATTCGGCAATATGGTGTATCTATGGATATTTGGAGATAATGTTGAAGATAAGCTTGGGCATGCAAAATTTCTAGCTTTTTATCTAATAGCAGGAGTTATAAGCACACTAGTGCAGTCCCTAATTAATCCAGGTAGTAAAATACCTATGATAGGAGCTTCTGGAGCTATTTCAGCAATTTTGGGCGTATACCTAATCCTATTTCCATGGGCGAGGATACTAACGTTAGTATTAGGCTTTTTCATATGGATCGTAGAAATCCCAGCATATTATTATTTAGGTTTTTGGTTTTTACTGCAACTATTATATGGAATTATATCACTAGGTGGTATTAATATACCTATTGCATACTGGTCTCATATCAGTGGATTTATATTTGGGCTAACAACAGCACTGATATTCAAACAAAAAATACTTCAAAAAGAAGAAGAATATTATGTAATTTGGATATAACCTAATTAGAAAACAGAGACCTAGAAAACTAGACCTAAAATAAATATAAACAAGGACTTCAAATAACACTATATGAGATAATTTAACCGTTAAATTTGCCCCGGTAGCTCAGGCGGCAGAGAGATTGAGGGGATAAAACCCTCAATCATGGAACGCGGGCCTTGTAAGTCTCTCATAATACTAAGAAAGCCCGAGGTCGCGGGTTCGAATCCCGCCCGGGGCTCCATTAATTTCTTTAATTATGGATTTATTCCTGGTATGAGGACTACTAAGTCGGCAATATCTATAGTTTCTCTTATTATTACTCTTAGTAACTCAATTATTTCCCCATAATTTTCCCGTAATTGATCCATAAGGTATAGTATTTCATTTATTTGATCATTAAACTCTTTTTTAATGCTGTCTTTTCTCTCAAAGAGAAGCTGAATTGATAGCTTATATGCGTCCGTTATCATATCTAGTAGCTTTAGTAATTCTTCATTTTTTGGCTTATTATTTATGTAGTTATCTATAGTAGCGATTACGTCTCCTATTGACTCTATTATCTTTGCAGCCACACGATAATCAAGATACTCTATTGGTCTAAGCATATACTTATCGGCTAAAGCAGGGTTTCTTAAAGCGCCTCTTAATAGCCTGATAAGTAGAAAATATACTCTATTCACTTCCTCATCCCTTTGCGCTACTATACTAGCAAGTTTTCTATCACTCTTAATTAATGCTTCAAAGCCTTCTTTTAACATATCTTCCACTAGATAAGCCATTCTCTTTAATAATTTACTTGGATCAGTATAAAGAGGATCTAATATGGAGTGAATTGTAATTTTATTTTCAGATTCATCTAAGATTTCAAGACCCATAAAAAAGTGTATAAGTCGCCTTATCTCCTCTCTATCTCTAGGGTCTATTGGATATTTTTCAGAAAAAACTTCTATAATAGTATATCCTAGTAAGTATGCACTCATTATAACATCTTTAATAGTCTTTATTTCTCCCTTTACGTATTTTACAGTTATTTTATCGACTTTACTCCTCTCTACTGTTAGTGGTGGATAAATGATTAGTGCTCCGTCACGCCTAATTTCTATATCAATAGGCTCTCCTTGTTTTATATTATTTGCTTCAACCCACTCTTTTGGTAATGTTATAAAGTATGTGCCAGTTGGTGTTTTTTGTATTTTCCTGTACATAGCCAATATATAGTAAGGTGTTTAATTAATTATATTTATAGATAGATAAATTCTATTTAGTCAAGTTTTAATTGGTAAACATTATCTATAATTGATCTTGATGATTATTTGTGGATTCTCGCCAGCACCAACATCTGGATTCTTTAAGCCTATGATTACAAATAATATTGAAAGTACTGGTGCAATTGGTGGTGGATTGACATTTAGCAACGGAATTTATATGACCATTAAAGTTTGCCCAGGTACTGGCAAACTAAAGACATATATAAATGGTATTGAAGTTTATCCTTCTATCGCAGAATATGTAATAAGATCCATACTTAATCATAAATTGCATAATGTGGATATTGAAGTTTATATTTCTACTAAAGTTCCAGTTGGCTCTGGATTTGGGACAAGCGCCTCAAGCGCGTTTTTAGCTGGTCTTCTAGTCAATGAATTATTCAATCTTAATTATGGATTCAATGAGATCGCATATATTGCTCATAAAGCTGATATACTTTTTAAAACTGGGTTAGGCTCAGTATGTGGGTTAACAAGTCCTGGGTTTATTGTAATTTATGCAGCTGGTGCCCCACATAGAGCAAAATCGATACAAATAAAGTTTGATGATGAAACTTTAGTTTTTGCGCTGTGGAGAAATGGCATAAGTAAAGATGAAATACTTAATAATTCTAAATTACTGGATGAAATCTCTTTAATTGGTCAACGCACGTTAGACAGAATTTTAGCAAACCCTGATTCTGAAACTTTCTTTCAAGAATGCTGGAAGTTTGCTGTTGATTCTGGCCTAGCTACTGACTGGACAAAATATGTGGTTGGTAAGTTACGCAGAGTTAATGGTTTGGTTGGTGTTACCCAAGCACAAATTGGAGACGCGGTATTTGGGATGGTGAAACGTGACTCATTGCTTCTTCTTAAGCGAGAAATTATGAAAATAAAGGGTTGGAGGGGATTTGCAATTGGTTATGTCTATAAGAAAAGTCCAGTAATACTAGATAAGAGGCACTATGTATTTACTGTTAAGGAGGTTACTTAGTAGAAAATAGTAGCTTTATAGCTCTAATAACAAAAAGGAAGAAGGTATATATGCGCCATTTATTCTAAAGTTGAAGGTTAATATTGAAGCTTATTCTCTGCTTATTTTAATTAATGGATTTATTCTTCCCAGCCCCATTCTCCGGTTCTTAAATATTCATCAATATACTGTGCAGCATCCTTACCACTTTTTAGCGCTGGACCAATTAATGATGCGCCATGTTTCACATCTCCAGCTGCAAATACTCCTTTCCTGGTAGTTCTATGTTTTCTATCAGTCTTAATAGTGTTCCATTTAGTTAGCTCAATTCCGCACGTAACAGCATCTTCTGGCGGAGTTGCGACTAAACCAGCAGCAACTAAAACATTATCAACTTCAATTATATGTTCTGACCCTGGTATAGGTTCTGGTCTTGGTCTACCGCTCGAGTCTGGAGCGCCAAGCTTCATCTTAATGGCTTCAATACCACACACGTGACCATTCTTTTCTAAGAATTTTATCGGCTGAGTTAGTTCACGAATATCAACACCAAGCTCTTTTTCAATCCTATCGAATTCCTTTGCACCAGCCGGGGCTTGCTGCCTAGTTCTTCTATATAATAGGATTACTTTCTCTCCTCCACGTTCTAATGCAATGTGACAAGCATCTATAGCTGTAAGCCCGCCACCAATAACGGCAACTGTACCATACAAATCGGGCATTTCTTCAAATGGTTTGTACCCGAGCTTAGCCATATGTGAATTTATGATATAGTATAGTGCGTCATAAACTCCCTCTAAGTCCTCCCCAGGAACACCTAATCTATTAGATTTCCAAGTGCCCGTTGCAATTAAAACTGCATCATACTCATTTATAATTTCCCCTAGTGAAATGTCTCTACCAACCTTGACATTACATTTAAACTCTACACCAAGTTTCTTTAATTCCTCAATTCCTTCTCTCACCCTATCTTTAGGTATCCTAAACTCTGGAATACCAAATATTACTAATCCGCCAGGCTCTGGAAGCATATCATACACCACAACTTTATGTCCTTTGCATACTAGCTCTCCAGCTGCGCCAAGTCCAGCAGGACCAGCACCTATAATTGCTACAGTTTTACCACTTGGAGTTACACCAGATAGATCTTTACATTTAGCAAAACGCATTTTGCAATATTCACCTCACAGATAGACATACAAGCCCTACGAAAAATAATGCTCTAAGAAATTTTTTATTTTATGTATGTATTTTAATGAATGAATAATGAAGATAGTAATGGGCTCTGATCATGCTGGTTATAGGTTAAAGGAGAAGATTAAAGCGTACCTTATAAGTAAGGGTATCGACGTAATAGACGTTGGAACATATTCTGAGGAATCATGTGATTATCCTGATTATGCAATTAAAGCTGTAAAAAGGTATTTTAACTCTAAAGCAGATTTTGGAATTTTAATTTGTGGCTCAGGAATCGGTATGTCGATTGTTGCAAATAAATTCCGGGGAATAAGAGCTGCTGTCGTATATTCCGAGGAACTTGCTATTTTAAGTAGAAAACATAATCATGCAAATTTTCTTTGTTTAGGCGCCAGATTCTTAGATGATGACTATGCAATTAAAATAGTTGATGTTTGGCTAAGTACTGAAGAGGAGCTCGGAAGACATGAAAGAAGAGTGAATAAAATAAGGAAATTAGAGGAGAAGGTTTTCAAAGAAAACTACTTCAATGGTTTGCTGGGTGATTAAAAGTCAGTTTAGCTTATTATGGCTTAATTAACGATAGATCAAATTTTTCATTATTAATTACTCTAATTCCCTCCCTTTTAAGTAACGCTGCAGTTACACCGTTCCATGGTTTTAATTCACGTGTCCTATACTGATAAGCCCCATCTACTCCACAACTAGGGCTCCTAGCTTTCAAAATAGCTATTTTAACGTTATACAATTTAGCGACTTTTAATACTTCATATGCCCCCTTGATAAAATATTTCGTTACATCCTCTCCAGACCATGTAATAACCCTGCCATTTCCATCTAAAATATACTCACCACTATCTGTTAAATCTGCAGGCTCTCGAGGTGTCGGTAACCCACCAAGTTGCTCTGGACAAACAGGTATGATATATATTCCGCTTTCATTTAGTATACTAATAATTTTCTCATCTCTGTTATTGCCTCCATCATATTTTGTGTTTAAACCTAGTAAGCATGCACTGACAATTATCCTTAACATCAAAAATAAATAATTTACGTACTCTCTGATTAAATAAGTGATGAAGCTTATATTGGTAAGCGAGTCTCCTAGGCGAAGAGACCTACTGAGAAGACTTCATTTTAGATTTAGTATATTAAAGCCAAAAGTTAAATATGAGGAAGTATTAACTGATCCAAAAGAAACTGTGATACTAAATGCTAAGAGAAAAGCTTTAAGTGTGTTGGAAGATGCTCCTGCAGATAGCATATTAATCGGAGTAGATACAATAGTTTACCTAAATCAGAAGATATTAGGAAAGCCTTACGATGTAGAATCTGCGTATAATATGCTTAGAGAACTATCTGGAAGATGGCACTATGTATACTCAGGACTATACATCTATGATATAACACGAAGAAAGGATATTTATGACATATCAGAAACTAGAGTTAAATTTAAAGAACTCACTGATGAAGAGATAAAATGGTATATAAACACTAGTGAACCCTTTGATAAAGCTGGGGGATATGGCATACAAGGATTTGCGTCGCTATTTATTGAAGAAATAATTGGATGCTATTACAATGTGGTTGGTTTCCCAATTTCTCTTTTATATAAATTACTATTAAACTTAGGTTATAATCCACTATCATTCATTAATACCAGCAACAGACCATAGATATTTTAAAACTTCATCAATGTTACTAACTTCTTTGACTTCTATATTGTAACCATGCTCCCTTAAATAGTCTTTAATATTAACTTTCTCTAGTTTACCAACATAAAATCCCGGGAATATCTCCTCCCATACAAGTACATAGTCGTATATACAACCCCTCGGAACTAAGAAAAGCTTAGCACCTGCTTCAGCTGCAGCGATAGCTTTTTCAAGTACACCACCAACTCTACCCACACTGCCATTAAGGAGGATCGTCCCTGTGAGATATACCGATAGGTTTAATTCCTTACCAAGTATTAGTGATATTAGTGCTGCTGTAATAGCGGCTCCAGCACTAGGTCCATCTACAACTTCAAATTCGCTTTCAGCATAGATCGAAAGTATAATATTATAATTTGAGAGATTAATGCCAGTATATCTTTCAGCTACTCTCTTAGCAGTTCTTAAGCTAGATTGCAGCTCAATACCTATCTTCGGCTCAGTATTTACGAGAACCATACCATTACCAGGTGCCAAGTAAATTGTGAAGTTCAACACTACACCTTTGTATTCATTATAATAGCTCCTAACAGCAACTGCATGAAAAGTAATTGAAGCCGAATTTGTGTATGCTAATGTTGAGTTGCTTATCTGTGGTGTAGATATAGATTTATAGTACTCTAACTGAGATTTTAAAACTTCATATTCTTTAGCTATTCTAGCATATTCTGCTCTAACAAATTGATATCTATATAGGAGTAGATAATGGCTATAGAGTAGGTACACGTTAGAAACTAGTAGTATGATTACAATTACTAGTAAAACCTTTGTACTCCTTTCCACAATGGTCACCAAAAATAGAAGAGATATTAAGTTTTAATTATCTATGCTCTAGGCCTCTTATGAAATTATCTATGCACTCACCAAGTTTCTTTGTATAGCCTCCTTCTAAAACGGCAAATACAGGTTTATTTAATTCTCCAATTAATTTTCCAATCTTCCTGTAGCTATCGACAGTTAAATTTAACCCACCTAAGTCGCCAGCTAATGTATCAAAACCTGCAGAAACTGCTACAACATCAATTTTGTCCATATCTATTTTATCTAAGGCATTTTCGAGTATCCTTAAATACTCTGATTCCCCTGTACCAAATGCTAATGGATAATTATAACAGTTGCCTTCGCTTCTTAATCCTGTTCCAGGATAAATTCCACCTGTATGCAATGATAAGTATATTACATTTTCATCACCCATGAAAACCTCCTGAGTTCCATTACCATGGTGAGTATCAATGTCGATAATCAACGTTCGCTTACCTAGCTTTTTAACTGCTATAGCAATATTATTAAAATAGCAGAAGCCGAGCGTAGGAGCTCCTAATGCTAAACCACGTCTACCAGCATGATGACCCGGTGGGCGCATTAACGAAAAAGCACATTTTTCAGATGCTACTATTGCTCCACCAACAGCCAATAGAGCATACTCAAAAATATTCTCGTAAGCCGGTGTATCTGGATCGTAAAATGTTCCTCTTTTAATTCTCTCAATATAATCTTTATCATGAACAAGTAATAGATCAGATTCAGATGCGGGATAAGCTTCTATAAACTCGTATTTATCCTTAAGGTATTCATATGCAACCTTTACTCTACTAGGATTCTCAGGATGATAAGGCGTTCCATACTCCAAACACTTCTCAGAGAAAACAATCTCCACGAAAATTCACCTCAAAAAACAAAAATAGAAAACTATAAGATAAACAGGATTATAAACAAACATTAAAGAAAAATTGTTTACTATACTAAAATGCATTTTAAGAGAGAAAATTAAGAATTATTAAAGACATACCAAAAACATACTATAAAACGTTATAAATTAAATACTTCAATAAAAGATAAGTTGGTGTATGGATTTGGGTTACTAATGATTTGGCGCCGCCGCCAGGATTCGAACCTGGGACCCCCGGGTTAACAGCCCGGTGCTCTACCGCTGAGCTACGGCGGCATCATAATAGATACTAATTATTCCACTAATATCCTATCTACCCTCCATAGTTTTAAACTTTTATTTTAATATTCCCTTTTTTAGAACCCATTAGTTTATAACTAGTTAAGAGTAGTTATCTGATAATGCTTTATCTACGTATTACTGATACCTACCTCCTTAGATAATTTGTCCTTACACTCACTGAATTTATAGAGGACAAATTATTGGTATTTAGCAAGTACTGCTAATGCTGACGGTATAATGAGCAAAGTGCTTGCCATATATCCTATGGCTTTATATTCAAATTCTAATTCGCTCATATAGACTGCAACAAAAAATATTACTCCGATAATTAGTACAACTGTCATTAAAAGCTTTAATGCCGTTATAACTTTTATGTCCCTCTTTTCCTTAGACATCTCTAATTAGTAAATTAATTTTTTCCTTAGTTAATAACTTTATCTATAGTGATATCTATAGTTGGGTTTATTATTTTGAGGTGAATCATTTGTGGATCCGGTAAAGCGTAGAAAGGAGGTTATTAGAGCATTAACTATGATTGGGACTAGTGTATGGGAGAAGATGATTAATGGCGAGTTTCCCTCGATAAAGTTACCTAGTAGAAGTGTTAGGAATATAGTGTATGATGAAAATGAGCGTGGATATGTATTAGGTAAATTATATAAGGTTCGTACTGCAGCTAATCTTGCACATTTGAGAAGATTTGCTCAGTTTATATGGATAGCCTATTTTGCTAAAGAGTTGTTGCTGATGCGAAAAACAAGTACGTTAAGAGATGTTTATTATTCATCTCAGGCTTATGAGATATCATTTGAAGAGCAGCGTGAGTCTGATGAGTTGATCATGGATTTAGAGGCTTTAATAGGATACCCAAGAGAGGAAATGAATATCTTCCCTGCTGAAAGAGCAGCGATATTTGGTGAGATGAAAATTGAGTATACAGTACCTGGTTATGAGGGTAGAGTTGTTGATTTAAGTCAACATCCTGATGGTTTAATGATAGGACATGCTATAAAAACAGCTAAGTTTAGGTCATGCCGTGCAGAAAGAGTATTCGTGATCGAGAAGGACGCCATATTTAACCGGTTTATTGAGGAAAGGGTATATAAGAAGTATAAAGCCATTCTAATTAGCACCTCAGGGCAAGCACCGAGAGCAGCAAGATATCTTATTAGGAGACTTAATGAAGAACTCGGTTTACCTGTCTATATCTTTACAGACGGAGACGTATATGGTTTACATATAGCTGGTGTCATCATATATGGATCGGCAAATTCTGCTCATGTAAGACAACTTCACACTCCAGATGCAAAATGGATCGGTGTATGGGCAACGGATATAGAAAAGTATAAGCTACCAACAGATCCATTCACTGATAGAGATGTTAAGAGACTTGAGGAGCTCATGAGAGATCCAAGATATCAAGTGGAACCCTGGAAACGAGAATTAAAGAGATTTAAGAAACTCAAGAGAAAATCTGAGCTAGAGGCATTTAGTAGATATGGCTTAACATTTATTGTTGATCAATACTTAAAGGATAAAATGGATTTGATTATGTCTTCTGAGAAAAAATAATTTCTTGTTGCCTTAGTTTATATCTATCTTCTATTCTTCTAATTAATGGTTTAACATCTGGTACTGCTTTTTTATCTGCCAATTTAGTTGAGAATTTAGCTATTTGCGGTAAGTACTTTTTAAATATATTAAGTCTTTTCTCAGCCTCCATTCTTCTTATGACCTTCCTTGTATATCTTGTTAGCCCTCTAAGAAGCTCTCTAATCGCTAATTCGATTTCACGCTCTACCTCTGGGATATCGGCTATAAACTCTTTTCCAACACTTTTGAAAGGCACTTTTGTGCTACATATATGTATGAATATTGCCGTGGGTCTATCACTTGGTCTCCTATAGCTATTCCAGTTAATACTATTTAAGACCTTTCTTGATACGTCATTAGCCTCATCATATAGTAGTGGAATCTTATTGGCGTACCTAAATAGTACTATTTCCCCTGGAGCCCCTGGAATACTTCCACCATATGCTATAGCTGCCTCAACAATAAAAGGATGGCCTTTATAGCTAGATGAAGGTCTTGCAACTACACTTACATATTCAGGATGGAACTCTTTAATTATCCCCTCTCTTAAAATATCAACCCCTATTGGAGATAAGATATCAGCACTTGGAGATAAGAATTTATCATAATTCTGTAATCCTCTGTACAGTTTTTCTATCACTCGACCATCTTTATCACTTAAAATCTCCTTTATAGTTATCGTTCCATCAAGTTTTACAAATTCAAGGAAATTGTTGGCAGTTTTCTCACCAACTCTATGAAATTTCGATTTAAGGAAATCCTTTAGCGTCATATTTGGATCTGATTCAATAAGCATCTTTCTTAAACCTTCAATATCTATACCATGAGGATGAGGCTTTGTTTCTTTTGGAGGTTTAGGCATCTTATTACTAGTTCTTTTAAAGAAAAAGAGCCTACCCTCAGGATCGATAAAGGTTATTTCGGCATACGGAGCTATCACAGCAGTGTACTTAAAATACTCGACAATTTTACTTCTTATTCTAGAATAACAACCTTCAAGCATAAAATCAATTATTGTACCATGCCATCCATCGATATTTCTAAACCTCTTAACTTCCTTAACATCAGCTTTATTACTTCTTACATTAATTTTAAAGACATATTGATAAATTTTGCCAGATCTCCGTGTAGCTGATATAACTTTTATAGGCTGGTTTGTTGTTATTTGTCCATACAGAAGTGCCATTGTACCTCCAAGTCCGAAAGTACCTCTGCTCTGCCTTAAAACATATTTTGACGAATACAACATTTTACCTAATGCTTCTAATACATGTTGTTCAGGAATACCTGATCCATTATCCCTAATATATAGCCTATAGATTGATCTTTCACTTGAGATCTTTTTAATTTCCCTAAGTACGACTAGTATATCCGGTTTAATTCCATGTAACTCACATGCATCCATAGAGTTCTCAAATAGCTCTCTAATAGCTGTATATAATGATCTACTTGGATTTGTAAACCCAGCTAACTCTCTATTTCTATAAAAAAATTCACTTGGTGATAGTTCTGTATACTGTTCTACCGGCATAGCTGTACACACCAAGATACTTAAGATATATTATCTATTATACACTATTTTAATTATATAATAAATTATAGCCTTACACTAGTTTAACCGTTATGAAACTTTAAATTCTATTATGAAGTCAGAATATACTTATTTTTTCTTAAGGTAAACTTCGATTACCACCATATATCTCCTAATCTCTTAAATCTTCTCTGATTAAATAAGTATGAGTATACTGCTCTATGAGGGGCACCATCAATTAGCATCTTAATTGCCTCTTTTGCTAATAAGATACTGTCAAATGTCCCTATTATAGCGACATAATGCCTATATATAGAGAGATAAACTTCGGCAGTTTCCTCAATTACTCTTCTAGCTTTACCTTTCTCCCCTATAATCCTTCCTAATACCCTTTTTAGGTCGTTTGGACTTCTCTTGATATGATCATAAAGGTCAATCACATGGAGATTCATATCCGGATCTAATAATGCAAAAGCTCTTTCTGGCGAAAATCCAAGATTTATCGCTTTTACAATATTTGCTGCCAGCATGACATCCTCTAAATTTTCACCAATAATTTTTACACGTCCAGTATTACTATCAACCTCTATCTTAGTATTTGTCATACGTTCAAGTTGACTTTTCACGTTTCCTCCACGCCCAATTAGAACCCCTATTCTATCACTATATAGATTTAAAATTTGTTCTGGCAATATACCTCACCCCTTAACATACTCTAATACTGCATCTAGCGGAGGTGTGGCAACCCCTCTAGATTTGAAAAAATTAAGGATATTTGATACATCTCTTATTAGATACAGTTCCGCATTAGGATGAGTAACTAATACAGCTTGTCCAAAATCAAATAAAATAGGTTTTCTTTTATAGTAGAAAATATTATATTCACTTAAATCTGCATGAATAAGTCCTGCTTTCTTATATAATAATCTTATTTGTCTAATTACTTGCAATAACATATGCTCAGTTAATCTTGGCAAGTCTTTAAGCGTAGATGCAGGCGTGAAATTCTCACCAATAAACTCCATAACTAATATATTCCTTTCCTGTTCTATAGGCTTTGGAACATAAACACCAGCCTCATAGGCTAACTTTAAATTTTTAAATTCCTTTGAAGCCCACGCATAAATTATTTTTCTGCCAGAAGTACCTATACCTTCAAATCTTGGGTCACCAAGAATATACTTAATACGTCCCTTCCTAAACTCAGCAGTTTTCATTAAAAAAATTTTAACAGCTAATGGTTTTCCTCCCGGAGATGTAGCGGCATAAACCCTAGCTTCTTTACCTGCAGATATTACTCCATGTAGATCACCAATTATTCCCGCATTCATCAACTTATATAGAGTCATAATTGTTGAATGATCAAATACTTCTTCTACAGTTTCCTCAGCTTCGGAATCCTTAATTAACATCCTTTGCTCTCTTATATACCTCTCAATTCTGCGCTCCAACTTCTCTATTATATCCTTTTTAACGTCATACTTGTCAAACTCTGCCATCTCAAATATCCCATTAGAAGTTGTTCTTTAAATTACTTATTTAGAATATAACAGGAATACGTATATTTTATGTTTTTTAAACACTATAATTTCCTAAAGAATAAACTACCAAAAAACAACTACACATGCATTTTTTGTAAAGACCTATTCATAAAAGCTAACCTTACGCGATATTTGCAATATATTCTGGAAGATATCCGTTCTCAACTAGCCATTGTTTCTGTGCTTTTGTGTACTTACCTATAACGTCCCCTCTAGTGTCGTCTTGAAAGCCCCATAGCTCGACTAGCACCGCATCTCCAACTCTAATCCATACTCTCCTTCTAATGCTACCTTTAATTCTACATACTCTCTCCTTACCATCTGAGCAAACTACTAGTACCCTATCAGCGCCAAGTAATTTTTTAGCTACTCCAATTAACTGTCCCTCTCTTGGTAAAGGCGTATCCTTCAAATCACTTTCGGAAAGTACTCTTCTCTTACCCATATATATCACCTCCATAAAAATATTGTAACGTCATATAAATATTAACTCGTAAATCAGCCGAAAAGTTATAAAGTCGACATTTAAGACATTCTTAAATTTAGTATTCAACTATTTAAATTATTTAAATTCATTATTTTTAAATTTTAAAAAAGGAATTATTTTATTAATTCTAAATTAAAATTAATAAAAGAGAGATTCTTTAATGATATTCTCAAATAATGGCACTTCCTAATATGTCTTAATAAACATCGCTACTGGAACATTATTTAGTTTTCTAACTGCTTCTGGATGAATATAGCCGAGTTTTATCCCTAAGTTAACTGCCTCTTTACCATAAAATGTTATCGACACAACCCCTTTTACCAAGTTTTCTATATCATTAATATCACATTTATCATTAAACTTCAATCCGCTAATTAATTCGTCCTCAATTACCTCTTTATCATAAATAGAGATCATAGTGCCTAATTCAGTCTCTATTTTATAGATATAAAAGAAGGATTTTCCCTTTCCTTGACTACTTGACTGGCAGGACTGGTGATTCGGCGCCACAAATCTCACACTTTATAACCCAGTTTTTCTTTGATATTATTAATTTTGTATCTGGACCTTCGCATACGGGACATATAACATATTTCTTAACAAAATACTCTATAGCAGATTGAAGAGTTCTATTATCAATTTTTCCGTGAAGAACTAACCTTCCATTTGACGGAGAAACAGGGACTGCGAGCTCCTTAGCTAAATATACCCTTAGTATTTTAGTATCTCGATTTAAATATTCAGCAATTTCTTTAAAATTCACAAAAACTGTTTTATTCCCATGTATGAACGACTCTACAGCTGGAACTCTAAATCTCTCAGTTTTTATCCTTCTAGGTGGCATTTTTTGATATAACTCTTCTAGCATTTCATGATAATCCTTACTCAACTTTTCCATCTAATACTCAGCCCCCATTTTTAATTGGCACATCAATGCTATAAATGTTCATTAAAGCCTCTATTACGCTCTCTTCTATATATTTCTACAGATGCTTTAAAGACTGACATTTGGGTCATTTAATGTCCATTTCTTGAGTTATTGTTTTAATATGTCCATAAATAGCCCTAGGAACCTTTCCTTAATTGTGGTGATAAAGTTGAAGATCGCCGTTATTGGGGGTACAGGATTAGAGGCATTAATGACTAACGTCAAAGTTAAGTCTTTTACTACACCGTTTGGTTATGTGGAGGCAGCAGTTGGATATATCGATGGAGAGGAGATATTATTTATCCCTAGACATGGGTTTAAGCATGAATATCCCCCTCATAAGGTCAAGTATAAGGGTAATATATTTTTGTGTAAAAAGCTTGGTGTTGAGTGGATAATCGCAACTAGTGCTGTAGGATCATTACGTGAGGATATTCCTCCAGGGACTATTGTGATACCCACCGATTTAATAGATTACACAAAAAATCGTGAATATACCTTTTTTAATGATATTACGGTGCATATAGATTTTACACGTCCATATTGTGAAAAATTAGGGGAAATCATTTACCTAGAGGCAAAGAGACTAGGTCTAAACGTAGTTCATGGTGGCACTTATGTATGTTTTGAAGGACCACGGTTCGAAACTCCATCCGAAATTAAAATGTTTAAGCTACTAGGTGCAGATATAGTTGGCATGACTAACGTCCCAGAATCTATATTAGCTCGTGAATTATCAATGCATTATAGCTTAATCGCACTAGTCACAAACTACGCCGCTGGTATACAGCATAGAGTTAGTCAAGATGAAGTATATGAGATAATGGAAAAATTTAGAAAAAATATTTTAGATTTAGTATTAAATGTTGTCAATAAAGTTAAGGCTATTGATATCTTCAAAGATTACTGCTTAGAAAACGAGGAAAATGCTCGTAAGTTTGTAGAGAGGTGGGAAAGTGCAAATACTTATTGATAATGGAATAGTTATAGCTGGGGATAGAGTTATAAAGGGAGGATCAGTGCTTATCGAGGATAATAGGATTTTGAGAGTTGGTGATAGCAACGAAGTTAAGAAGGATGTTGTCGAAGCTGAGAAAATAGATGCATCTGGAAAGCTTGTATTGCCAGGCTTTGTAAATACACATACACATATATCTATGACATTACTTAGGGGATATGCAGATGATTATCCACTTCAAGAATGGCTAAATAATTGGATCTGGCCTATTGAAGCTAAGTTAAAGCCCGAAGATATAGAGTTAGGAGCATATTTAGGCGCTTTAGAGTCAATCATGATGGGAGTTACTACTGTATGTACGTTGTATCATTACCATCCTGATAAGAATGAAGCATCAGGGATTTTGAAAGCAGGTATAAGAGGTGTTGTTGGAATAGCTCTGTTTACATGGGAAAAAGATAAATGCATAAAGAATGTTAAAGATGCTTTAGCAAGGTGGCATGGAAAAAATGGATTAATTAGGATAGCGGTAGGCCCTCATGCACCTTATACCGTTGACCCAGATTTATGGGTTGAAGCAAGTGAGTTGAGGAAATGGGGTGATGAGAAGTATGGTGAAAAAGGGAGAGTTATTATAACTACACATGTAGCTGAAGATCCTAATGAAGCTAAAATAACTAGTCAGAGATTTAGAGTAGAAATTCCTGGTAACGCTATGTTTAAGTATTTAGATAAGCTTGGTGTTTTAGATGAATATTTCTTAGCGGCACATGCGATACACATAACAAGTGAGGACATTAACATTATTAAGCAGCGTGGTGTCAAAATTTCGCATAACCCTATTTCTAATATGAAGCTAGGTATGGGAATTTCCCCCATACATAAGTTGTTATCTAATGGTATCCATGTAAGTTTAGGTACAGATGGACCAGCATCAAACAATACTCTTGACATTATCGAAACTATGAAGATAGCAACTCTACTTCAGAAAGTACTGACGGGGGATCCGACAGTTATACCAGCTAAAACAGCCTTTAAAATGGCTACAGAGTTTGGTGCAGAAGCACTTCATATGCCATATATAGGCAGAATTTGTGAAGAATACTTAGCGGATATCGTTATTATTGATTTACATAAGCCTCATTTAACGCCAATGTATGATCCATTTAGTCACATTGTTTATAGTATGAGGTCTCTCGACGTAAATACAGTTATCGTAGATGGTAAGATTCTTTTTAGAGATAGGATGTTTACAAATGTGAACTTTGATGAGATTATGGTTAAAGTTAATAAGGCTGTGGAGAGATTAATTGGTGATATAGAATGGTAAGCATAATTAAGGATCCCTCATTAGCTCCAGAAGGCGAGAAGAATTTTGAGTGGGCTAGACAACATATGCCTGCATTAATTGAAATTGTTAAGGATTTTAAAGCTAAGAAGCCTTTAGAAGGTATACGTATTGGTGCTTGTCTTCACATAACTAAGGAAACAAGCGTGTTTGTCTGGGCACTAACTGAGTTAGGCGCTGAAGTTTCACTTTGTGGTTCAAATCCGCTTAGTACTCAAGATGACATAGCAGCATACCTTTCATCTATAGGAATTAATGTTTTTGGCTGGAGAGGAGAGAGTAAAGAAGACTATTGGGCTATGATTAGTAATGTTATAGATTCTGCTCCAAATGTTGTAATTGACGATGGTGGAGACCTACATGCGACAATTCATGAGAGGAGAATGGACGCTATAGAGCACATATACGGCGGTACCGAAGAAACAACTACAGGTGTAATTAGGTTAAAAGCTATGGAAAAAGAGGGTGTATTAAGGTATCCGGTAATAGCTGTAAATGATACTCCTACTAAACGAATAATAGATAATACGTATGGTACTGGACAGAGCACACTAGATGGAATTCTAAGAGCTACATCGCTATTGATTGCCGGAAAAACTGTTGTTGTTTGTGGTTATGGGTATGTCGGTAGGGGGGTCGCGAAAAGAGCAAGAGGGATGGGAGCTAAAGTAGTCGTTACTGAGGTTGATCCAGTAAAGGCTCTTCAGGCACACTTAGAAGGGTTTACCGTTATGCCTATGCAAAAGGCTGCTGAAGTTGGAGATATTTTTATAACATGTACTGGTATGAAAGACGTAATTAGAGGAGAACACATGGAAGTTATGAAGGATGGGGCAATTTTGGCGAATGCTGGACATTTCAATGTTGAGATTAATTTGGAGGACCTAGAGACATTGTCGATCAATAAAAGAAGAATTAGAACACATGTCGATGAATATACTTTGCGTAATGGAAGGAAACTATATCTAATTGCTGAGGGAAGACTAGTAAATTTAGTGGCTGCCGAAGGTCACCCGCCTGAAGTAATGATGAATTCGTTTTCAAATCAACTATTATCAGTTATGTATATTGTTGAGAGAAAAGAGGAGTTGGAGAAGAAAGTATATTCCGTGCCTAAGGAAATCGATGAAATGGTTGCTAGGTATACACTTAAGGGCTGGAATATCAAAATAGATGAGTTAACAGAAGAGCAGAAAAAGTATTGGGAAAGTTGGAGACTCTAGCGATATGCAGGATGTGGAGGTACTTTCCTAATAGACCTACGCTTAGTCATCTCCTCAGCTAATCTTTTATATTCTTGAATCTGTTCAGGAGTTAATGATGGACCAATTTTTTCTAACGCTTTCATAAAATGATCACGTCTAACTAGTTTTGCATTTATATCCTCTCTAGCTGCATTTAGCGCTGCTTCAATACATACGGCTTCAATATCTGCTCCTGTATATCCCTCCGTAATCTCGGCTAACTCTCTCAAGTCGACATCACTTGCTAATGGCATTTTTCGCGTATGAACTTTGAAGATTTCATACCTTGCTTTGGCATCTGGAGGTGGAACATATATTATTCTATCAAATCTACCAGGCCTAAGTAGTGCGGGGTCTAAGATATCGGGTCTATTTGTTGCTCCGATTACAACTACGCCTTTACTATTTTGTAAACCGTCCATCTCCGATAGTAATTGATTAACTATCCTTTCTGTTACTCCTGAATCACTTATTCCCCAGCCTCTTCTTGGAGCAATAGCGTCCATTTCATCAAAGAAGATTATACATGGTGCTGCTTGCCTTGCTTTTCTGAATATCTCTCTAACTGCTCTTTCACTTTCTCCAACCCACTTGCTTAAAATCTCAGGACCCTTAACTGCAATAAAGTTTGCTTGACTTTCCGTCGCAACAGCCTTTGCAAGTAAAGTTTTTCCAGTTCCTGGTGGCCCGAATAGCAGAATTCCTCTTGGTGCCCTGATTCCTAACCTTTCATATAAATCTGGATATTTAAGAGGCCACTCCACTGCCTCTTGAATAGCTTGTTTTACGTCTTTTAAACCTCCAATATCATCCCAACGAACCTCTGGAACTTCGATAAATACTTCTCTCAACGCTGATGGCTGTACCTCTTTTAACGCTTCATAGAAGTCATTCATAGTAACCTTGATTTTATTGAGAACCTCCGTTGGTATCTGTTCACTTTCTAAGTCAATCTCCGGTAAATGTCGTCTTAAAGCATTCATAGCAGCTTCCTTACATAGTGCAGCCAAATCGGCACCGACAAATCCATGTGTTAACTCAGCTAACTTGTCTAAGTCTACATCTTCCGCTAATGGCATATTTCTAGTATGGATCTCTAATATTTCTTTTCTGGCGTTCCTATCAGGGACAGGAAAAGCAATCTCTCTATCAAATCTACCAGGTCTTCTCAACGCGGGGTCTATAGCGTCAGGTCTATTTGTCGCAGCCATTACAATTACCTGACCCCTACTCTCTAAACCATCCATAAGACTTAATAACTGAGCAACCACTCTCTTTTCAACTTCACCAGTAACCTCCTCTCTTTTTGGAGCAATAGCGTCAATTTCATCAATAAAGATTATACTTGGTGCATTTTTCTTCGCTTCTTCAAAGACCTCACGTAGCCTTCTCTCAGATTCACCGTACCATTTACTCATAATTTCAGGACCATTTATAGCTATAAAATGAGCGCCAGTTTCATTAGCTACAGCTTTCGCTAATAATGTTTTACCGGTGCCTGGTGGACCATAGAGAAGAACACCTTTTGGAGGCTCGATCCCTAAATGTGCAAAGAGCTCTGGATGCTTTAATGGAAGCTCAACCATTTCACGAATCTTCTCAATTTGCTTCTTTAAACCTCCTATATCCTCATACGTAACTCTGGGTATACGCTCCTCAACTTTTGAAACAGGGGTAGTTGAAACTCTAACTACTGTTGTAGGTGCGATGATGCCTCCATTTCCTGGTGTGGTTTGCGTTACTTTCATCTCTAATGCTTGACCTAATACTGGAATAACTACAAAATCACCTCTCATAACGGGTCTATGAATTAAGTGTCTTTTAACATACTCGACGAAATCTTCTCCAAACTTAATTGGTACTGTAGGTGCGATAACTACACTTCTTAAATTATGAACTTTAGCTTTTTTAACACGAACATAATCTCCAACTCTTACCCCAGCATTCTTCCTAATAATACCATCTATTTGAATAATTCCCGGAATCTCCTCTTTAGAAGGCCATACAATTGCTAACGTACTTCTCTGCCCAATAATCTCAATTATTTCTCCAGGCTCTACATCAAGAGCAGACCTATCCCTACTACTGATCCTTGCTCTTCCGGTACCTACATCCATCCTGTATGTATCACTAACTTGCAATCTTAATTCATCAACCATATACTAATCACCACATCACCAAAATAAAATAGCTAGAAAGATTAAAAAAGAGATAAACATGAACCGAAAAACTCATCAAGAATTTTAAGATATTAAAAGCGAGTAACTAAAAATAAATTAATTATACCTAGTTATAATCATTAGTGATAGGGGGTGCGGGGGTTCCCCTAGCCTGGCCAACGGGGGTGGACTTAGGATCCACTGGCGTAGGCCTTCGTGGGTTCAAATCCCACCCCCCGCACCA
>CAYTHX010000006.1:0-54006 GCA_964437705.1 uncultured Nitrososphaeria archaeon
GCTTATACAATTTACGCTGGACACGAGTATGTTAGGGAATACGTTAGGTCTCTATTTATGAGAGGTACTAGTTATGTTGAATGTATAAGAGATGTAAAAACTAAGGAGGGTTATCACTATAGAATCTTAGCTGGTATCTATACGCCGAAGAGAATAAATAATTCTAGGAAAAAAGCGATCCGAAGAGAGGTATTCAAGGTTATAGATAGATGGAATGGTAAGGAGAATGATGTCTTTATAAGAGATGCTATTACAGGATTAATCGACAAAGAGATAATTGTTGCTGCAAAGAAGATTTATCCTGTTAGATGGGGTGGTATACAAAAGGTTAAGCTTGTTGACTATCCAGAGAAGCAGAAGATTCTACAGTTAGTATCTCCACAGAAGTAGTGAGGTAAATTTTTTGATTAGAATTGGAGTTGTTGGAGCTGGTGCTTGGGGGTCTACACACCTTAAGCGTCTTCTCCAGTATTCAGATAAGTTAAATATAGAAATTGTAGGTTTTTACGATATAAATCCAGAGAGAGCGTCTTTTATATCCAGGACTTTAGGTATTCGAAATCTTGACTTAAGTGACTTACTAAATTCTGTTGATGGATTAATAGTAGCTACTCCACCAACTACACATTCAAAAATCACGTCTAAAGCTATAGAAAAAGGAATTACATTATTGGTTGAAAAGCCATTTGCAACTAGCATAGAAGATGCAAATACTATCCATAAGTTAAGTAAAAAGTTTGGTGTTGATATTCTTGTTGGGTATATTGAGAGATTTAACCCGGTAGTTAGAGAATTAAGGAGAATTCTAACAAGTCAAGATTTAGGTAGTCCCGTTGTTATTAGTAGTAAAAGAGTTGGGCCTAGAGGTAGGAGGATTAGAGACGTAGGTGTTATACTAGATCTTGCTACGCATGATATCGATATTGCAAGATTTATACTTGGTAGCGAGCCTAACCAGTTGCTCAGCATATATGGCAGTAAACACGGTGAATACGAAGATTATGCAATATTAACTCTCAAGTTTGGCGACACAACAGTACTAATTGAGACAAACCTATTAACACCATATAAAGTCAGAACAATATACACTACATGTACGGATGGTGTTATTTACGGTGACTATATTAGGAGGAGTATCAAGATTTCCACGGAAAATTACGAGAGGGAAAAAAGTTTCTTTGATGTTGAACCTCTTGTTGAGGAGCATAAACATTTTGTAAATGTTATTAGAGGAATTGAAAAGCCTATCTGTACAGTTGAAGACGCTATCTCTGTACTTAAGGTAGCTTTAGAATCTCTTAAAAAGCCAGGTAAACTTATTACTCTTTAGGGTATCGCTGGCATATATGGCATCCACCATTCAGTACTTAAGCTAAATCCTCCAACCTTAGGAATCGGTGGTAATACTCGTTTATGCTCATTTCTCAAAACTCTAGTAATAATTTTAGAAATCAATTCTGAGGATATCCCTGTATGCTTATGAATCCACTTTTCATCCATCATTAAATCAAAGTAATAATATAATATAGTATCTATGATTTCATATGAAACTCCAAGTTCATCCTCAGCCATTTGTCCCGGCCACAATCTCGGGCTACTCGGCTTAAGGTATATCCTCTCTGGTAAACCAATTTTCTTACCTAATACTCTAACTTGCGTCTTATACAGATCGCCTATTGGTAATATATCCGTACCTCCATCACCATACTTGGTATAATATCCAAGGAGAAGTTCGCTCTTATCACTAGTACCACATACCATTAGCCTATTAATATTAGCAAAATAATACAGGATTATCATTCTGGTTCTAGCTCTAATATTTCCATTAGCAATATTATTATCTGGATTGTAAAATGGAATTGAAGCTGCGATAGAATCATAAATCCCGCTAATCTCAATAATATAATATTCTATCCCCAGCATTTCAGCCACTTCAATAGCATCATCAACATCTTCTTTAGGTGTAGTTCTTTTATCGGGCATTATCAAGCCATACACTTTATCTCTACCTAAAGCCTTAGTTGCTAATGTAACTGTAACTGAGGAGTCTAAACCTCCACTTAAACCAATAACTACACCAGATAATCCAGCATCACTAACTTTATCTCTAATAAACTCGAGTATCCTATTTAGAGCTGCATTATAATCTAATGGAGGGATTATAGTTTTCAAAGTTACCCACCTTATATCCAATAATTTTCTATACTAATGCAATATATTATTCAATAGTAATAGATTTATTAGCTTAGGTGTTTAGTATGCATATACGTGTATCAATAGCACAACTCAAACCATATATTGCTAATCCTGATAAAAACTTAAGTAAAATCATAGATGTTGTTGAGAGGGTATCTAAGGATGAAAGTGACTTGGTAATATTTCCAGAGCTATTTCTCTTAGGTTACTATAGTAAAGACCTAACCTATAAACTAGCTGAAACTAGAGATAGTAAGAGAATTAAGAAAATTCTAAACCTAGCAAAGGAGTATAATATGTATATAATTACTGGATTTGCTGAGAGAGATGATAAGTTTGATGTTCTATATAATTCTGCTCTATTAGCAACTCCGTCGGAGGAGCTAAAAATTTACAGAAAGATGCATCTACCAGATTTTAGCGTATTTGATGAGGCAAGATACTTTAGGAAGTGGGAGGGAGATATCGAGCTTTGGGGTATTAAAGGGTTTAGAGCTGGAATGATGATTTGTTATGATGTGTTTTATCCAGAGTTATCTAGGGCATATACATATATGGGTGCAAAGCTTTTAATAGCAATTTCAGCTACACCAGACTTCTCCCGTCCTCTTTTCCACATATTATCTCAAGCAAGAGCTATAGAAAACACAGTTTACTTTATTTGGGTTAATAACGTCGGTACATTTGATGGAGTCGGTTTTGCCGGAGGATCTAGAGTAGTTGCTCCACTAGGGTCTGTAGTATACGAATCACCGCTAATAAAGGAGGATATAAAAACTATTGAGATAAGTATGGAAGCAATTAGAGCGGCTAGGGAGAAAAGGCCTATAATGAAAGATTTATCATGGACTGATGTTGAGATGTTAAGAAAAAGTTTTATGCTGAATACTCTTTAGTGAATAAACTCTACTCTTACCATATCTGTAGCTTTCTCCCTAATGCCTAAGGTATAAACCACGATATCTCCGATACATAATATCCCCCTTTCTTTCAGTTTATCTAGCGCATGTTTAAATGCTTCTTCATAATCATCACTATCAGTTAAAATCGGCTCTAGACCATACAGAATGTTTATCTTACGTGCAGTATCCTTGCTCGGTACTACTATATAAACAGTATTACTAGGTCTATATCTACTTATCCTCCTAGCAGTATTACCTCTTCTTGAATATCCAATTAATTTTCCACCAATAACTTCTGTCATCGCTAGCACACCTTTAGCAAATTTATCATAGATAGATTCATCAATACCTTCATGCCTAGGCTTGATTACGTTATCCGCCTCATTAAGTATCTTAACTGCCCAACTAACTGCTTCTACTGGATACCTTCCAACAGCAGTCTCGCCAGTCAACATTATTGCATCAACACCTTCTTCGACAGCCTTATAAATATCTGCAACTTCAGATCTCGTTGGCTGAGGATTAAATCTCATAGACTCTAATATCTGTGTAGCTAGTATAGTAATTTTACCTCTCCTAACGCTTCTACTTATAATTTCAGACTGAATTTTAGGAATTTCCTCCAAATTAAAGTATAAACCTAAATCTCCCCTAGCTACTATAACACCATCAGCAACATCTAAAATTTCATTAAGCCTATTAACTGCTTCCATACATTCAATCTTAGCCAAAATCCACTGATCACCACCAAACTCCTCAATATATCGCTTTAAAATCTCTAAGTCTCTTCTACACTTAACAAATGATAATGCTATATACTCTATACCTATATCAATAGCAAACCTCAGATCATCTAAATCTTTCCTTGTTAGCGGAGGTAAATGAATATTCTTATTTTTAATTAAGAATGTTTTCTTAGAGCCTAAAACTCCGGAAACTTCAGCTTCAGCTATAAAGTAAAGGTCCCTAACTTTATTAACTCTAAATCTAAACCTACCATCATCAACTAAAACTATATCATCTTCCTCAATAATACTAAAAACATCTTTATTTGGTATTATTATACCTTGGTTAAAGCCAAACTTATACTTCCTACCCTTAATAATTCTTATCTCACCAAAATCTCCTAAACGAATACATCCACCTTGTAAATCACCAATAATAGGCACATACTTACCATGAATATCCTCCAACTTTCTAATCCTTTGAATAACCCATCTCTTTCTATCTAAATCTCCGTGAGAAAAGTTTAACCTAATTCCATCAGCCAATAAAAATAATCTACTGAGTCTTTCTTCCGAATAGCACGATGGACCGAATGTGAAGATTACTTTAGTTCTTCTCAAAATTCTTCCTCCAATGATGAATTATATATAACCTGGGAATAAAACTAAAAATATCTACCATAATCA
This sequence comes from uncultured Nitrososphaeria archaeon, assembly GCA_964437705.1. Taxonomy (GTDB): domain Archaea; phylum Thermoproteota; class Nitrososphaeria; order Geothermarchaeales; family JDFR-13; genus CAYTHX01. The sequence continues at coordinate 4,511 of CAYTHX010000006.1, forward strand.
CGATTCTAATTTTGTAATTGTGTATGAGGAATCAGTTACTAGACTATATATATAGCCCTAAGTGCTATGGTAACTTAGAATTATATAGGACTATCAACGAATCTAATGGTAATATTCTCTCTGGTATTCTAAGATGTACTTCATGTAAATCGCTATATGGAATTAGAGGTGGTATTCCAGTGCTTTACGTAGATGAATGTTTTAAGCTAAGCAATATAGCTCAAATGACCTTCTACAATATGTATGCAAAATTATATGATACACTAGAGGCTAAATTAGCATATCTAGGAAGCTTCTCTGAAGACATGTTACGTAGGGAAAATTATATCTTCCCTAGAGATAGAATCTAATAATATAGTCCTCGAGGTCTGTATTGGAACTGGAGGAAATATTCCATACTTCAGGAAGTACACTAATGGACTAATTGTTGGAGTGGATATTTCAGAGGGCATGCTTAATGAATGTATAAAGAAAATTGATAAGTTTAGATGGGAGAATATAGAGTTAATTCAAGGATGTGCTGAATATTTACCATTAAAGGCTATGAAGTTTGATAGAGTACTAATCGGTGGTGCCATTTCGTATTTTAGTGATGCTAAGAAAGCTGTTGAAAATGCAGTAAGAGTAGCTAAAGTTGGTGGTAAAATTGTTCTCTTCGAACAAATAACTATTCTAGAGAAACTTTTAGGTAAAGATAAGCCTCCTATTAAATCCCTCCCAGAAAACGTAAATATTCAATTCATTAAGTACATTTTTGATGATAGGTTTTATATTGTTAAGCTAGTTAAAGTGAAAAGTTAACTAAATTATTTCTCACCTAAAATTTTCTTTAATGCACTACTTAATTTATCGTAAGTCATATGTAATGCTTCGACAACAACTTTAGTATTAGCTATAATTGGCATATAATTTGTGTCACCAACCCATCTTGGTACAACATGTATATGATAGTGATCCTCTATGCCCGCCCCCGCCGCTCTACCAATATTAGCTCCAATATTATAACCATGAGGATGCATAGTCTCATCTAAAACCTTAATTGATAGATTAATTAACTTCATCATTTCTAAAAGTTCTTCGTCAGTAAGATCTAGTGGTGTAGCTACATGTCTATACGGTACAACCATTAAATGACCATTATTATATGGATACCTATTCAAAATGATGAATGTCTTTTTTCCACGGTATAATATTAGATTCTTCTTATCATTATTCTCCTTAGGAAACTTACAGAATATACACTCATCACCTTTCTCACTTAAAATATATTCTATTCTCCATGGAGCAAATAATTTCTTCATCAAAAATAATTTCTTCATGAATACTAATAACGCTTCTTATGTATCTAACATCGCTAAAAAACTAAATGCCTAAATGTTTCTATATCTATACCTCACCTATGATTATTATTGGTGTATTTTAGATGAATCTTATCTTTATCCATGGTGGTGCTGGTAGAATTCCGAAGGAGAAGGTTGATAACGTGGAGAGAGGTATTAGAGGCGCTGTTCTCGCTGGTAAAGATGTATTAGACCATGGTGGCTCCGCGATTGAAGCAGTTATCGAATCTATAGCATATATGGAGGACTCTGGAATATTTAATGCAGGAAGAGGTTCAGCGTTGAATCTTGAGGATCGAGTCGAGTTTGATGCTGCTATAGCTACTTCTAAAGGTGATTTTGGAGCTGTAGCTGCTGTTCCGAACGTTAAGAATCCAATTAAGCTCGCTTTTCAAGTAATGCAGAAAACTAGACATAAAATCTTAGCTGGATATGGCGCTAAGAAGTTTGCCGAGAAACTTGGTTTTGAAGAATATGCACATGAGGAGCTGCTTGGTTATGTAAAGCGTAGTGAAATTATGGAGAGATTATCAAAGTATTACTCACCAATTATGGAGATGTATAGAGTTCATAGAAAGCTCTGGGGAGACACTGTCGGAGCAATTGCTATTGATGAACAAGGACTGATATGTGCTGGAGTATCAACAGGAGGTATATGGATGAAGCTTCCAGGAAGAGTAGGTGACTCTCCAATTTATGGTGCAGGAATATATGCCTCTCCAATAGGTGCTGCCGTAGCTACCGGAGTGGGAGAAATTATAATAATGGCAAACTTAGCATTTAGAGTTATTAATGGTGCACGTGGTTCATCACTTTATGCATCAGCTAAATCTGCAATTAGATATATAAATAGAGTATTTGGAACGGATAATGCAGGATTAATAGCTGTTACAAAGTTTGGAGACCTAGTTAGAGTACATAATACTGAGTATTTATCAAGTGCTATATGGTGGTCCGGCCTGGAAAAACCTATAATTGATATGTATGGAGATAAATATTATACCCTAAAGCTTTAGATAGAAGTCAAACTTTTTGATTATAGATTATATCTAAATATTATTTGGATGGTGGAAGGTCTTGGAGCTAGGCTTTACAGAGCTACTTGTACTATTAGTTATAGCTATAGTGATCTTAGGTCCAGAGAAGCTACCGGAGTTCGCTAGAACACTAGGTAAATTTTGGTATGAATTTCAGAAATGGAGAGAAATGGTTCAGAAAGAAATAGCTAAGGAGGTCGAACCTGTTAAGGAAAGTGTGGAGGAAATGGGTAAAGGTTTAGAGGAAACGATTGAAGCTGCTAAAAAAACCGTAACTATAGAATCAGGGAAAGGAGAAAGAACGCTTCCAAAGGCTGGATATGATGTAAAGAGTACAGAGGTTATTGATGATGATTTAAGAAGTCTAGCTATTGAATTAGGGGTTAATGTTGAAGGTAGGTCTAAGAAAGAGGTTATTGAGGAAATTCGAGAAAAGATTAGGGGGTTAAAAAGTGAGCAGCGAAAAGAAGAGAGAAGAGGAGAAGATTGAAGATAAAGAGATGCCTTTTTGGGATCATATTGCTGAGTTAGCAATACGTCTAAGAGTAATTATAGTAGCGCTATTGGTAGCAGTTGTAATTGTAATGGTTATACCAGCTAGTGTAAATGATCTGTGGAGCGTTTTTTTTGGCGGTTTAGAATACAAACCACTTGTAGCTATTTTATTAGATAAAATGAAGAATGATCTCTTACCGCCAGGAACGACATTAATAGGAGGGACAATAGAGGATCCTATAACGCTGTATTTCGAAATTAGTATAGTTATAGCTTTTGTAATTGCTTCACCAGTAATTGCATATGAAGTATATGCTTTCATAGCTCCAGGTCTGTATGCTCATGAGAAAAGGTTTCTAAAACGGTTTGTCTTTGCATTTACATTTATGTTTATTTTGGGCGTAATTTATGCATACTATTTTATCCTTCCAATCACGTTTAAGATTCTCTTTATCTTTACAGAGATTGTTGGTGCTGAAAAAATATTTACAATAAGAAATTTCTATGACCTAGTATTCTTAGGATTAGTAAGTGTAGGACTATTCTTTACGCTACCCGTCTTTATTATATTAGCAATCAAATTTGGAGTATTATCTACAGAAGCATTATCATCATATAAACGCTATATTTATGTTGCAGTATTCGCAATAACAGCAATACTAACTCCAGATCCAACACCAATAAGCATGTTACTACTTTCAATCCCCTTTGTAGTTCTTTATGAGCTCTCCTTATTTATTGGTAAGAGAGTTGAGCCTAAAGAATAGTTCTATGAAAAGTATCAAGTGTATAGGAAACTAATATATTAAGATATCAATTTATCTTGTTCTGGAATGGAAAAGAAGATTTTAGTCAGATTTGGAGAGTTAACACTTAAAAGTGATAGAAGTAGACGAAGATTTTTATCTAGGCTAATAAATAATATTCAAGACGCTCTCAATAATGGAAAGCTTAACTATAAAATAGAGAATTTATGGAGTAGGCTACTTATAGAAGTTGACGACATTCCTAGAGCAGTTGATATTCTTCGTCGTGTATTTGGAATTCACTCAATAGCAGTTGTCTATGAGTACTACTATGATGGCTTCAGAGACTTGATACAAAAGGGTGTTGAGCTATATAAGGATAGGGTTTTAGGAAAGACATTTGCTGTTAGAGCTAGAAGAGTTGGTATCCATAATTTTACATCGATGGATATTGCTAGGGAATTAGGAGCCGAGCTTTACAAGTACTCTAGAGGTGTAGATCTTAAAAATCCGGAGGTTGTGGTTAAACTCGAAGTTCGTTATGACCGTGTATTCTATTATGATATTTTAGTTAACGCGTATGGTGGTCTTCCAATAGGTACTCAGGGTGTAGCTGTGGCACTAGTTTCTGGAGGCTTCGATTCAGCTATCGCTGCATGGTATACTTTAAAGAGAGGAGCAATAGTTCATTATATATTCTGTAATTTGGATGGTGAAGGTTATAAAATGGATGTCATTAATGTGGTTAAGGTTTTAGCTGATAATTGGAGTTATGGATATAAGCCAAAGCTCTATATTATTGATTTTACTAAAGTTGTTGATGAGATTAAGAAGACGAGAATGGACTATTGGAATGTAATTCTTAAGCGTATGATGTATAGAGCTGCAGAAAACTTTGCTAAAAAGTTAAAAGCTGAAACAATTATTACTGGTGAGTCGTTAGGACAAGTCTCCAGCCAAACATTAACTAACCTAATGATTTCACAAGAAGTTGTTTCAATTCCAATTAATAGGCCACTATTTGGCTTCGATAAAGAGGAGATAATGAATGTCGCACGTGATATAGGTACCTATGATTATTCAGCCAAAGTCCAAGAGTATTGTGCAATTATTCCTAAGCGCCCAATTCTACGAGCATCTAGAAAGGTAGTTGAATCTGAGGAAAAGAAAATCGACTTTTCAGTTTTAGAGAAAGCATTAGCGAATGTAGAGGTTATTGACCTTAGAAGTTATGGGCTTAAGCCAGCAGATGAGTATGGAGTTAACGAATTAATTGATGGCTATAGAGTAATAGATATTAGGGATAAATCTACATTTGATAAGTGGCATGTTCCAGGTGCAGAAAATATACCTGCTGCAGAATTAAAGGAGAATCCAGAAAAATATTTAGATAGAGATGACCGCGTTATTCTATATTGTGAAAAAGGAGTTTTAGCTAGACAGCTAGCTCACGAGTTAAGAAGGTTAGGATACAAAAATGTATATTACTTCATATATGGATTGCCAAAACTGAGGAAAATTTGTGAATCAATTGCGAAGAAATAAATGTAAAAAGCATGTAAATGCTTTTGTTAATTGATTAACAGCTACTGAATACCCATTCTTGCAAACACTAGTTTCCTGAGATATTTATACGGCATTCCTCCAGATGTCAGGATTATCTCATGGAACTTATATTCATTATACTTATCCTTAAGTTTCTCTCTAACTTCCCTTCTAAGCTCACTAATCATATGTTTGCCTAGTAAGTATGATAACTGATATCCAGGTGTATACGTATATCTTCTTACCTCAGCTTCCGCAGCTTCTCGATCCATTCCAGTCTCCTTAACTAGGAATTCAATAGCTTCATCAAAGCTCATCTTCCCGGTCGATAATTTTATATCTACGATTATTCTTGCTGCTCTCCAGATAGCATCAAGAAGTAGAATGAACCTATGCTTATCCGTAGCATCATAGCCATGCTCCTTCATCATATCCTCACAGTAATGTGCCCATCCTTCAATAAACTCTGTCGCATTAATCATTAAACGTATGATATTTCGTATAGTCGCTGACCAAGATAATTGAAGGTGATGCCCAGGATAAGCCTCATGAACAGTTGTATTCGAAATAGAATAGTAATTATGTCTTCTTAAATGCTCAGTTTTAACTGGGGGTGTCACTAAATAGATACCAACTTTATTCTCTTCAAATGGTGCTGGTGGAAAATATGCTGCAAATGGTATAACCGCCCTCAAGTATGCAGGTGTTTCCACAACTTTAATAACTTCACCCTCTGGTAGAGGTGCTAGTTTTTTCTCAGCTACAAACTGTTTAGCTCTTTCAATAGCATTCTTATACTCATTTATTGCCTCTTCAAATGTCTTTGGATGTTCACTCTCAATAACTTCCCTAGCTTTATTTACATCACCATCCGGAACAATCTTTTTCGCTAGCTCCTTCAGTTCAGCCTTAAATTTATTGAGATAATCCTCACCTATCTTTAATATCTCTTCAGGGGTATATTCTATCCCACGGAGCTCCAGTAATCTTTTAAATTTATCATATCCTATTGCAAAGTCCTTCTTAGATTCAGCTTTAACATCCTCTAACCAATTTTCATACTCAATAAGTGCACTTTTAAGGTTCTCAATTGCATGCTTAGCTCTAGTAATAATTGGATCATCTTCACTAATTTGTTCTATACCAGCTCTATAGATAACATCAAGAAATAATGGAAGATTAGTTATACTCTTTAAAGCATTATCTACATAAATCTCGACAGGCTCTTCTAAACAATCCATAGTCTCTCTTAAATATCTCGGGCTTTTCTCAAGTCTCGCAACAATCGAAGAGAATCTCTCTGTAAATGGGGCGAAGTCTCGAACAAATAATGGGAATATCGCATCTCCAATATTCTCGCCACCAAAAGGATACTTTCTCCACAACTGAAGCTCATCCAAGTTAAATAATGCTAAATCAATCAAGTTATGAGCTAGATCATAATCTATTCTAGACTCAAAACTTAACTTATCCCTATCAATATCACTCAAAGCAGTTCTAAAATCTAAAACTAATTTTCTTTGTTCTCGAATACCCTCCTTATCCCCCCTAGGCATCTGAGAATCAAACTTATGTATTCCAAGTATTGTAGCATGAATTGGATTTATTTCTAAATAACGCATAAAGTATTCCTCAATAACCTCATATAATCTTCTATCTTCACTCAATTAAATCACCATATAACATAATTATGTAAACTAAATAGATATAGATAAAAACTCTCTATCCCCTCCTTTTAGCTTCACTCGCCATATTAAAAAGTAATTAACTACGTTCTTAGTGTTTATATTGGATGGAGGAGTTTTATATTAATCTATACAGACCTGATTCAATAAAAATATGGGAGAATGAAGAGGTTAGAAAAAGACTTAGTTGGTACTATCAAGTTATGAGGAATGAAAAACCAGCTAAGTATCTTATAGTGAAGAAAACTCCACTTCCAGATGATTCTAAGTTAAATAGTCTTGATGAAGATGAACTTTGGAGTCTACACAAGGAAGTTAGAAAGATATTTAATGATATTAGAGGGGAAATTATAAACGGTAGTGATTTATCCAGTTATCCTACACCAAAAATAAGCTTTTTAGACCTTAAAATTGAAATTGTAAACCGTATGATTAGAAATTGTAATTTTTGTGAGCGTAAGTGTGGAATTGATAGAGAAGCTGGTAGAAGAGGTTTTTGCGGATTAAATGATGAAACTAGAGTGGCTTCTGCCTTTCTACATATAGGTGAGGAAGCACCTCTAGTTCCTTCAGGAACAATCTTCTTCACGGGATGTAGCTTTAAATGTGTTTATTGTCAAAACTGGGATATATCTTCAAATCCATTTGGAGGGACTTTAATAACTCCTAAGCAACTCGCTTTACTCGCCAAAGACTTGAGGAGAAGGGGAGCTAGAAATATTAATTATGTAGGTGGGAATCCAGATCAACAATTACATACTATTATTAGATCTCTGGAGTATATGGATATAAATGTACCGCTGCTCTGGAACTCAAACTTTTACTTCACTACTGAGACTCTTGAAATACTTCTTGATATCATCGATATATGGCTTCCAGATTTTAAGTATGGTAATGATAATTGTGCATTTAGGCTAAGTAGAGTTCATAGGTATTTTGAGGTTATTACTCGAAATCATAAGGTTATTCATGATGCTGGCGAAGAAATCATTATTAGGCATTTAGTACTGCCTAATCACCTTGAATGTTGTACGAAGCCTGTGTTAAGGTGGATAGCGGAAAATACTCCACGAGCCTTAGTTAATGTTATGGATCAGTATAGACCTGAGCATATGGTTGTTAAGGAACCTGAGAGATTTAAGGATATTACTAGGAGACTATATAGATGGGAGATTGAGGAAGCTTATAGTGAAGCTGAAAGATTAGGTTTGCTTTTTAGGCCAATAAGCTAGGTGGTCTTGTGAGGTTAAAGAGATTATTAGCAATAGCTTTTTTGATACTAATAATCTTAACATCATCAATAACTATAACTTCAATAACTATGTATGGAAAACCTTTTTATGCTATTAACCCAACTGGAATACTATTATGTACATATCTTGTATATAGCTTCCCCATATTAATAGGCATTTTCATATTAGGATATATAATCGCTAACTGGAGTAGATTAGTAGAATTTGCTAAGGAGTTATTTCGAACTGACTGGTTAGAGCTTAATGAGGAAAGGGAGAGAAAGGGTGTCCAATCAATCATAGTATTCATAATAATAGTGATCTTATATTTTATATTAATCTACCTTTATCAATCTAATAAAGAGGAAAGTTTAGCTAGTATAAATGAGTCTGTAAAACAAGAGACCTATAAACTGCCGGTTAACTATGATATTGTAGCTTCACATGCGCTTGATTATGTAATTCCGGCTACCTTTATCATCTATTCAATTGTAATTATCGTATTTACGATACTAATTGTCTATGGATACTACTCACATAAGAAGGAGGTTAATGTTGTTTGTAGTGATGTTATTATTAAGATGAAAAGAACTGTTGAAAAAGCATTAAAGAGAATCGAAACTGGAGATCCCATTAGAGATATAATCATAGAAACATATTTGCAGTTAACTGAGATATTGGGAAAAATTGGGTATAAACTTTCTCCTGAGGAAACTCCTCGTGAATATAAAGCTAGAGTTTCGATATCTAGTCAGCTTCCTAAAGAGCCAATTGAGAAGTTAACAATGTTGTTCGAAGAAGCAAGATATAGTCATCATGAGTTACGTGAGTCATATGCTAAGGAGGCTATTGAAGCAATAACCAATTTAGGGAGGTACTTAGGTCTTGAGGTTAAGAGATAAAATCATAGCATTAATTTTAGTGTTTATAATTGATTACCTGCTATTTGGAGAGTCTATAACAACGATAGTAATACTTACAGCCGTACTGTCTACATATCTGCTAATTACCTATATACCTAAAATTAGAGGTCTACGTTTAGAAAGTTTAGGGATAAAAATATCAGGAAAACCTAAATTAGAAAAATCCACTAAATACTCCTCTGCAATTTCTTTAGATCGTGATATTATTGAGCGTGTTAGGAGGCTAATTCTAATGAGAGTAGCATATATTTATGGTCTTTCTTTTCATGAGGTAAATGAATTATATAAATCTAGAAGGTTAATGGAATTTAAGATTCCAAGTATACTGCTGAAAATTCTGTATAATAGTGGTGTTAGGTATGAGGATATCGACGAAGCTCTTAATACTTTAGAGGGGTGGTTTTAATTGAATATGAATGAAGCGCATACATATATTAGGTCTGTAATTAATGAGGTTAATAAAGTTATAGTTGGAAAGGAGCACGTTACCGAGATTGTACTAGCAGTTTTACTTTGCAATGGACATGCTTTGATCGAAGATTATCCTGGAATGGCTAAAACTCTATTAGCTAAAACTATCGCTAAAACCACAGGTTTAGAGTTTAAGAGAATTCAGTTTACACCTGATCTACTACCTGCAGATATTACTGGTTCTAACATATTTAATCCTGTTGAAAGAAAATTTGAGTTTAAGCCTGGCCCGATTTTTACAAATATACTGCTTGCTGATGAAATAAATAGAGCTCCACCTAAAACTCAAGCTGCACTTCTAGAAGCTATGCAAGAAAAGCAGGTTACTATTGATGGTGTTACATATAAGATGAAGATTCCATTTATGGTTATAGCTACCCAAAATCCAATTGAGTATGAAGGAACATATCCACTTCCTGAGGCACAGCTAGATAGATTTATGGTAAAAATAAGCCTTGGATACCCTACAAATAATGATGAAATTGAAATTTTAAGAAGAAGAATAGCTAGGAAGAGCGATATTCCAGAGGTAAATACCATTCTAAATGAGGATCTAATACTCAGTATGCAGAGAATGATTGAAGATATCTACATTGAAGATTCACTTATTGAATACATCGTTAGTATCGTTAGGGAAAGTAGAAGACACGAGTCAGTTATGGTTGGTGTTAGTCCAAGGGGTGCTGAAATGCTAATGAAACTAGCACGTGCATATGCTTTCATTAAAGGTAGAGATTATGTTGTACCAGACGATATTAAGGATCTTGCGGTACCAGCTTTATCGCATAGGCTAGTTTTAAAGCATGAATTTTGGCTAAGGCCATTATCCAGAGAGGAAATTATATCATCGATTTTAAATAGGGTTCCTGTTCCAAAAATCTAAAAATGAGAAAATTATCTTCACTAGGTTTAGCAGTTATCATTGTATGTATATTATTAATGTTATTTACGCTAATATTTAGAACACTAATACTTATTCCACAAATAACCCTTCTTCTTCTCCTAGTAATCTTCTCTACATGTATGTTTACGGATGTAGATATTAAGGTGTCTAGGCATATAGAGCCTTCAATAATATTTCCAGGCGATGCCGTTAATGTATCAATTAGAGTTAAGAATATGGGAGATAGCGATATTGACATAATGTCGATAACTGACTACGTTGATTCCAAGTTGAGAGAAAATTATAGAGTATCTATAAGCATAAAGTCGGGAGAAGAAAAAGTTTTAACCTATAGTTTTAATGTATCTAAACGCGGTAGATATAGAGTCGGCCCAATAAGAATAAGAATCTATGATAAATTACTATTCTCGTATTATGAGTGGCAAATTAAGCCGATTGATATCATTGTTTTACCAAAATATGAATCTGCAGGTTGGACTGAGGCTAGGACAGTAGTATCTGGTGCATGGCCTGGTAGTTTTCTAAGTAGGAGAAGAGGTGAGAGTACAGAATTTAGAGGTGTGAGAGAGTATGTTCCTGGCGATGTATTCAGAAGGATAAATTGGAGGGTTACTGCTAAATATGATAAGTTTATGATCAATGAGTTTGAATCTGAAAATATAACCGAGCTACTGCTTATTTTAGACGTAACTGGCTTAACGGAGGAGGATTCTAAGCTACTAGATGATATGGTTGACCTTACAGCATCCTTAGCATATACCTTAATAAGGCTAGGTAATAGAGTTGGTATAATTAATCATGGTGGAGAGAGAAGGTGGATCGCACCTGGCTATGGAAAAATACATTTAATTAAAATTTTAGAGTCATTATCTGTCTCGTCGATAAAATATGAGCTCCCACTAACTACTATAGTTGAGCATTTACCGAGGCTAATAATTAGACCCGGCTCCTTTATCATCATTGTTTCATCACTTATCTCCAGCGATACTATACAAGCATTATCTGTTCTTAGGAGTGAGGGATATAGATTAGCAGTAATATGTCCAGTTATTGATGAAAGAAAGAGACGTGATATTAGGCAGAGAATTAGGTGTCTAGAGCAGTTGAATAACCTATTATGGGCATCTAGATATGGTAAAGTATCCGTTTATATTAAAGGTACACCAATAAAGCTTGTTCTGGAGGAAATACTAAGATGATAAATAAGTATATGCTCGTATCTCAGCTAAGTGTATACCTATTATACTCAATATACATGTACTTACTACTAGGCTCATCAAGTATACCACAAATAACGCTACTTACAGTATTCCTAGTTCTAGCTTTCTCAAGAAAGTTATCTAAATATATTAGTGTGTGCTCCATACTTTTACTACCTATACACATACTAACAATATATGCTCATAACACCGTAGACATTATATCAACAATGCTCATAATGCTTTACATAATTCTAACATACTTAAATAGGCTCTACCTAGAAAGCATCGACGGTTTCCTCCTAAACATAAGAAGAGTTTTATCCAGCATATTTATCCTAGCAGTAATGTCCGTAGCTTTCTCAGGCTTCTCTCTAGTCTTTCAGCTAAATATTCCTATGTACTCAATACTGCTATTTTGTGTATCAATGTTAGTTCTCTTCATGATTATCATATATATAGTGGATGTATTGTTGAAAACCTAATTATCATATAACTGACATAACATTGTAAATTTTACATAAAAATGTCGTAAAGCTTTTAAATAAACCAGCATATTAATATTATTCGGAATTTATTAGACCTCTCTTTGAAATATCTGGTCTCTTAACTAACTGGTTTAACCTCTTCTTCTCTGGAGGTGGGATTATGATTAGAGCTGTGATATTAGGTCAGGGTATGGTAGCAGCTCACCTAGCGGTTGGTATCGAGAGAATTAAAGCTGGTGAAGTAGAGCCATATGGCATTCCACTAGCAAATGTCAATTTACCATATAAAATCGAGGATATAGAAATTGTAGCTACGTACGATGTTGACGAATCAAAAGTTGGTAAATCACTATACACGGTCTCAAAGAAACTAATCGGTAATCACGTAAAGATTCCAGCATCACTTAAAGATGTATACGTAAATAGAGGAGTTCATCTAGGAAGTTTAGATGGACTACCAGTAAAAGCTACAGGCCTAGAGGATAAAGTTTCACTTGGCGCAGCTATTACATCATTAATCGATGACTGGAAATCGCTAGACGTAGATGTAATTGTTAACATTGTTACTACAGAGTACGGCGAGCCATTTAATAGCTTAGTAGCATTAAAGAATAACTTTACAAATGGTGTAAGAAGAAAGCTAACTGCTTCACAAGTCTACGCCTATGCAGCTGCAGAATACTCAAGACTTTATAAGAGTGTTGCGTTTGTAAATGGTATACCAACACCACTAGCTAATGATGCAGCCTTCGTAGCGCTTTATGAGGAATGTAACGGTGTTTTGCTTGGTGACGATGGTGCAACTGGAGCTACACCTTTAACAGCAGACCTACTTGAGCACTTAGCAGAAAGAAATAGAAGAGTAAAGTTCATAGTACAGTTTAATATTGGAGGAAATACGGACTTCTTAGCATTAACATTGCCAAAGAAGAACTTAATGAAAGAAAAAACTAAGAGTAGTATTGTTGAAGATATACTTGGCTATGATGTACCCCACTACATAAAGCCAACAGGATACTTAGAGCCATTGGGTGACAAAAAGTTTGTCTCTCTCCATCTAGAGTACTTAACATTCAATGGGCTAAAGGATGAGATGTATGTTGCAGTAAGAATTAACGATAGTCCAGCAATGGCTGGAAATCTTGTAGACCAAATTAGACTAGGAAAAATAGCTACTGACCTAGGATTAAAGGGTACAGTATACGAGATAAACGCCTTCTTCATGAAGAAGCCTGGACCGCCGAATGCTAAGTCCATAGCAAAGATACTAGCATATCGTAATCTACTTAGATGGCTATATGAAAATAAGGTAATAAAGAAAGCTGATTTACCTGAAGTACTACATGTACACCTATTGTAATTACCCCTGTATTTTTTGTATAAAAAATCTAAAGATGGTTGCTGAGTATCTATATCTACTCTTTCTTTATTGAGATTCGCTGAATTCTTTCTTAAGCACAGATATAGCGGTAAAGAATATAGATATGGCTGTTAAAAACCATACTATAGCGGCTAATCCAAATATCATCCATGTTCTAACTAGATATGTATAAATAAATGAATCAATTTCATTGACCGGAGAGAGTGCTTCTATCATCCCTGATTTTTTAGGCCACGGAAATAATGAACCAGCAGGCGAGGTTATCCACCAGAGCTTCCCCTCCTCATCTCGATATATGTATTCCATAGCTACGTCATATGTAACTACAGAGTATATTGAAAGATAAATTGAGAGTATAAGTAAAGCTATGATTACGGTAAAGGTTTATATTTGAGCTTTCTCACTAATTACACCTATGAGATAAAAAATATACTTGAACTTTATAACAAACTGTTTCTAGAATATAAGGAATGTTTCTAGAATTCGGTTCTCAACAATCAAATTATAATCTTTTATGGATCTCTCTAACTAAATACTTAAGTATTCTATCCTCTCTGACCTCGACTCCGATGCCTGCTTCCTTGGGAACATCTATATATCCTTTTTCTACTACCCATTCAGGTTCAACGATGTCCATATCATAGTATCTATTGCTAGCTGATATGTCGCATGGATATTTAACGTTACTTAGTGTTGCTGCAGCAACTAAATGTCCTCTTCCAATTCCACTTTCTAGTAAACCGCCAATCCAAATCGGGATATCGTGCTTTTCAGCATAGTTATTTATCTTTATTGTCTCTAATAAGCCACCAACTCTTGGTGGCTTGACGTTGATTACATCACAGCTGCCTAAAGCTATTGCAGCTTCAGTATCATAAATATCTCTAATACTCTCATCTAAACATATTGGTGTGCTAATTTTACTTCGTAATATTGAATGTCGATACAAATCGTTGTAGTGTAGTGGTTGTTCTAGCATTAGTAAGTCGTATCTATCCATGTCGATGAATACATCTAAGTGCTTATCTAAATCATATGCTGCATTTGCATCAACTTGAAGCTTTATTTTGCCAAATTCTCTCCGTATCATGTCTATAGGATCAAGATCCCAACCAGGCTTAATCTTAATTTTTATTCTCCTATATCCTTCATCTAAAAATCTAGAAACTTCTCTATGCAGCTTCTCTAGATCACTAATTACACCTATACTAACCCCTGCCTCAATCTTACTTTTAACGCCACCTATCAACTTAGCTAAAGGCTTATTTTCATATTTAGCTATTAAGTCTAGTACTGCCATTTCGTGTCCAGCCTTAGCCATTTCATGTCCTCTAATATTTTTTATTAAATCTTTAATCTCACCAATATCTTGTATATCTGCTCCCAATATTCGTGGAGCTATAAAATCGAGTGACACATGTAACGCTGTTGTTATAGTTTCATAGGAATACCATGGACCAGTATTTACAGGGATCTCGCTATATCCAGCTAAATCACTACTAACAACCTTAATAATGATTGTATCATGAGTATTAGTCTCACCAAAACTAGTTTGAAATGTCATTTTTAGTGGCATTGATATATGGTAATAAAAAATTTCCTTTATTACTACCATAAGTTGCACACTCACCCTCTTTTAATAATAGTTTTTTATAATATAGAATGATAAGTTAATGTATAATTGTTGAAATTTATATGTTTTGAACGTAATTTCAATATATAAGGTTATTTTCTAAGGTGTTGATTATGGAAGTTCCAAAAATCGTTGTTGAGCCTCCAGGTCCTAAATCACGTGAAGTTATGAAATTGAGAGAGAAGTATATTCCTCAAGGGGTATTCCTCACCATTCCTATTGTTGCAAAACGAGCACACGGTATTGTAGTTGAGGATCTAGACGGGAATTTGTTCCTTGATTTTACCACTGGAATAGCAGTTATAAATGCTGGTCATACACCAAAGAGGGTCGTTAACGCCATTAAAAAACAAGCTTCAAATCTACTACACACATGTATCCACGTAGTTTCTTACGAAAGTTACCTTAAACTAGCTGAGAAATTATCTAATATAGCACCAATTAGTGGAGAAAAAATGGCTTATTTCCTAAATAGCGGTGCAGAAGCTGTTGAAAACGCAATTAAAGTAAGCTACTACTATACTAATAGAAATGCAGTTATTACTTTCGAAAATGCTTTCCACGGTAGAACTCTACTAACAATGTCTTTAACAAGTAAGATTGTGCCATATAAAAAGGGATTTAGACCATATGTGCCAGGTGTGATTCGTTTTCCATACGCATACTGTTATAGATGTCCATTTAAGCAAGAATATCCAAAATGTGGATTAACATGCCTAGACTTTATAAAAAGAGGATTTATAACATATGTTGATCCAAATGATGTAGCTGCTATAATTGTTGAGCCTGTTCAAGGTGAGGGTGGATATATAGTTCCTCCACCAGAGTTCTTAAAGGGTCTTAAAGAAATCGCTGATGAACATGGAATGATATTTATTGATGATGAGGTTCAAAGTGGAATGGGTAGAACAGGAAAAATGTTTGCAATTGAACATTTCGGAATTGAACCAGATTTAATTACACTAGCTAAATCCCTTGGTTCTGGAATGCCAATTTCAGCAGTAGTTGGTAAAAAAGAGATTTTGAGTAAGGTACATGTAGGTGGTATTGGTGGTACATTTGGTGGTAATCCAGTATCATGTGCAGCAGCATTAGAAACTATCGATATTATAAAGGAAGCACTACCACGCGCTGAGAAAATGGGTAGGGTTATGAAGAGAAGGCTTAAGGAAATGTATAATAAATATGAGGTTATTGGTGATGTCAGAGGACTAGGGCCTATGATGGCGATAGAGTTTGTTAAGGATAGAAGGACTAAGGAGCCAGATAAAGATCTTGCTAAGAAGGTTATTAATACAGCATATAAGAAGGGATTGCTGCTTCTAGGTGCGGGAATATATGGAAATGTAATTAGGATTGTTCCTCCAATAACAGCTCCATTATCGCTAGTTAGGAAGGGATTAGATATTCTAGATGAAGCTATAAAGGAATCCTTATCCTAACTACCCTCAATTAACTTTTTTATCCTCTCAATAGCTATCTTAATCTTCTCTAATGATGCTGTAGCTGAAAACCTAATATAATCTTCATACCCACCGAAGCCTGTTCCAGGAGCTATTGATACATAGCATTTCTGTAATAAATCCATACAGAAGGATACCCCATCACTCCATCCACCAGGAACCTTTGTAAATACATAGAATGCTCCTTCAGGTTCGATAAACTTGAATCCTAGTTCTTTTAAACTTTTCGTTAAGTAGTCTGTTCTACTCCATAATATCCTTCTATTCTCTTCAACTACCCATGGTAAATCTAATGCTTTCAGAGCAGCTAATTGTATAAATTCGGGGACATTAGTGATATATAGCTGTAATAATCTACTTATTTCTGTAGCTAATTCTGTTGATGCAACTGTATATCCGATTCTAAACCCAGTCATAGCATAACTCTTTGAAAATGAATATACTGCAATGACTTTCTCATAATCTGTCTGTAGAAAGCTGTAAAACGGTTTTCTTGAATAATCAATATACACCTCATCAGCTATAATATAAGCATCAATCTTCCTTGCAAAATCCGTTATCATTTCAACAGTTTCTTTATCCCAAACAACGCTAGTCGGATTATTTGGGTTATTTACTACAATAGCCTTAATATTACAATTCTTGTATTTCTCTAAATCTTCCATAGTGGGTGTCCACTTATTCTCCATATTTGTCTTTAAATTATAATATTTAATTCCAAGGTCGTCAAGCATTACTTGATATAAACCCCATACAGGAGAGATTAATAGTACTTTATCATCATGTCTCAACAAAGCCCTAAAAGACATGTATACACCTGACTTACTACCAATTGTTACTGAAATATTCTCTTTAGTAACATTAACCTTAAGCTTATTATTTAAATGCTCTGACAATTTTTCTCTTAACGGCTCTACTCCCCTGGGATCTCCATAATGTGTATATCCCATCATAGCAGCTCTATAAAGCTCATATGCAATATCATGATTGACTTCTATCTCTGGGTCACCAAGCTCTAGGTGTATTACTGGATATCCAGCTTTCTCTAAATCTCTCGCTATTTTAGCAATCTTATAATGTGCAGGAGTTTCCTTCTCCTTCACCATATGTAAAATCACCTTGGGGGATCAATGTATAATAAGTCATAAACATAATTAAGAATTAAAATTATATTTCACTTATAATTAATTAAATATTAAAAAATTAGTTTAGGTGGATACTCGTGAATAAGATTGCAAAATCAATTTTAATGTTATTAATACTACTATTACCTATTATATCTGTATATGGTCAGACTACTTCATGGGTTATAGTTGAAAGAAGTGGAGAATGGGAAAAAGTTGAGCCAGAACACCTAGAAACTAAAATGAATAATCAAGATGCAACAATTACTTTCCAAGCTTCTAACATAAAATTGGGATATTACAGAACAACATTTGTAATTGATTTATCAGGATCAGGTATTATATATGGCGAGCTACTTTTTGAAATAAAAGAATTAAAATTTACTATTAAATATTGTGAATATTATAAGCCTAGTTTCCTAGGTATAAGTGACTACATTAATAATACATTATATGTTAGAGCTGATGAGTATGAGTACCACTTATCTAATGATGCAAATTCACCATTAGACTCAAGATTAAATACAAGATTATATATCTGGATCTGGAGATCTAGTGAGGAAGAAGTTTCATGGATCATTTCTGACGGCTATATTCAGAAAGATGGGTTTGGCAATATCTATCTGAATGGTACTTTACCATATCATGGTGAGGAGTTATCATTTACCTTAATGGCTAGGAAGCATGTTAAAAGTGGAGAAGGAAAGTTGAATGCATATCTAATATATAATGAGATTGATTCATCTGGAAATGTCTTTGAGGATTTTGAATTATCAACATTAGACTATGGATTTAATAGCCTCTTTTACGCCTCACTCTCTTTCTTCATAGTAGTCATTACAGGTCAATTACTACATAAAATACTTTTGAGAGAAATGAAGATTGAAATCGAAGTTAAAGAAACTAGAAAAAAGGTAAAGAGGAAGAAGAGATAACTTCTCCTATGGATATATATGTGTACCTGCTTCACCACGTAGATTTAGTAATGCTTTATCTAAATGTCCTATAATTGCGTGTTTACCACCAGATTCTAAAAATCTTATCGTAGCTAGTACCTTTGGACCCATACTTCCAGCTTTAAAATGTCCCTCTTGATAATACCTCTTAATTTCACTTAAAGTAACTTCTCTTAATAACTTTGCATCTGGTCTACCGTAATTTAGGTATGCCCCGTCAACGTCAGTTAATATCATAAATATGTCTGCTTTAATATTTGAAGCTAGTCTTTCGCTAGCTAAATCCTTATCTATAACCGCATCGACACCAACATAACCATTTCTAGTTTTTATAACAGGTATTCCTCCTCCGCCACAAGCAATAACAATATGTCCAGAATTAATGAGAGTCTTTATCGCATCAATCTCAACTATTTCTTTAGGGTCTGGAGATGGCACTACCCTTCGGTATCCTCTGCCACAATCCTCTATAATAACCCAATCTGGATGTCGCTGTTTTAACTCTTCAGCCTCTTCTTTAGTGTAGAATGGACCTATAGGCTTAGTTGGATTCTTAAATGCAGGGTCATCCTTATCAACTATAACTTGAGTAATAACTGTCAGTACAGATCTATTAATTCTCCGCCGCCGCAATTCATTAATTAATGCTTGCTGTATCATATATCCTATAAAACCTTGAGTTTCAGAATCAGCTACATGAAGAGGGAATGGAGGAACAATATTTTTAGCTGCTTCATATCTAAGCATTGTAGCACCAACTTGAGGACCATTTCCATGTGTGATAACTAATGAGTGTCCTTCTTCAATAATATCAGCGAGGATTTTACATGTATTAACGACATTTCTAACTTGCTCCTCATACGTCCCTCTTTCTCCACGCCGAAAAATAGCATTACCACCTAATCCAACTAAAATTAACATATTATTCACCGAAATCACTCAGCTATTATAACTATGAATTTGAAAAGTTAACATTGGATAAGAATTATTTAGATTTCCATAAGAAATAAGTTTAGCTATGTATATTTTAAGTTGTTGTATGTGCTAAACCAATTATATCAGTTATACTACTAAATCCCTCACTCTCCAAATACTTAGAGACGCCATCAATTACCTCTTTAAAGATACTAATTCCCTTAGAGTAAACTGCTGTGCCAACTTCAACTGCACATGCACCAGCAAGCATCATTTCTATAGCATCTATCCAGTCTTCTACGCCACCAACTCCAATAATGGGAATATTAACGTTTTTATACAAGTCGTATATTACTCGAACAGCTATCGGATGTATAGCTACGCCAGATAAGCCGCCATATACGTTACTTAGCACAGGTTTTCTAGCATATATATCAATGACAACAGACCTTATTGTATTTATAGCAACTATACAATCAACATCATATTTCTCAAGAAGCTTAGCTAACTCGATAATATTATCCTGAAGTCCCAACTTTACAAATAGAGGAATCTTAATTGTAGTTTTAACGTGCTCTATAATTGATTCAACTAGTTTCATATCTTGGGAAACTGTTAGTCCAAGCTTTTTTGTATGTGGACAGCTAAGATTAAACTCTACAGCATCTACACCAGTCTCCTCTAGCTTATGTGTAATTTTTCCTGCCTCCTTAGGATCTGAAGAAGCAAAGCTTACTATTAATGGCACATCGCTTGGCAAAAAAGACTTTACATTTACTATTTCTTTAACTGCCTCATTAAGACCAGGGTTAGGCAACCCCATCGCATTAACTAGCCCTGCCTTTGTTAATGCTATGACAGGGTTCTTATACCCCTCTCTAGGATTGAGAGTTATAGTCTTAAAGGTTACACCACCAACATTACCTTCAGAAACTACCCTCTTAATAATTCCAGCTGTATTACTCAAGACTCCACTCGCTAAAATAACGGGATTCCTAAAAACCAAGTTTCCAATTTTAATCCTCAAATCTGGCTGTTTCCCTGACATTCTTACCAAAACCCTTCAAATCATAATTGATATTACCATCCTCATAAACTAACATACCCCTAATAAAGGTAGCTATCGGCTTACCAACAAGCTCCCAACTATTATAAGGCGAGTACTTAGCCTTAGAAAAGAATTTACGAGAATCAACTACCCATTTCTTCTTTAAATCAACAACTGTAAGGCTTGCATACGCTTCTCTTTTAATTACACCATATAAACTGGATATACCTAATAACCTAGCTGGATTATAAGAATATAGCCTTACTATATCTCCTACACTTAAAAGCCCCATATTCATCATTGTAGCTAGTAGTGAAAACGAAACTTCTAATGACGGATACCCTGGGGATGCTTCATCATAGGGCTTCAGCTTTTCATGAAGAGCATGTGGAGCATGATCACTTGCAATAATATCTATAAGCCTAGTTCTAACAGCATGATACAAGAACAAATTATCAAATTTAGTTTTCAATGTTGGATAAACCTTGTATAGAGAACTATTAATGTTATACATGTGATTATCCAGCAGTAAATAATGCGGCGCAGTATCAATTGATATACTAACTCCTGGACCTAACTCGTGTTTAGCCTTAATAAGTAAACCAGCTCCTATTGCAGAAGAAATGTGGGTAAAATGTAGCTTAAGAGAGCGATATCCCTCCTTAGAGCATCTTAGCTTTGAGAGGATATAGTCTATAGCGGAATATTCAGACTCTGGGGGCCTTTCAAATCCAGGTTTCACATTACTACGGAAGAGCCTGGGATCCTCTGCATGCAACACAATTACCAGCCTATACTTATGAGAATACCTAAAGAGTTTGAGAAGAGTATCGTTATCTTTAAAAATGTCATTAGGATACAGTTTAAATCCGACAATATATTTAGCTACTTTATCTAAATCTAAAAATTCTTCTGGTAAACCATAATAAACTCCATAATCAATTAAGGCTTTATGCTCTACTTCACGAAGTTTTAACATTAAATTTTCTAGTGTATTTGTTTTAGGTTGCGTATTTGGCATGTCGCATACTAAGGTAAATCCACCTGCAGCTGCTGCGGCGGTCCCAGTTAAATAATCCTCCTTATATGAATATTCTAAGTCTCTTAAGTGTACATGTATATCTATAAGTCCAGGAAGAATTACTTTATCCCTACCGCTATAATCATATATGTTATCTCCATTAAAGTAGCCAGCGTTCTTAATATCAACAATTTTACCTGACGTTTCGTCAACAAGAATATCTACCTCTCTGATGTATCTGTTATAGATATATGCTTTACCTCGTACTATCATATGGAAATCTTCCTCCCACTACTATCTCTCCTATATAATCCAAATGAAGTACCCTTTAACTCATCTAATGTAAATACTGGCCCATCTCTACATACTCTTAATCCATCAAGTACACATGAACCACATACTCCTAAACCACACTTAATATACCTCTCCAGAGAAAACTGGGCATTGATATCAATCTTATTCTCGAGAATGTAGTTATAAACTTTTTTCATCATTGCCTCTGGTCCGCAAACTAAAATACACTCGTATTCATTAAATGGAATCGAGTCAAGTATATCTGTAACAACCCCCCTATAACCTGCTGATCCATCTTCTGTAGTAACTATAACTTGCGCCCCTAGCTTTTTAGCTTCATCTATAAACAATAATTCACCATTAGTCCTAGCACCAGTAACAAATAATTTTTTCCCTTTAAGGTTGGATACCTTGTGTAATGCGAAGATTAGAGGTGCTACACCATAACCTCCACCGAGAAGAATAATGTTACCACTAGTTAGCTTAAATGGTCTCCCATATGGGCCTCGAATAATTAATCTATCACCTATAGTTAAATTATGTATTGCTTTAGTTGTATCGCCTACACAAGCAATTGTTAACCTAATTATATCCTCTTCTTGTAGTGATACTGAAATAGGAATCTCCTCGTAGCCAGGAAGCCAAACCATTACATACTGGCCAGGCTTAACGTCTAACCCAAAGCCTAAGTCAAGATAGAAAGATTTAACTCTTTGAGATTCATGTACTATGTTAACTATCTTAGCTGGATACCTAAAGTAATTGTGTAGCAATCTCTTCTCTGGTAACATATCTTCCACAATATAAGCATAATAGTTTAACTGGATACTTCTGGATTACTTTAAACTGCGATTTAATAGGTTCACTAGGTCTATTTGAGATACAATTTGGATTCGGACACCTTATTATCCCCTCAATTATATCCTGGAGTTTAACCTTTACTTTTTTAACAACAGTATAATCCCTAATTATGTTTATCGTCGCTGTTGGAGCTATAAGCGCAATCTTATTTACTTCATTTGGATCCAACTCCTTATTCTCAACCTTAACAATATCCTTCTTACCAATTTTCTTACTTTCAACGTTCATTAATACAGCGACTACTATTCCTTCTCTACCGGTTATTCCTAAAATTCTTAAGACGTGTAGTGCCGTTCCAGCTGGAATATGGTCAATAACAGTGCCGTTCCGAATTTTTGATACTATCAATTTTCTATTATTATTCATGATACTATACACCTCCTAAGACCAGAGATAGTAAAGCCATTCTAATTGGTACACCATGAGATGCTTGCTTAAAGTAGTATGCGTATTTAGTAGTATCTACATCAAATGAAATCTCGTCTACTCTAGGTAATGGATGTAGGATTATAAGGTTATCCTTAACGTTAGTTAGTATTTTTGTGTCAATTCTGTAGCTTCCTCTTACCTTTTCATACTCAGAAGGGTCAGGAAATCTTTCCTTTTGAATTCTTGTAACATAAAGAACATCAATTTCACTAATAATGTCATTTAGTGATACACTCTCCTCAAAGTTGATACCACTACTTCTAAGATAATCCCTAACCTCATCTCTTACTTTAAGGATATCTGGTGAGATTAAATAGAGCTTTTTAGGCTTAAACTTTGAAATACCGTAAATAAATGATGCAGCTGCTCTACCATACCTTAAATCACCGAGTACTCCAACCGTAAGGTTATTGATCTCACCATAAACTCTCCAAATTGTATATAGGTCTATCATTGCTTGTGTAGGGTGATGCTGTGTTCCATCACCTGCATTAATAACAGGAGATTCAGCAATTTCTGCGGCATATCTGGCTGCTCCCTCAAACTTATGTCTAATGACAATACAGTTTGCGTATGAATCAAGCATTCTGAGTGTATCAGCTAAATTCTCTCCTTTCGCTAGAGATGTTGCTTCAGGCATTGAGAAAGGTAATACTGAACCACCAAGTCGAAGCATAGCCGTCTGGAAGCTAAACATGGTTCTAGTACTTGGTTCGAAAAACGCTAATGCTAATACTTTATCCCTAAGTATATCAGTCCTGCTCTTACGATATTTCTCCATTTCACGGGCAACATCAAATAGATAAAGTAATTCATCTTTTGTAAAATCCAGGATGGAGATTACATCTCGTCCTACAAATTTATCTTTCATATAAATCCCCCCCTTATATACCGCATAATTTTATCATAAGTTTCAGAATCAATTACATTATAGTTATAGAGTATTTGGAAAAGTTCAGAAACCTTCATAGCAAATTTAAGCTCCACATTAACATCTTTTAGTTTAGAAATTGCACCTTGCTCTCTATCTACAAGTACGACTGCATATCTTACCTCTAGTCCTAAATCTCTTACTGCATTAACGGCGCTAATGAGACTCGAACCCGTAGTAGCAACATCATCAACTATAACTGTATTCCCCATTTTTTCCACAACACCCTCTACAACTCTTCCAGTTCCATGGTGTTTAGCTTCCTTTCTCACATAAAGTAATGGTTTTGAGTTTATGTATGCTAGGACGGAGGCTATCGGTATTCCCCCTAGTGCAATACCAACTATATAGTCAGCCTCAAGGTTTGCTAGAAGATTATTGTAGATTCTAATAATCTTGTTAAATAGCTCTGGATACGAGGGTGCAATCCTCAAATCTATGTAATATGGACTTTTCAGCCCTGAAGTTAACGTAAACTCACCAACTAAAATGCATTTATGTTTATATAGCTCGATGGCTAGCTCTTCAATACTAGCGTCTAAGGTCATATGCTCCACCTCAACTTTGATGCATAAGTTTGAGCGGCTTTTACAGGATCATCGGCTAAATACACGCCTCTACCTATTATCTCAAAATCTGCACCATACTCTATTGCTATGCCTACCTCAGCACCCTGATGAACTACTCCAGGAGAAATCACAATTTTCTCTCTGCCAATTTTTTCTCTAGCCATCTGAATATATTTCGGCTGAGTAGCAGGTAATATAAATCCATCTACACCAGCTTTTAAGCTAACGTCCAACATCTTACTAAAGTTGGTATTTAGAATTTCCTCAGCTCCAGGGTGACTCATAGCACAAACAGTAAATACAGATCCTCCCTTTGAATGAACTTCATCTACAACAACTTCTAATCCATTTTTTAAACCAATAATAGCATGGGATATAACAGCATCAAATCCCATTCTATCAGCATAACGACATAGTATTCTATCTATATGACCAACATCTGAAATCTTCATATCAGCGATAAAGTAGTAATCTCTATATTTGTGTAGTAATTCATGTAACTCATCTATTCCTAGGCATAGGATAGTTGGTAAGCCAATTTTAATTGCAGCAACATAATTAGTTAATTTCTCCAATAATTTGTCTAACCTATCAATAAGTAATGATTTACTATCGACAGTATCAGTATATAAGTCTAGAGCAACTATTAAACGACTATCTAGGAATTTTGCACGACGAATCAAGTAGGAAATATTTCTCATAATTAGGAAACCCAATTTTACATAAAGGTGTAAAAATGAGTATATAAATCTTTTTGAAATTAATCTTTAATTTCAAAAAACTATGTCTAACTAAGAAACTGTAACCTTACCCTCATATATTATTCTATGCGTTGGTTTATGCATAATTAATATTCTATATGTAGCTGGTGGTAAATTCTTAGCTATAACAATATCAGCACCTGGCCTAAGGTCATCTGGAGCCTTATTCCAAACTATTGGCGGATTCTGCTTCTCATCAAAAATTATATATTGCCAATCGTTAGCAGGAATATTTCCACTAACAACTTTAATTCGAACTTCATTATTAACACAGTAAACTTCAATCTCGACAGCTGGCGGTTGACCCATACCAGTTACTAGAAATGTAAGTGTACTGACGATAAGTATTAAAATCATTATTAGATAGAAGATCTCTGAGAAGCCTAATTTCCCGAATACTCTTGGTGGAGCCGATTTCACGCCTCTTCCCTCCTATACGGCTTAAGTAGAGCAGATGGGTAGATAACTCTCCGAGATACGATAATTAATGCTATTATTGTCATGATATACGGTAGTGTAAAGAATAGCTGATATGGAATATTAAAGTATCCGAGCGCTTGAATTGACAACTGAAATGCATCGATTCCTCCAAACAATAAAGCTCCTAGAAATATTTTCAGCGGATCCCACATACCAAATACAACTAGAGCTATACATATCCATCCTCTACCTTGTGTCATTCCAGGTAGGAATAAGCTTGTGTGTGCTATAGAGAGCCATGCTCCACCCCATGCTATGAAGAATCCAGCTATCATTAAAGCAATATACCTAATTAAGTATACATTTATTCCTGCTGTATCTGCTGCTCTAGGATTTTCTCCTACAGCTCTAATCATCATGCCAAGATTAGTCTTGTAAAATACAAACCATGCAAGTACAACAACCAGTAATGCGATGTATGCTGGTAGTGGCTGATTTATAATAGGGCCTATATATGGGTCATCACTTAAGCCTGGTATGTAGATTGGTGGAAATGAGGTTACATGTGGCGGTATTCCGCCAGGCGTAGGTACGCTAATTCTGTATATATAAAAGCTTAGTCCAGACCCTAGTATTGTAATCCCAAGGCCAGCAACATGCTGCTGAACACCAAGAGTTACTGTTAGAAATGCCATTAAAATACCCATTAATAGCCCGGTAATTCCAGCAATAATAAATCCTAACCAATAGTTTCCAGTGTTAAATGTAACTACATAAGCTATAGATGCACCCATCAACATCATACCTTCAATTCCTAAGTTAAGTACTCCTGCTCTTTCTGCAAAGGCTTCACCTATAGTGCCAAATATTAGGGGTACAGCACTTCGAAATGTTAAGGAAAAAACACTAATCCAAAATGTTACTTCAAGTAGCTCTGGTGGTATCATTATTTGGCACCTCCAACCTTCTCAACCTTATACTCCATGAAGAATACCGCTATTAATGCGAAGATTAGAGTTATACCTTCAATAACGAATGCTAGTGGATACGGTATTCCAGTTGTTCTATGCATAGCTTGACTACCTGTTTCTATAGTTGCCATAAAGAATGATGCTAGTACAACGCCTATTGGATGAAGTAATCCAAGCATCGCAATTACTATACCAGTATACCCATATCCATGTGATAATGCCTCTCTCAAGTGAAAGTGTATTCCCATAAGCTCAACTGCACCTGCTAATCCGGCTATACCGCCACTAACAAGAGCAGCTATCATCATATTTCTCACAACATCAATACCTTGTACTGATGCAGCCTTAGGGTTTAAACCAATAAGTTTTAGCTCAAATCCCCAGTAGCTTTTACTATAAACTATGTAGTAAAGCATGGCTATTGAGATTGCTATGAATAAACCAAGGTGTAATCTAGTTCCTGGAAGAATTCTCATGAGTTCCGCTTCTTGAGCTATTGCTGGAGACTCTGGCCATGCACTAACGGGATTTCTCCATGGTCCATATATAATAGCTTGCATAATGAAATAGATAACCCAGTTAAGTAGTAGGGTAGTAACTACTTCGTCAATACCATACTTGCATCTTAGGAGGGCTGGTATAAATGCAGCCGCTGACCCTCCTATAAATCCAGCTATAAGCATAAGGGGAATAATAACATAACTTGGTATCCCGTAGAATGAAATTCCAAAAAACGTTGCAAACATTGCACCTAAATATAACTGTCCTTCAGCACCTATATTCCAAAATCTCGCTAAGAATGCTAAGGCAACAGCAACACCTGTAAACAGTAAGGGAGTAAATCTTACTAATGTTTCACTTAGAGCTAGCTTACTTCCCCAAGCACCTTTAAATAACTCGTAATATGCTATTAGAGGATTAACTCCTAGCGGTATTATTAGGATACTTGAAACGAGCATTGATCCTATGACTGCTACTACCATTAAACCTACACGCTTATGTAGCGGTAAAGTGTCAACTCTCCTAACTATCCTATACTTCCCAATAAATCCACTTATAAGTGTGGCCATTCCTAAGTTACACCTAACCTTTTAACTCCAGCCATCATTAAGCCAATTTCTTCTAGAGATGTTTCCTCCGGCTTAACAATACCCATAACTTGACCTTCATAAAAAACAGCTACTCTATCACTTAACATTAAAATCTCATCTAAATCCTCGGAAACTAATAATACAGCTACACCAGAATTTCTCTGCTCAAGTATCTTCTTACGTATGTACTCAGTTGCTCCTACATCTAATCCTCTTGTTGGCTGATTAGCAATTAATAACCTCGGCTTACTCGCTAATTCCCTAGCTAAAACTAATCTCTGCTTATTCCCTCCAGATAAATTCTTAGCTAAATTATCCCTACTTGGAGTTAAAATCTCATACTCCCTAATTAATCTATCCGCATAATTATCCATCTTAACATAATCTAGGAAAATAAGTCTTTTGAGAAATAAATAACGGACCTTAGAGCATAAATTATCTCGTATACTTGCATCATGAAAATAGCCACTTTCCTCTCTATCCTCAGGAAGATAGGCAATATTTAATGTAACAATATCCTTTGGAGCTCTATTCGTAACATCTTCTCCATTAATAAGTACCCTGCCCTTATCAGCCTTTCGAATACCAATTATAGTCTCAACAAATTCTCGTTGGCCATTCCCGGAAACTCCAGCTATACCAAGTATCTCTCCACTTTTAATACTTAATGATATTCCTTTGACAGCATATGTTCCTCTATCTCCTCTAACCCATAGATCCTCCACCTTAAGAACATCGGTATTCCCAACTTTGGATTTATTTCTTTTAATTGTAAATACGACATCTCTCCCTACCATCATCCTAGCTAATTCAATCTCATTAGTTTCAGCTGTTACCTTAGTTCCAATTACCTTACCCCGCTTCAAAACAGTAACTCTATCACTAATCTCCATAACTTCCTTCAACTTATGACTAATGAATATTATTGATCTACTCTCACATTTCATCTTCCGTAAGAACTCAAATAAATTTCTTATCTCTTGTGGTGTTAACACAGCCGTCGGTTCGTCTAATATAAGGATTTTAGCATCTCTAAATAGCATCTTTAAGATCTCAACTTTCTGTTGCTCTCCAACAGATAACTGCCAAATTTTAGCATCTGGATCTAAACCTAAATTATACTGTCTAATTAATTTCTCTATTCTTCTTCTAGCTTCTTTAAAATTTATGATTACACCATTATCCTCGTATCCAAGAATTACATTTTCGGTGACTGTAAATGGTGAAACTAAGGTAAAGTGTTGGTGAACCATTCCAATACCATACTTAATCGCATCCCTCGGATTTCTAATGTATACTCTCTTTCCATTAATATATATTTCACCAGCATCTGGTCTATATAGACCATATAATATGTTCATTAATGTAGTTTTTCCAGCTCCATTCTCACCAAGTAAAGCGTGAATCTCTCCCTTCTTAACTGAAAAGTCTATATGATCGTTAGCAACAACTCCAGGAAATACTTTAACTATTCCGCGCATCTCAACAGCATATTCATTATTACCCATACCTAATACACCTTAAATTAAGGCTGTACTCAAGCAATATTACAAATAAAAATAGAGGAATGGGGAGAGTATCTAATCCGAAACTGGTACTTGTTCGTTAATCGGTACTTTAAATCTCCCAGACATAATATCATTAATCAGCTTATCTACAAGATCAAGTACTTCTCGCTCCTCAATTTTCTCTACAATTGATGGATCAAGTCTTTCTGCATAGTTATGCCATGTATCAGGCTTTTTACCTGTCCACCCAGCTAACCTTGCACCACCCTTAGCCATCATAGTCCACTCAGCTAAATCCTTAGCTTGCCATCTACCCTCATTAATCATTGATACAACTTCATTTACCGCTGGCCACATATCCCACTCTGGACCTGTAATCACGACTTCTGGCGCCTCTTTCCACTGATCTAGTAAATTTCCAAATGTCGGTATCTTTAACTCTTTTGTCACGCTAAATGGGTCATATCTTTCTGCATATATTACATCTGCACCAGCATCGATTTGACTCCTTGCAGCTGAAGCAGCAGTCGGCGGGTCAAACCAGCTATTAATAAAGGTTATCTTTACAAGTGAGTCTGAGTTGTAGTCTTTTACACCAGCCTTAAATGCGTTTACTAACCTATTAACCTCTGGTATTGCATATCCTCCTACAACACCAATTACGTTTGAGTCTGTTAGCTTTGCAGCTATTGCTCCGCAGATATATGCTGGCTCATGGATCCAATCGTCAAATACACAAACATTGGGATCCATCGGTCCCATTCCTGATCCAAGTACAAAATACACATCTGGGTAGTCAGCAGCTACATCTCTAGCTTCTTCCTCACAGCCAAATACATCAGCGAAGATTAAGTTATAGCCACCATCTACAGCTTCCCTCATGACTCTAGGTACATCTGAGTACGGAACGTTCTCTGTCCAGTCATATGTCACATTTTTATATGTCTCAGCAGCTTTTTGTAATGCGTGATGAACAACACCTACCCAAGGTTCCTCAATAGGTGTTGAGGGAATAAAGTAAGCCTTAATTTCCGGTAATTTTCCTTCTTCTTCCTTAGGAGTTATGACTTCTTGCGTTGGTTTAAGGAACCAACCAACAGCAGCACCAACAACAAATCCACCGACAGCAGCTACAGAAATTTTCAGAAAATCTCTCCTATTTACTTCGCTACTCACTAAGCCCTACTCTATTACCTACCTCAAATCCTTTATTAATGTTATTGATAAATTATTTTAAACTAGAACTATCATACTTATAAACTCCACTTACCACTAAAATACTGAATTAAGAACTTTACAAAAGTTTTTATGGAAAACATTACCACTTAAGTCATTTAATAATTTGTGGAGTGAGTGAATTGATGAGTGACGTAGAAAGTGCAAATTTAAAAGCTCTTAGTAGGTTACTAAATAGCGAGCCTTGGCTTATAGACGTAGATTTAGCTTATGAAGTTATACCAAAATTTAAAAAGAACATGTTACTTCATGCTGGTCCGGAGATTCAACCTGAGCATTTACCATCTATAGTTAAGCGGAATGCATATACTGCAGGACTATTTGAGGAGTGGGCTAATAGCTATGATGAATTTACAAAAATACTTAATGATAAGAATATTACGCTCTCACCCTGTTTTTACCACAACTCAGCTGTACCACTGGCAGAGGTAATATCACCATCTACACCTGTGTTTATCGTTAAAAATAAAACTTATGGAAACAAGGTATATTGTAAAGTATTTAATCATCTCGATATTAGGGCTACTGAAGATATAACTAGAGAGTTACGGCGAATTAGAGATGTATATTCATCGGTTTTGAAGGAGGCAATTAAGCTTGCTGGAGGTATAAATCTCAGAGAGATTATATCTGAATCTCTATATATGGGTGATGATTGTCACTTACGAACTTCTGCAGGAACAGCATTATTCACGAAGATACTCTCAAGGTATATAATCGAAACTGATTTTTCAAAAAAGGATAAGATAGCTACGATTAAGTTTATCGCCGATAATGAACGTTTTTTCTTAAATCTAGCGTTACCAGCTATAAAGGCATCTCTCGATTCTGCTCATGGAATAAAAAACGCGACTATCATAACAGCTATAGGTAGTAATGGAGATAAAGTGTACGTTAGGATATCGGGACTAGGGGATAACCTCCTTTTATTCCGATCTCCAGATCTCGAAGAGATATACCTTGGTAATAATGCTTCAAATAGCTGTGTTAAAGGCATAGTTATCGGAGATGACCTCCTTATTGAAGCTTATAGCTTAGGATATTCAGTTATAGTGTCTTCGCCAGCGCTAATAAATACTTTCGGTAAAACTATTGACAATGCTATGAGGTACTTACATAATGTGTATGAAGTATCAATAGGTGAGCATACAAAATATAGAATACCCCTCCTTGGGTCTAAGGGGATACCAATAGGAATAGATATCTTAAAGATTGTAGATAAAAAAATGCAGTTTATGATTGGCACTTTTATTCTGTGTATAGGAATAGAGAGTGAGAAAGTTGGATTAAGCGCTTTTCCGTTACCATTGAAAATACTTCATAATGCTATAAAAATGTTTAGCGAATTATAAAAAATCGTGAATTTACCATTAAAATAGTTTTGCGGAAATAATATTATATTCAAGCAAATTTTGGTGAGGGTGTATGAGCCTAGATAAGGCAATCACTTTTCTTAGAAATAATGGGGATGAGATCATAAATTTTGCTTCTAAATTAATAAGTATTCCAAGTGTTAATCCTCCAGGAGATATGACTGAAATCGCTAGCTTTATTAAGGATTATTTAGGCTCTTGGGGCCTAGATGTTAAGTGGATAGAGCCTAAAAAAGGTAAGATCACTCTTCTTTCATCCATTGGAGATGGAGACGAGTTATTAATGTTAAATGGACATATGGATGTAGTTCCACCTGGAGATGTCAATAAATGGAAGCATCCTCCATTTTCAGGGAAGATTGTTGGTGAATACCTCTATGGACGTGGTGCAAGTGATATGAAAGGCCCTTTAGCATCAATGATATTCGCATATATCGCTTTTGCCCAAAACTTTAGTAATCTAGATCATAAAGTTTCCTTTTCGATAGTGCCAGATGAAGAAACCGGAGGGCAATACGGTGTTGGATATTTAGTTGAAGTGATGAAGCTCAAGCCAAAATATGTGTTGATTGGTGAACCATCAACAATTTATGTGGCTAATATTGGTGAAAAAGGAATATTATGGTTGAGATTTAGGGTTGACGGGAAACCCGGTCATGCTAGCTTATCACCATATGTGGGTCAAAATGCAATTGTCAAAGCTATGGATGTAATTAAAGAAATTTATGAATTAACAAAAGTAAATTTTGAGCCTCCGCAGGATATAAAAGAAACTGCAGTAAAGAGTGGGGAAATTGTAGCGAAAACTACGAAAAATAGGGAGTTAAGAAGAATATTTTATAGCTTATCCTGTAATGTAGGGGTTATTAAAGGCGGTGTTAAGGTTAACGTTGTAGCACCATACTGTGAATTTGATGTTGACCTAAGGATTCCTCATGGAGCATCAACTAATGACATAATAAATCTAGTTAAAAATCAAGTTGCTAGTAAATTTAATGTTAAATTTGAGGTTGTAGCTAAGGAGGAACCTAACTATACATCACCAAAAAGTAAGCTTCTAGAGAAATTATCTATTGCTGCTAAAGAAGAACTTAATGTAGAAATTACGCCTACATTAATAACTGGAGCTACTGACGGAAGGTATTTCAGATGTGTAGGTTCTGATGTGATTATATATGGACCTGCAGATTGGTTAGGTATACATGGATATGATGAAAAAGTGAGGGTGGATGAGTTAAAGGCTGCAAGTAGAATTTACCTCCGAGCAATATCTTACTTAGTTAAAGACAGTTAAAGTTACTTTTCAAGTATAATCTCTTTTTCCTCTCCCGGTTTTAGTACAATAACCATAGTATCTGTTTCCTCCTCTACGATCTTTTTAAATATATATGGGTCTGCCTCAATTACCGGGAATGTATTGTAGTGCATTGGTATAGCGATCTTAGGATTAATAAGCTTCACGGCTTCAACTGCTTGTGGTATATCCATCGTGAAATAACCACCGATAGGTAGTATTGCTACATCAATGCCAAATACTCTACCAAATAGCTTCATATCGCCAAATAACCCTGTGTCGCCAGCATGATAAACACAACCCTCATCAGACTTGATTATAAATCCTGTTGATGGAGAAGGTTCTGTTACATGAAAGCTA
The DNA here is from genome assembly GCA_964437705.1 of uncultured Nitrososphaeria archaeon. Lineage (GTDB taxonomy): Archaea > Thermoproteota > Nitrososphaeria > Geothermarchaeales > JDFR-13 > CAYTHX01. Next base: position 38,215 of record CAYTHX010000006.1, read on the forward strand.
TGAACCATGGTAATTCTAATATTGTCATGGATGTATGTACCGCCAATATTCATTCCTATAACATTAAGACCACCTTCTTCCTCAGTTAATTTACTACCTAAATCGAATGACGTAATGATCTTTGCCCCTGTAGCTAAGGCAATAGCTTTTGTATCACCAAGATGGTCAGCATGACCATGAGTTACTAAGATATAGTCAATATTCTTGATTTCACTCACTTTAACTGGAGCCATTGAATTTCCGCTAATAAATGGATCTATAAGTATCCTAGTATCCTTGATTGTTAATATAAAAGCTGCATGACCGAGCCATAAAACCTTCATAGTTAAAACACCAAAAAAAGCATTTTAAGTATCAAAAATAACCTTTTTTATGAATAACTTAAACTAATTGATATCTCAATAATTTGAGCTAAAAAACTTATTGTGATAATTCTACGTTTTCTTTTTGATGTATAATGTAATTTCATGTGGTGCTATTAACTGGGATATTAATTTATTTGTTTCGCATTTACCAAAGGAAGGTGAGGAGGTTAGAGTTTTAAGGATAGAGAGAGTTCCTGGAGGTACTGCTGCTAACGTTATTGTAGCTGCAGCTAGATATCTAGGACCTGGAAAAACAGCTATCATTGGTGCTGTTGGGGATGACGAAATTGGACGTAAACAGATTGAGATTTTAAAGAAAGAAGGTGTATCTACAGAATATGTCTTAATTATTAATGGTGTTGAATCTGGGCAGGCCTATATATTAATTGATAAGGATGGTGCTAATGTTATTAATACCTTCTTCGGGGCAAACACATATTTATCAACGAAATATATCGCATCTATCTCAAAAGTCTTTAGGGAGTCTAAGGTTAAGGTTGTAATGGATCCTCCTCTAGATGTAGCAATTAAGATTTTAGAGTTGGGATACGGGTTTGGTATTAATATCTGGGATCCAGGCGTATACATAGAATATGGGATTAAAGCTTTAGCTAAAGGTTTAAGATACACTGATATTCTTATACTAAATCATATTGAAGTTAAGGAGCTATTTGGAACGTTGCAGCTTACTAGTCTAGTTAATAGATTGCGTGAGCTAGAATGTAGTAAACTTCTTATTAAATATGGTTCCAAGGGATCTCAGCTAATTAACATAGATGAAAACACTATAGTCAATATGTCAACGTTACCTTTGGATAAAATTAGTTTGAAAGTTGTCAATACTGTTGGCTGTGGAGATGCATTTATTGGAGTGTTTGGTGCTGCACTTTCTGAAGACAAAAGTCTTATTGATGCAATGTTGCTTGCTACTATAGCAGCTGGCTATAAAGCCTCTAGAAGAGAGACTAGAGGATCCCCTAGTAGAGATGTATTAATAGGATTGCATAATCGATGTAAAGAATATATCAATATCCAAATCAAAAATATATAATTGGATTAAATGAATGAATTAATTTTTATGTAAGGGGCGATTACATGCCCATAGAAGAGGAGAGATCTGCAGGTGCAGTGATTTTCTATGATGATCCAAGTGGAAAGAGGTTATACTTATTACTTCATTATCCATCCGGTCATTGGGATTTTCCAAAAGGGAATATCGAGAAAGGGGAAAACCCTCGTGAAACTGCTAAAAGAGAAATTTATGAGGAAACTGGTTTAAAAGATATAGAATTTATAGAAGGTTTTCAGAGAAAAATCGAGTATTACTATAGAAGGGAAGGAACAACGGTGCATAAAGAGGTAATATACTATCTTGCTAAAAGTAAGTCTAAAGATGTAAAAATTTCTTGGGAGCATAAAGGCTATATTTGGCTACCATATAAGGAAGCTGTGAGAAGAGCGACTTTTAAAAATAGCAAGGAAGTACTTATGGCCGCTGAAAGCTACTTGAAAAAATTAAGTCAAGGACTAGAGAAATTTTTATAGCTAATCTTTTCCTCTTATCTAGTCAATGTAATAGTTAAACAACTAGATCTCCATCTATATTCTTATTATATAGAGCTATGAGATAATAGATTGTCTAATTTTTCTCTTAAAGGGTGGTAAAATTAAAAATATATATGTTTCTGTTAATAGTTGGTATCTCGAGTATTTAAATGGTTTAGATGGTTTAGATATTATTATTGATAGCAACATAATATTTGTCTCCCATCCATTAATGGCGGGTAATAAATAATGGTCGTTTATGATAGATTTGGGAGACCGGTTAAAGGTGTTAGGATATCATTAAATAGCTCTAGTCATTGTAATTTCAACTGTATCTTTTGCCATAAAGAAGGGATATATTCACCACCAAACTATATGACAGCTACCGAGATTGGTAGGATTATTCGAGTATTAACTAGATTTGGAATAGAATATGCTAAATTAACTGGCGGTGAACCATTACTAAGAAGTGATATCGTAGAAATTGTTAGAGAAGTTAAAGACGCAGGTATAAAAGAGTTGTCTATGACTACAAATGGAACAAGATTACCAACGCTAGCTCATGAGCTTAAAGAAAATGGGTTAGATAGGATAAATATTAGTCTTCATAGCTTAAAGAGAGATAGATTTAGATTTATAACTGGAGTTAACATGCTTGATAATACCTTTAAAGCAATTCAAGAAAGTATTGATGCAAAGCTAAATCCTGTTAAACTAAATGTTGTGGTACTTAAAGGCGTTAACGATGATGAGATTCATGATCTCATTGAATACTCGTATTCATTAGGTGGTAGAGAAACAAATGTTCTCCAATTAATTGAGTTACTAAAAGTTGATCAAGAATTTTATCAAAAGTACCACTTTGACCTAAATATTATTGAGAAGGAAATTTCTAAAATCGCTATTAAGGTTAGATATAGAAGGCTACAGAATAGACCAGTATATTACTTAAAGAATGGTGTTCAAGTTGAGTTTGTTAAACCTATGTATAATCATGCTTTCTGTATGGGTGGGGATCGAATAAGGATTACATATGATGGAAAGTTTAAACCGTGTCTAATGAGAACTGATAATCACGTAGATTTTCTAGAAGCTATGAGATCTGGAGCTTCAGATGAAGAATTAGCGCAGATATTTCTAAAGGCGGTTTCACTTAGAGAACCATTCTTCAAAACAGAAGTGTCAAAAGAAGAAGTGTATCATGTAGATACGTCATCATGTATAATTTAAGTCATCATCACGCTAACTTAATTTTTGAGAATTGGAATTTTATTATTAAGTTAATAATTACTAGGTGATTCCGTTGGATAGTGAAAAGAAAGGTTTTAAAAAACTTACTGATCCTGATCAAGCACTTAAGCTCTTTATGGATAATGTAAATATCAGCCCAAGAGGAATAGAACTAGTTGATATTAGAGATGCACTTAATAGAGTATTATCTGAGGATATAATTAGTCCAACAGACTCTCCACCATTTAATAGAGCTGCTATGGATGGGTACGCCGTAAGATCCGTAGATGTATCTGGTGCGTCAGAAACTAACCCTATTAGACTTAGAGTTATTGGTGAGTCAAAAACTGGTGAGCCATTTAAGGGTGTGGTTAGAGAGGGTGAAGCTGTGAGAATAGATACTGGAGCAGAGATGCCTGAGGGTGCGGATGCTGTAGTTATGGTTGAATATACTAGGAGAAGTGGCGATTACATCGACGTCTATAGAGCTGTAGCACCATATCAAAATGTATCTTTGAAAGGTGAGGATGTAAGGAAGGGTGATATGGTAGCATATGCCGGTATCCCACTTACCCCCTTTGACTTAGCAGCTATAGCATCACTAGGAATTAGGAAGGTTAAGGTATATTCTAGGCCGAGGATTGCTATAGCATCTGTTGGTAATGAGCTTGTAGAAATCGGTAGCGATCTAGGTGAAGGTCAGATAGTGGAGACTAATAGATTAATGATTAAAGGTATGATTTCTGAGTATCCTATCAAAATAGTAGATTATGGAATACTAAAGGATGAGGTGAACGATTTAAGAAACTTCTTCTTGGATGCTGTAGATAAAAGTGATTTAATAATTGCTATGGGAGGAACTTCTATGGGTAAAGGAGATTTAGTTGCTAAAGTATTGATGGAAATTGGGAATATTATTGTTCATGGCGTTGCACTATATCCTGCTAGACCGGTAATCTTAGCTTCAATAAAAGGTAAACCTGTAATCGGATTACCGGGGTACCCAGTGGCAGCAGCTATCGCTATGCACGTATTTGGACGACCAATAGTAGAGTCACTATGTGGGATATCAGGATATAGAATTGATAGTAGATTTAAGGGTGTTCTATCTAGAAGAGCGCCCAGTAGGCTAGGACTTAGGCACTATGCAAGAGGAAGACTTAAGTTTAAGGATGGAAAGATCATAATTGAACCTGTAGCTATGGGTGGTGCAGGAGTACTAACAAGTTTATCACTTGCAGACGGATATATTATTGTTCCAGAGGATAGAGAAGGGTATGAAGCTGGAGAAGAAGCAGAATTGATTTTATACCGAAGGTATGTACGTGGATAATTTTCTCCTATACTAAATATATAACTATTAAAAGCATTTCTATTTAGATGCATTAACAGTATTTAATTTAGTAAGTCTGTTTAGAATACCTAGTAATTAGTTAATTTATAATTAATCTAAATTTATCTAGGAACTTATCGTATTCAAAGTATAAGTTGTAATAATTAACTTAATTAATAAAATTATGTTTATTTTTGAGTGATGAGGAAAATTTTTCGTACTCTTGTTTCAGTTGATGAAGCTAGAGAGTTGCTCACTGATGCTCTGAGGAAGTTAGTAAGAGTTGTTAGTGTAGATGTTCAAGATGCTGTTGGATATGTTTTAGCCGAAAGCGTTTACTCTATAATTAATATCCCTCCATTTATGCGGTCTATGCGAGATGGGTATGCAGTTAGGCATATTGATGTAGCTAAAGCTAGAGAGAGTATGCCAGTTAAGTTAAAGGTTATTGGTAAGAGTTCTATTGGTGAAAAAATTGATTTACGTGTCTCTCCTGGTGAGGCTGTAGAAATAGATACTGGAGCTATGGTTCCTGCGGGGGCAGATGCAGTTGTTATGGAGGAGTTTACTGAGAGAAAAGGTGATTACATCCTAGTATATAAGCCTGTTAGACCAAATGAAAATATACAGCAGATTGGTGCAGATGCGGTTAGAGGTGAGCTACTGGTAAGTAGGGGTACCCTAATAACCCCACGAGAGGTTGGTGTATTATCGGCTTCTGGGATAAAATCCGTTAAAGTGTATACAGGTATTAATGCTGGAGTTATTAGTACGGGAGATGAAATAGTAAGACCGGGAGATAAACTTGGATATGGAATGATATATGATGTAAATGGTCCAATGATAACTTCTATACTTAGAGAGCTTGGTATAAAAGCTGAGTATTATGGAATCGCAAGAGATGATCCATATGAAATTATGGGCTTAATAGAAGATGCTCTAAAAAAGTGTAGTTTAGTAATAACATCTGGGTCGACATCAGTTGGAACTAGAGATCAACTGATTAACATTATTGAGAGTTTAGAGGGTTCAGAGATACTATTTCATGGTGTGAAGCAAAAGCCAGGTAGGCCAACATTAGCAGCGGTAGTTAAAGATAAAGTCCTTATTGGTTTACCAGGCTTTCCTGTAAGTGCATTAATGGTTTTCTATAATATTGTTTACCCAGCATTAATGCATGTATACGGGTTGTCTGGCGCAGGATATATTTTGAAGGGTAAGCTAGGCGTTGATGTATGGGGTGAAGCTGGGCAACTCGACTTAATTCCAGTTATAGTTAGAAGAAGGGAAGGTGGGTATATTGTTTATCCTGTTAAAACTGATAGTGGAGCTATAGTAACATTATCATTATCGGATGGTTATATAGAGATTCCAAATGGACAATTCTATCTAGAAGCTAGGGAGGAAGTAGAAATTCATATGTTTAGTAAAAGTATTGAGATTAGTGATTTACTAGTAATTGGTAGTCATAGTATAGCTCTCGATAGAGTAATAGCAGAGTTTAAATCCCAATTTCCAGAAATATCAGTTAGACGAGTATGGGTCGGGTCATCGGGTGTCTTTGAAGCTATTAAAGTTGGATATGGTGATCTGGGAGGTACACACCTACTTGATGAGAAATCTGGAGAATATAATATTCCTTTCCTACATAAGTTCGGAGTTAAAAACGCAGTTTTATATAGAGGATTTAAGAGACAAGTTGGTATTATTGTTGCAAAGGATAATCCTAATAATGTCCATAGCTTATGGGACGTTTATAAGAAAAAGCTTAGATTCATTAATAGAGTTAAAGGATCTGGAGCAAGAAGCCTTATAGATATGTTATTCAGATCGGAATGTAAGAAGAGAAACTTAAGTTTTGATGAAGTAACCAAAAGTATTGATGGATATTTTATTGAAGCTAAAACTCATGATGCTGTAGTTACTGCTGTTGAAATAGGTTATGCAGATGTAGGTGTTGCAGCAAAATCTGCAACTATAGGTCATGATGTTGACTTTATACCATTAACTGAAGAGTATTACGACATATTAGTTTCTAAATCTGCATTAAATAATCCTGCCGTTAAAAAATTCTTAGATTATTTATTCTCTAGAGACGGTAAAGAGATACTCAGAAAAATTGAAGGTATTTCAATACCAGAGAATTATGGTGAGGTAATAGCAGAAGTCTAGCTATATTATCTGGCTTAGGAATAGAATTATTCCAGCTAGTGCTAACGCTCTATCAAAGCTCATACCACTTACCGATGAAGATGTAGATGCTAGATATACAGTTGATATGAATTGAATGAATGAATTCAATACATTACTATTAATATTTAGAATGAAAGTTAAGATTGTTATAGCATTTAGTATCGATAGTGGTACTATCTGGATAAGTAGAATGTCAAGAATTTCTCTTAGTTTATATAATGTACCTATACTAATCCACTCGATTATGAAGTATATTATGGATATGATAAAGAAGCTAAATATAGCTGATATCACAGAAAGTGGAGGTGATAATCTAATAGGCTTTAATAATATAAAACCTACACTAAAGTTATAGGTCATTACACATGTCCAGGCTATAGCAAGTATCGAAAGTACTTCACCGTAAATATTGAGGTATATTTTCTTAAAGAATCCCCTTAGCAATATCAGTCCAAAAATATCGATTAAACCATATTTTGGTTTTTCATATTTTAAATCTCCAGATAAAATAATTTCAAGAACTTTTCTACCTTTCCTAGTTAGTACGTATTTTCTACCCTCCCTATAAATTAGCTCTCGCATAACATTTAGGTGATGGTAAATTGTTCCAGTTGATAACCCCGTTTTATCCCTAATTTCTGTAAATGTAGCTCCATTCTTACCAATTGCCTTTAAAATCATAACTCGATATGGATTACTAAGTATTCTCTCTATGTTCATTTCTTCACCAAAATGGCTACCAACACTCAAAGTAGGTTCTATACTTAATTAGTCAATTACTCATAAATACATAAATACTTCATATCTAATTAAATTAAAACTTCTGATATAAAGAATTCAGCAATTTAGTTTCATGAATTCTTAACTAATTTTTACATGTAAAAATGTCTGCCCCGGGACCGGCGACTATTCATCGTCCACCATCAGCGGTGGGCTCTAGCCGCGTGAGGCCGGGGCCAATATCATAATTTGATATTAAAATATAAATTCATTGCCGTAAAGTTTGTGATTGAAATGCCTAAGGTTTATTTGTCAAGAGAAGCTGAGCGATTGATAAAAGATAGAGTTTATACAATTTATAGTAAGTGGATTGGTAGTGTAGATGCTAAACCTGGAGATTGGGTTGAAATATATAATTGGAGAGGTAAGTTAATCGGACTAGGTTTTTATGAAGGTATAGGAGCTATAGGATTAAGGGTATTAAGATATTGTCTAGATGAGGAGGAAGAGTATTTTGAACCGGAATATCTTTTGGAGAATTATATTATTAGAGCTTTGAAGAGAAGGTTAAAAATAGTTGATGAGTGGGATTCATATAGGCTAATAAATGCTGATGGAGATTTAATTCCAGGATTAATAGTAGATGTTTATCGTGATATTGCTGTTATTCAGTCATCAAGTATAGGTATAGATAAGTATCTTACGTGGATTAGTGAATTTATAGTTAAGGAAGGAATTGCTGATAGAGTGTATATTAGAAATGACCATAGGGGGAGACGTGAAGCCGGCCTACCGATCTACAAAGAGTGGCTTATAGGTAATGGAGATACGAGAGTAAAAATTAGAGAAGATGAAGCTTCGTTTTATGTAGATGTTTGTAATGGTCAGAAAACAGGTTTCTTTCTTGATCAGAGGCTAAATAGGTTAACAGTGAAAAAGTTTGCATTCGGTAGTGTTCTTGATTTGTTCTGCTATACTGGTGGATTTGGAATACACTGTGCTCTCTCAGATGCTGAATTTGTAGTATTAGTTGATGAAAGTGGCTATGCTGTATATGAGGCTAAGAATAACGTCTATGAAAATAACGTCTGTGGTAAAGTTAGCATTATTCAGTCAAAAGTTGAGTATTTCCTAGATAAAATGTTAAGAGAAGAAGTTAGTTTTGACGTAATTATCTGTGATCCTCCTGCATTTATACAGTCTAGAGAGTATTATGAAAAAGGTCTCTCCAGTTATAAGCGATTATACAGTAGCGTAATGAAGATAGTTAGTAATGGAGGTTTAATTTTTGCATCTAGCTGTAGTTACTTCTTAGATAAAGATACATTTAAATCTCTTTTATCTAATATCGCTCATGAAATTGGAGTTGAAATCGTTTTTCTAGGTGATGTTTATGGATTACCGCCAGATCATGTTTATCGCCCTTCAGATAGAGAACTTAACTATCTTAAAGCCTATTTATTTAGAGTTGAGAAGCTATGAAATCTATAGAAATATCAGTTCCATCGTCGGTTAGTAATTTAGGCAGGGGATTAGGACAGCTTGGGCTAGCTCTTGAAGCTTTCAGAATATCTATTGTTGTTCAAGAAAGTGATAAGTATGAAATAGACTTTGGAGAACTCGACAAAGTGTCTTATAAGGATATTAAGGAGATTATTGACGGCGTTTATAATGAGCTCAGGAAAGGTTATGGACTAAAGGGAAGCTATAAGGTGATACTTAAGGAGGTTTTTCCACAACACTATGGTTTAGGGTTATATGAAGCTATAACATTAGCTACATGCTATGGATTAGCATTAATTGAGGAGATAGAATTAACAGATTATGAAATCTTAATGATTTCATCAAAGTATTTAAGAGATGCTCAGTTTTGGGATCACTTAGCATCCTCCTACTATGGTGGTTTTGTGTTTATAAACAAGTATGTGGAGCCCCCAAGCTTAATTAGAATAGAACCTCCTGATTGGCTAGAAATTCTTCTATTAACTCCGAGGCTAAGAGTATCGAATTGGTGGAGGAAAGTATATGATAAAGTGAGGGATAGAAAGATCGTAATTGATGAAATGGTTAAGGAAGCATCTGGATTAACTACGCTTATTCATGGATTAATGGATGGGAATGTTAACGCCTTTATACATGGGTTAAGGAATGATTTACTAGAATCAGTGGTATATGAGAATTATCCATATGTAAAAGAGATAGTGAGGTTTTTGCTTAGCAAGGGAATGCTTGGATATATGGTTTCTAGACTTGGCCCCTCAATTGTTTTCTTCTTTGATGAGCATCAAGTTGATATTAATACTATAGCGGATGAGCTAAGAAGTTTTATCATAAAGAGGAATTATCCTTATAATATGTATAAAACTACGTGGGCAACAGGGCTTTCATCAACCTACTAAAACTTGGCTTTAGCAATTTCTTGATCAAACGCTACTAGAAAGTCATTAAGGTTGTCTTTTGGTATCCTAGCTCCCGCTGCATCTAGATGTCCACCGCCCGAACCACCATACTGAATACAAATCTTTCTCAATAACTTATTCAAATCAATTTGAACATACTCCTTTCTTCTTCTAATACTCATTATAGCAGTATTATTCTTAAACTCAACCGCTATACCAACTATTGTATCCCCCTCAACATAAACGTATCTTGCGGCTCTTCCTAGACTTCCGCCTGGCTCAATAACATATGATAAATTCTCCAATCTATGTATACTTTCTTTAATCTTCTTTCTCATCTCATCTTCAATATAACTCATCTTAATGGCTCTCTTAACTAAATCTTCAATTTGACTTGGAAGTTCATTATTAGCGAGTAAATCAACAAGTTTTCTTTTAAAGTCATACATTCTCTTACTAGCTTCTAATCCCTGGCATAAAATACCAGCTTCAAAATAAATTAGTCTTTTATCCCAAAGGTTATATAGCGACTTTATATAGTCAGTTTCATCTGAATAGTCTCCAACAGCTCCAAACAAGGCAACTCTACTATACTCCCTAGGTAAGACGTGTCTGAAATATTTGTAAATTAACTCAGAAGTGCTAACCCCAACCTTATGAATAAATTCAAAGCTAGGTTGTTGAAATTGTTCTGGTAGTGGGTGATGATCAATATATAATACTTCACCCTTAATGCTAGAGAGAAAGTTGACGGTATCTTTCCATAACCTTTCATCTAAAGCGATATCCAATATTACAAGATTATCATTTACATTTACATTAGCTAATAAATCATGAAATAAGCCATGAGGATGAGTAAAGAATACCTTTGCATCCTTATATACAACTTTAGCTAGTGCTGCAGCGGCGACTCCATCAGTATCTCCATGTGTGAATATCCATTTCACAACAAGTAGATAAGATAATAGTAAAATAAATATAGTGTAAAGTTAAAAAAGGTGGGGGTTTTACTCTGCAGTCTCCTCAACAACCTCCCATCTACAAATTTTTGAAGGCATCTCTAATGCTCTATTAATAGTAATCTCCGCTATTCCATCAGCGTTATCAGCTATCCTCATTATGCATGACACTATAACTCTAAAGACAGATAGTATCAATGGGTCTTTGATATATGTAATAAAATTTGTATCAAGCTCCTTAATTCTATCTCTGAATACTTTTAATGTGTTAAGTATGTCATTCGCTTTTGTAATATCAAGCTCTATAAATGCCATCATAGAAAGACTTAGTAATTCCTTTAAATCTCCCAGTATAGAATCTAGAATAGCAATTACCTCCTTAAACTTCTCTATATTCTCTGGCTGTATCCTATTTAGTTCATTAGCAATATCCTCAATCCTATCACAGATCTCCTCAAGAGACTTTGCCAATGCCCTATTACCAATAATATGGTATGGATGATCAACACCAATTTCCTTAGCTACTCTCCAACTCTTCTGAGCTAATAGTATCTGTCTAACAATTAACCAGTATAGCCTATCAGCTTCATTCTCCATATTTATAACCTGCATTAACACATTTTGATCAAAGTCTTTAAGATACTCCTGTACAGCTTCTAACATAGAGAATATCAATGTATACATTCTTCTAATTAAACCAGTTAACCTAAACTTTGTTGGATCTATAAAGCACTGAACAACAACTTTATGCAGATCCTGTTCAACAATCTCCATAGCAGCTAATCTACTTATAGCATCTTGAATCTCCTTTAACACCTGAGGTGATAATCTCTCGTTCTTATTCAGGAATATTATGTTATCGTGTCCCAGTACGTAATTGCCGATCAATATTCTCTTAACTAATCCAGGGCTTTTAATCTGTGAAACATCTATAACATATTGTTCTCGTTTTCTCTTACCACCTTCAGCTTCATATGGCTCTATCCTAAGATTTCCATCCTCATCAACACGTACAATAACGCTATCTCCCTTCTTCAGGTTCTTCTCCTTCACCCAGTTCCTAGGCAGAGAAACGACAATTGTGCTATAACCTAACTTTTGAACTTTACGGATTTCCATTTTTACCCCATCCCCAATATAAGCCATAAATATTATTAGTACTACTATGTATATAAGCATACAAATTGTAATAACTACCAAAATTCTATCAAAATTTTACTATGAAAATATATGCTAACTTTCTAACGACGGTTACGGCTGTTAACCACATTAAAACACATTTTAAATATATAATATATAAAATCATTTCAATAAAAGGGGGTATTATAATATATTTGCGTATATATATTATGCAAATAAAGAAAGATTTAAATTTATATCCTAATATGAATATAGATGGATAAAATAAGAATAAAGGAGGTGTCAATTATGGCGAAGAAAATTAGGATAAGTATACTTGTTGATGAGGATGATTGGAGGAAGTTTAAATCCAAGTCTAAGGAGGAGGGATTAACTGCCTCTACAGTACTTAGACTACTCATTAAGTCATACCTAGGTGAAGAGATTAAGCTAGGTTTAAAAGCATAAATTAAGTTATGGATAAACCATACCTACAGTGTACAAAATGTAAAAGAAAATATAGTTATGATAGTACTCAATGGTGCTGTGAACATTGCTCTGCCCCATTAAATGTAGAGTATGAAATTAACTTTTCACTTGACAATATAGACTACAAACAACTCGGCCTTTGGAAATTCCATAATTTTTTACCTCCAATTAAAAACAAAATTTCTTTAGGCGAAGGTAACACACCTATAGTAAAAATTTCTTTGCTAAATAAAACTACCTATTTAAAACTTGATTATCTAATGCCTACTGGATCATTTAAAGATAGAGGTAGTTTCATAACAATCAGCAGAGTTTTAGACTTAGGAGTTAGTAAGATTATTGAAGATTCTTCTGGTAATGCTGGTATATCTATAGCAGCATATGGAAGATATGCTGGATTAGATATCGAAATTCATGGTCCAATCGACATGCCTAGAGGTAAAGTTGAAGTATTGAAGAAACTTGGTGCTACTGTATTCCTAATGGGTAGTAGAGTAGATGCACATAAAAGAGCTATCAACAGGAAGGATGGGCTATATATTGGCCATTTATATAATCCATTTTATCTTGAAGGAATGAAAACAGTTGCGTATGAGCTATATATACAGCTAGGAAAAGATGCATTCAGAAATATTGTTGTTCCAATTGGTAGTGGAACCTTACTTCTCGGCATTTGGAGAGGAGTTAAAGACCTTATGAATGCTGGACTAGTTGATGGAGTAAAAATATTAGGTGTAGAAGCTGCTGGATATGAAGAAGTTTATGAAAATATTTATGGTAGATCTGCTGGATATGAAAAGACAGAAGTTGCTGATGGACTGAGGGTATATAATAAGCCGAGGTTAAAAGAAATCGTAGACGTAATTAGAAAATATGGAGATGTCACAGTAGTTGATAGGGATATGATTTGGCTAGCATACGACGAGTTATGGGATAAAGGATTTATTATAGAGCCTTCATCCGCAGCCACTTACGCTGGAGCTGTCTACGGCATAAAATCAGGATTTTTAGATGAACCAATTGTAATAATTCTCACTGGTAGTGGACTAAAAATGATTTGAATATAACATAAAGAATATTAGCATTATGATTTCTACTGCAGAAATTAAATTCAATTTTTATAAATGCAATTACTCTTTACTTATACGCGTAGAAATATTTATATACTTATTCCAACAAAGTTAATAGGGCATGGTGAAATTACATGGAAAATTATATTCCGACTCCAGATGTATTGAGGAAAGGTATAGTTAGTAGGTTAATTAATAATGGCGTCATAAGGGGGAAGATATTAATCCCCTGGTGTATGTTGAGGGAACTAGAAAGTGAAATTTCTAGACCTGGTACTTCAGCTGAAAGAAGTCTTAAGGAGCTCGAGAGAATTAAGGAATGTGCTAAGAATGGTTTAATTGGAATTAAGTTTATAGGAGAGATTAACCCAACTATAGAAAACTTATTTTATTATCTAATTGAGTTGGCTATAAATAATAATGCTGTAGTAATTACTGATAACCCAAATCAAGCTCGACTTGCTGAGGCATTAGGTTCAAAAACCTTATTAATAAGGAAGGAGATCTCTAAGCTACCAAGAATCACTAAGTTTTTTGATGATAATACGATGTCTGTACATCTTAAGGAGGGAACGCCACCTAAGGCTAAGAAGGGTAAGCCAGGAAGCTGGATGTACGTTAATATTAGGGATGAGCCATTAACTAGAGAGGAGTTAGAAGATATAATTACAGAAATTTTAGATTTTGCCGCTGTTGATGATGGTAGCTTTATCGAATCAGATAGGAAGTATGTAAAGATTGTCCAAATGAGGGATTATAGAATCGTTATTGTTATACCTCCATTTAGCGATGGATATGAAATAACAGCTGTAAGACCTGTACGTAAACTTTCTATCGAGGATTATGATCTTCCTGAAGAGTTAATTGAGAGATTTGAAAAGCGTGCTGAAGGTATCTTAATAGCTGGTGCGCCTGGTGAGGGTAAAAGTACTTTTGCACAAGCTCTAGCTGAGTTCTATATGAGTAAAGGTAAGGTAGTTAAAACTATAGAGTCTCCTAGAGATCTACAATTACCGATGGATATAACCCAGTATTCAAAAGCAGCTGGAGACGCATCAAGTCTCCATGATATTCTACTACTCTCAAGACCAGACTACACGATATTCGATGAAATGAGAACAACAGAGGACTTCGAGTTATTTATTGATTTAAGATTAGCTGGTGTAGGAATGGTTGGGGTTGTTCATGCAACAAGTCCTATAGATGCAATCCAGAGATTTGTTGAAAGAGTAGAATTAGGCATGATTCCAAGCGTACTTGACACAGTAATCTTCCTAAAGGGAGGTAGAGTAGATAAGGTATATGAGGTTGTTATGGTTGCTAAAGTCCCTTATGGATTAACTAGAGATGAGTTAGCTAGACCAGTAGTTGAGGTTAGAGACTTCTTTACTAAAAAGGTAGAGTATGAGCTATATGTCTTTGGTAGACGTGTGTTTGTAATTCCAGTTTCACCGGTAGCTAGGTATGAAGAATATCATGAGGAGTATGAGAGAACACCAAGTAGTTTAGAGGAAGCAATTAAAAGAGAATTTGGAGATATAACTGACGAAATAGATATTAAGCTAGTATCTAATAAGGAAGCTATAGTATTTGTTCCACCATGGGGATATAGACAGTTAAAGAAGGCTATTAAGAGAAAAGCTAGGAAAATCAAGAAAAAGTATGGGGTTAAGTTAGTGGTTGAGCCTGCTATAGGTTTCGAAGAATACTAGTTTTTTATAAGACAGTTTCTATAATTGATGAAATATCAATACCCTCTTTATCTATTTCTAGAAGTCCAAGTGGAGTTTTTTCATATAGACCAAATTCTTCTTCTAAACTAGGCTTTGTATCATCGTGATAGAATACTCCCATTGGTATTTTATTATTATGAGGTTCAGATAAGTATTTATATGCCATAGATTTGCTTGTTACATCATAATCACTTAATTCATCAACGTAAATTACCCTATCTTTATAATACTTCATAAATGGTTCTCCATTAACAGTAGGGTTATAAATAACACATAGTTGGATTACATCAACGAAAGAGAATCCATGTTTATTTACATATGAATGCTCAATTGCTTTTGTAAATATCTCCTTTAATTTACGTGGATCTCCAGTCCATGCTCTTGCAACAAATGTAGCTCCAGATGCTAACGCTAATGAAATAGGATCTAAGCTTTCAGAGTATGCTTCTCTAAATCCTTTAGGCGCCGTGGGACTTGGTTGCCCCCTTGTTAATCCAAACACACTATTATTCTGAACAATTACTGTAATTCCAACATTAGATCTTGCTGCATGAATAAAGTGAGCAACGCCAATTCCATATGTATCTCCGTCTCCAGCTACTACTATGACATTTAAGTCATGTCTAGCTATTTTAAT
>CAYTHX010000006.1:54106-87040 GCA_964437705.1 uncultured Nitrososphaeria archaeon
GTCATGCTAATATCACCTCCAACTTTGAAACAATTTCATTAAGGCTAAATGGTCTACCATCATACTTTCTAATTCTATGGTCTATACACATACAAGTCTCATACCTAATAATCTTCTCCATCTGTCCATCGAAGTTCGCTTCTACCATAATGATCCTATCAACATCATTTACAGCATCTAAGAATGTATCTGTAGGGAATGGCATAGCCCAACGTATCTGAACAAACTTAATATCATAACCCTTTTTGTTTAAATATTCTGTAGCCTCAAGAAGTACGCCTTTACTTGAGCCCCATCCTACAACAGCTACCGAAGAATCTTCCTCTCCATAAATCATAATTGGACGATATATCTCTTTTCTCTCTTCTATCTCCATTAGTAAACTCCTAAGTTTCCTATCTCTCTTCTTCATCATTTCTGTCCTTATTCTCTCATTTTCAGTTACAACTCCATACTCATCATGCTCCAATCCTGTTGATAGTACAAAGACTCCTTCTGTACCTAATATTGGTCGTGGTGATACTCCATCTTCAGTTATAGCGTAACGTTTAAAGTATGGTCCATCACTATTGTTAGATAATGTAATCTTGCCTCTTTCAATTGGGATATTTGATTCTGGAATTGGTATTGTATAGTAGCTTTCAGCTAAATGCTTATCATAACAAACTATAACTGGTATCTGATACTTTTCAGCTACATTATATGCAATTATTGCATCATAATAAGCTTCTTCAGGATCTCCAGGTAAAATAACCGCTTTTGTAGTATATCCCTGTCCAGCATATACCACCTGCAGTAAATCTCCTTGTTCAGTCTTTGTAGCCATACCAGTACTCGGCGCTACTCTACTAACTTCAAAAACTACGACCGGAATTTCAGCCATCGAAGCAAGGCTTATCGCTTCAGTCATTAAAGCAAATCCGCCACCAGAAGTTCCTACACCAGCTCTCACTCCTGCGTATCCAGCTCCAATCGCAATATTTATAACTGCAAGTTCACTTTCTGGCTGAAGAACGACGAGACCATACTTCTTCTTAAATCTATTAGCTAGATTGAGTAGTGGAGTGCTCGGTGTCATTGGGTAGTGTGCCCAAATCTTCATGCCTGCTTTAATACTTCCAGTCATAGCCATAAAATTACCATTAACATAAATCCTGCCATTTACTGAACCCGGCTTAATATTCAGTTTAACATTTGGATAGCTACTTTTTACATAATCATAGCCAGCCAAAATAAGGTTTATATTAGCTTCAACAATTTCTTTTCTCTTCTCACCTAACCTCCACTTAATAGCTTCAATAAGCTTCTCTGTATCTAAATTTAAAATATAAGCAGATGCACCGAGACCTACAGTATTTCTCATAACAAGATTCGGTTTTTCTTGTCGAGTTGTCTCCTTAACAATACTCATAAGTGGAATATCAATAATACGTATCCCCTTGTTAGAGAGCTCCTCAAAATATCCCTTAGCAATATTTGACAATTCACCATCATAAATAAGTATAGAATTCCTATGTAACTCGGTTACATGTCCATGCGTATGAATTCCATGTTTATCTCCAACTATAGTCATATCATCAAGAGCTAATAAAACGTCAGTATCGTCAACATGACAATATACAGGTTCATTACTAAACCTAATCCTGGCAAATATATGTCCACCGCGTATCCTAGATTCATACTCTATATAACCAAAAACATAGTACCCAGACTTGAATAATGCTCTGCCAAATATTTCTGCAGATACATTAATTCCGTAACCAGCCTCCCCCCCAATAACCCATGAAAAACCAGGAAATTTCTTACCTCTCGCATGCATATCCATGAATATATAGCTTAAACATACTTAAAAGTTTATAGGTATGAAGGAAAAAGTATATATATCAATATTCCAAATATATATATGATTTTAATAATAATACGGAAAAGTATGATTTAATATATAACGTAGTTGGATATATATATGATAAAAGAAAAAATAAAAATTGACCTAAACTTTAGATACTTTTCTTATTTCCGCTTCGACAACATCAAGAGCTTCGTCAATTTCTTCTCTTGATATGTTTAGTGGCGGTGCGAATCTAAGTGTAGAGTCTCCAGCACCAATTATTAAAACTCCACGTTTAAATGATCCTATGATTATCTCCCTAAGTTCTTCTCTCGCAGGTGTATAGCCATCTTCCTTAACTAGCTCCATCCCGACCATTAATCCTAAGCCTCTAACATCGCCTATAATCGGATATTTCTCTTTCATTTCAAGTAGTCTCTTCATCAAATACTCACCTTGCTTAGCTGCATTTCCTAAAAGTCCATTCTCAAGAACTTCTATCGTTGCTAGAGACGCTGCTACGCATATAGGATTCCCACCAAACGTAGTTGCATGTGAACCTGGTGGTAATCTCATTATATCCTCACGACCTATAATCGCACCAAGTGGTAACCCTGAAGCAATACCCTTAGCTAAAGTTACGATATCAGGATCAACACCATAATGTTGTATAGCTAGCCACTTACCTGTTCTACCCATACCACTCTGTATCTCATCAGCTATAAGTAAAATTCCATATTCATTTGCTAATGCTCTCAATTCCCTAATAAATTCTTTTGGAGCAGGTATATATCCACCCTCTCCTTGAATAGGCTCGATTATAATCGCGGCTATTTCATCTTGAGGAATAAACTTACCTATTACCCAACGTCGAATAAACTCTAAACAATGTAACCCACACTCTGGATAACTTAGCTTATAGGGGCATCTAAAGCAGTATGGATATGGAACGTGAATAACTCCTGGAAGAAGGGGACTAAAGCTTCTTCTGTGAACAGGTTTACTTGCGGTTAAGCTTAGTGCTCCCATAGTTCTACCATGAAACGCTCCAATAAATGCTATTATGTAGGGGCGCTTACCCTCAAAATATCCACGAGCTATCTTTATAGCACCCTCTACAGATTCTGCACCACTATTTGTAAAGAAAACTTTATCACCAGGCATTATAGAAGTTAATTTCTCGGCCAATTTAACTGCTATTTCATAGTAGAAGTCTGTTAAGCTATAGTGTAAGAAACTATTTAACTGCTTCTTTATAGCTTCAACTACTAATGGATGTCTATGTCCAGTAGAGAGAACAGCTATCCCAGCATTCATATCAATATACCTATTACCATCAACATCCTCAACTATTGCTCCCTCACCAGACTTGATTACTAGTGGGAACCACCGAACATACGACTGCATAAGAACTTTTTTATCCCGTTCAATAATTTCTCTAGCTTTAGGACCAGGAGGCTCGACTAAAATCCTAATTTTGCCCATTTCAATCATAATCTAGTATATATTACCTCAACTAAAATTAGGATATAGATATTTCAATATAGGATAGTGAGGTATATACTATAACGTGATGTAGTATGAGAATAAATGAAATAGATATTAAGGGATTTTACAGGGACTTCTTGAACTTTGGAGATAAGTTAATTAAGCAGTACAGGGATTTAAAGGCAAAATCCATACCAGCTCTACCAGCAGCAAAAGGCATCGTTTTCTCTGGTATGGGTGGCTCTGGCATTGTAGGTGATGTCATTAAAGATTACCTATATTACAGCGAAAGTTATAACTTTAAAAAGCTGCTATTAGTTAACAAATCGCATATACTACCAAGCCATGTAAATGAAGAAACACCACTAATAGCTATTAGTTACTCTGGAAATACGGCTGAAACTATAAATGTTGTTATTGAAGCTTTAAAGAGAGATATTAGTGTTATCTGTATATCGAGTGGAGGTAAATTAGAGGAGTTATGCCAAGAGAAAGGCTTAGCTCATATCAAGATTCATAAAGCTATGGCACCTAGATCTGCATTACCAGAACTGTTAGCTGCAACACTAAGAGTTCTAGAGGAGACATTTAACTTAGACTTTACAAGTGACGTCGAAGAGGCATATAATTATCTAGTTTATCTCAAGGAGTATTGGGGGCCAAGTGAAGAATCCCGACCATTTAAATTAGCAAGAGAAATTGATGGAAAAATCCCAATTATTTATACGCCACACGACCTTATCTCGGTGGGTATTCGGGCTAAGACGGCTTTTAATGAGAATGCTAAGATTAATGCATACTATGATATATACCCGGAAATGTTCCATAACGAAGTTATGGCATATGAAGAAGAAATAAACAGTTCACTTCTACCAATATTCATTGGCGGGAACTCAAAGGTAGAAGTATTCTATAGATATCTACTTGATAAAAGATGTAATGTAATTTCTGTAGAGTATCCATCTGATGTTGGTAGGTTAGCAGCGATACTAAAGCTAATAAAACTATTTGATTTAACTAGTGTGTATCTCGCTGTATTAAGAGGTGTAGATCCATACCCGGTGAGGCTCATATCATGGCTTAAGGAGCATGGCTAAAATGTCCATTAACTTTGAACCACAAGCTATATGTATAGATGTTGACGGAACAATTACAGATGAAAAGTACCTGCTAAATCTTAAAGCTATAAAATATTTAAGGATTCTTGAAGTCAATGGTATTCCAGTTATGTTTGCAAGTGGAAACGCGCTCCCAGTATTAAAGGCATTAGCTAGATATATTGGATGTTCAGGCGCAGTTATAGCTGAAGATGGTGGTGTTGTAGAGTATAAAGAGAAAATGTATTTGTTAGGTAGTAGAGAAGAGCCACTAAAATTTCTATCTGTATTAAAAAGTAAGGTTGGAAATATTGAAGAGAGTTTTTTTAATAGGTATAGACATGTAGATGTAGCTATAAAGAGGACAATCGATATAGATATCATACTATCCATACTCAAAGATTTCCCAAACCTAAAAGTTGTTGATAGTAAATTTGCTTTTCACATCCATGATAAGGATGTCGACAAGGGAAGAGGACTGAAATTTGCATGTAAACTAATGAATATTGATGTATCGAAAGTAATTGCTATTGGTGATAGCGAGATAGATATTCCGATGTTTACTGTAGCGGGGTACTCTGTCGCATTAGCAAACGCTCCGAATAGTGTGAAATCTCTCGCTGATTACGTAACTAGAAAATCTTATGGAGATGGGTTTGTAGAATTTATAAAGGTATTACTAGATAGTTTAAGGTTAACGGATCCACTCCGGTAATTTTAATACCTCTACTCTTTCAATTACTGGTTTTATATCTAACACGGGAGTACCATCTAGAGCATCTAAATTCTTAACAAGTAATCCATCATTATCTAGTCTTAATAGTTCTACAATCGATAATCCAACTAAATTTGGTCTATACGGGCTTCTAGTAGCAAATACACCTACTAGCGGTAAATCTCTTCTACCCATAGGATGTACAAGAAGGCTATAACCCTTACCTTCATTAAGATGAAAATAGTATATAATGTAAAGATGGCTATATTCATCTAGGCCTCTTAGTCCATCTACAAAGTCTCGAAAAATAATAATTTTACTGATTTTATTATCCTCATCTAGCACTTTAACCATACCAATAGGCTTAAATTTAATCTCTAACATATTACATCACAAAAATAATCACTAAAACCGATATAATAGTTGGTTTGAGGGATCTTAATGATAGATTTAGATGTATATGAACCTGAGGTATACTTAATTGCATGGCTTAGAGGTGAGTACGGTCCAGAAGAACTTGTTGCGTATGGAGCTAATGCATGTATTAAGAGAGATGACCCACTGACGATATATAAGTCACACTTAGCAGAGGGAAGAGATATATCATCATTTGTTGATAGAGTTCTGGATGTTACAATAGGTAGCGGTCATTTAGGGGTACTTGATCAAGCATCATTTACATTTGTAATAAGAAATGTGCCGAGATTAACTACACTATTTCTCGTTAGTCCAATATATTTATCGCATCTTCAGCAGTCGATGAGAAGTGTAGAACCATATGGGTACTATTTACCACCCTCAATAGTAAAATCTGATCTTTATGAATCTGTAAAGAGCGAGATAACTAGGAGTATCCAACTATATTATAAGTTAGTTAAATGGGGTGTACCTAAGGAGGACGCTAGATACGTAATACCTTTATATACAGTTACAAATATTCAAACAACAGGCAATGGCAGAGAGTTTACACATTTATACTTAATGTCTCTCGACGAATCTATCCCAACAGTTACTAAGTTAGTAGTATCGAAAATTTGGGAGATACTTAATATGAAATTTCCAAGGTTATTCAAGAATCGTGAAGTTAATATGAATAGAGTAAGATATTATCCAGCACTGCAGCTTTTTAACGAAGAAAGTAAAATAGGAAAATTTGTTGATGTAGAATCTATATCTTGTTGTGAGGTAGAGTTAATAAATTATTGTATGCCGATAAAGCTTCCTCCAGAGGAACTGTATAGAGGTGTAGTATTGTCTGATGAATCTCTTTTTTCAACACTTAAACTTATAAAATTTATGTTTGCAGCTAAAATGTCTTTTGCAGCGTTGCATCAAGCAATCCGTCAAAGGACATGGCATCATGTAACTGAAAGTATTTATGAGGCGCTTGAGCGTTTGGAGTATGTAACCCCAAAATCAATAATTCAGAAAAGGCTTGATAAGGAGTATAGTTATCAAGTTGAGAGGCTTTATGATTTATACAATAAGTTAATCGATCATGGAATCGAGAAATATGATGCTGTAGGTGTAGTTTCTCATGCACACGTAATTACAGACGTTTTTACGATTGACGGCTGGAATATTATTGGAGCATTACCACTTAGAAGATGTTTAAAATCTCAGTGGGAGATAAGAAAAATAGCAAATAATATCTCCCTACATATATCAATGATAGATGAAAATCTAGCTAAGCTGTCGATGCCCCCATGCATAGTATATGGAAAGTGTAGTGAAAGATACCCATGTGATCATAAAGGTATTCTTATGAGGAGACGGTCTTTGCTTGAGAAGACCGATTTACACGACTAACTAGAACTCTAATTCTACAGTAATTATTAGAGTACCCAACGTAAACCTTAACACTCTTTTCATTATAACCTAAGATTCTCGTATAATATGTTTTCCAGAATGTTTTCATGAATAGTGCTGGTAATCTTACTATTTCTTTAATATCTCCGCTAATGATGTTAGCAATTAAAGGAGCATATCTAGATAGCCAACAGTCATATGCAGTACATCTCCACTCGGTGTACTCATTTTTCTCAACAACTTTCCTCGAAATATTGCCAAAGGAGTAAACATCTGGGTAAAATTGAATAGATGATAAGATCCACTTAGATTTATAACCTAAAGCCATACCAATTCTAAATATATCCTCCCACAGCCTATCAGTATATTCCTCTAAGATCTCCCTTTCGATTCTTAGATTTAATTTCGTCATAGAAGTTAATAATCCATAATCTAAAAGTGTTAATACCGAAAACCAACTTGTCAACACCAATAATTTAGCATGTAAACCAATAAGACTTTGGAAAGCTTTCGGAGTTTCATTATGATCTTGAGATAAAGATTTATAATATTCTTCTAGGTGATTATCAATTTCCTTCTTAATTTTAACGAAATCAATATTAACTTTAGGTGATAGCCTATAAACCTTAAACTTTATTTCTGAAGGATCTAATTTTAAAGTATTCCTAAATATTTCATCATTTATCTCCTTATCGATAATGTCCTTGACTCTATTAATATACATAATTTTCATCTTCTCAATTCTATCCTCAATAAGTCTAGTAATATTACCTGATAGTGAAGTTCTCTGTAACTGCATATCTTTTATCCTAACAAGCGTTAGGTATATGTATCCTAATAGTCCAGGGCCTACTTTCCCATCTATAGATGATGTGAAGAGGAGATGAACATAGAAATTTTTCCTATTACTATCACCTATGTTATTTACCTGTTCAAGAAACTTAAGCGGAATTCTTAGGATACCATAATTACTAGACATATTCAAGAATAGATTAATGATTTCCTCAAGATATATTGATTCTGTACATTACTAGAAGTAGTGGGGGGATACACAATTTATATAACTTAATACCCTACTTGCTCACTAAAAATTTACTAATCTCCATAGTTGATATAGTTTTTTTCCACAAATTGGGGGCTAACAGTAGTTTCTCTTTAAAATAGTTTATTTTATTGAATTCTATATTCACAATTATGGATATGTTAACTCCTTACGAAGTGTATGTTAAGAAAATCATACCATATATAAAGGCGATAATTGCGATTAAATTGGTTAATGAGCGTAAGTTAACACAGATTGAAGTTGCTAGATTACTAGGCGTTACTCAAGCTGCTATAAGCCAATACTTATCAAAAGGGGAAGAACACTATATCAAGACATTGGAAGATCTAGGTTTGGATAGAGAAGCATTTATATATGGGTTAGAGAAAGTTGTAAGTGAAGTAGATTCGGTGAGTGGTTTAATCAGCTTTTTCAATGATTTATGGTATAAGTTACTATTTACCCGTAGGATATGTAGTTTACATAAGAGGTACAATATCCTATTAAATGAATGTAATGTATGTATGACAAGCTTTATAGGTAGTTTTCAAGTAAAGCGTGAGAAAGAGGAAATTATCGAAGAATTAGAGAAGGTTTTCTCAATTTTATCTAAAATTCCTGAATTTAGAAACCTAATTCCAGAAGTATATACGAATATGGTTAGGGCTATCCCCAATCCAGTAAACGTGGATGATGTAGCTGCTTTTCCAGGGAGAATTATACCAACGAGTAACGGTATTAAGGTTGTAGGTAAGCCTATGTTTGGTTGTTCACGACATTTAGCAAAAGTATTGATTAATGTAAATAGACTATATCCATATGTACTAGCTGCTATAAATATTAAGTTTAATGAGGAAATTAAGAGAGCGGTGGAGTTAGCTAAATTACAGTATGTATATTCTGAGGTTGATTCAATTAGGGATGAGGATAGCATTATACAAGGCATCGTTAGAGCATTAGAAAAATATGGCTTTAAGCCTATCATTTTTGATCGAGGCGGAGGGGGATTTGAGCCAAATACATACATACTTGGTAAAGACCTATTTGACGTATTAGATAAGGTAGTTAGTATCCTTTGGGGGTTAAGGATTGGAGCCAAAAGATAAACTTCAGTTAACTAGGGATTTATCTATCGATATATATGGTGGGTATAGGGAAATTGGTGGGAATATAATAGTTATTAGATTTAAGGATGAAGCTATAACTCTAGATTTAGGATTAAACTTATCATTAAAGAATAGATTTTATACCTGGCCTGCATTTGATATTGAGGAGCCACATGAGTTATTTAGGCTGGGAATCGCTAGAGTAGTTCCAGGATTATATACAGAGTGGGTTGATCCATATACTCCTAATGAGCCATATGAAACAGATATTTTAGGGGTATTTATCAGTCATTTACATATTGATCATACATTTATGATTCCACAGATTAATAGAGGCATCCCGATCTTCATGGGAGAGGCTGCTAAAATTATCTATGATGCTAAGCGAGAAGTTAGTAGGAGAAGAAGATACTGGGTTGACGATAATATTATATTTAAGACATTTAGAAGTTACCATGTAATTAAAATTGGATCCTTTAAAGTAACGCCAGTCCATGTCGACCATAGTATTCCAGGAGCATATGGATTCAAAATAGAAACTCCAGATGGTGTTATAGCGTACTCTGGAGACTATAGGCTACATGGAGCTTTAGGAGAGCATGAAATTAGCTCCTCTCTTACTATGGATTTCATTTATAGTCTCTCTGAGGATGAAGTATCTCTGTTCATTACTGAAGGCACTAAATTTGAAGATACACATATTATGAATGAAAAAGATGTTGAGGAAAAAATTAGGTATCTGCTCGATAAATGTGATGCCACCGTACTAGCATTATTTAGTGAAACAGACATAGATAGATTAAGAAGCTTTATTAATGTTGCCAAAAAACTTGGATGGGAAATCATGCTTCCACTAAGACATTTCTATATTATTAAAAAGTTGATAGAAAATGATCCACATATCAAAGTTGACTTTGATCAGTCGATTATCAGTGTTTATTGTAGAAGGAAAACACGTTATGAACGATGGGAAAAAGATGTAAGCGGTAAGGCTATGGATGAGGGATATAGATTCATAACACTACCAACAAAGCAGAAGATAAATAAAACTATTTTAGTTGGTTTCTTAGGTGTTAGAAGAGAGCTAATGAAGATGAATATCCCTATCGGGTCAATTGCGATACTAAGCTATTCAGAGCCGGTGGATGAAGAAAGTGAGTTTCAGCTTGATAAGTTATTAAGCTGGCTTAAATGTATGAATGTACCTTCATTTAGGGTTCATAGTTCGGGACATATATACTTAAGAGATTTAAGGGAGGTAATTAATCAGGTAAAACCAAAAGATATCTATATAATTCACAGCGAATTTCCTGATGAAATAAAGAGTTGGTTAGGTTATTAAGCTTACGTATTAAGGGGATTTTTGAGTTACTCTCTATGATTAAGTTAAGTTGAATGGAGTAACATTAGTTATATCATAAGTTATGATAATACGGTAGTGAATGGTTAATATTTTAATTTAGCTTTTTAAATATAATATTAAATTTTGATATGATAAGTTTTCATGTTGTTGAAATTAAGCCTCCAGAGGGCGTAAACGTTATAGCTGGTGTTAGTCACTTTATAAAGACGGTAGAAGATTTATATGAGGCATTAATCACCGCTAGTCCAACAATAAAATTTGGTATAGCTTTCTGTGAGGCTAGTGGACCAACGCTAATTAGATATGATGGTAACGATGAGGAACTGATCAATTTAGCTGTTGAATACGCAAAAAGAATTTCAGCTGGACATTTCTTCATAGTTACACTGAAAAATGCTTATCCAATTAATGTTCTAGACAGAATTAAACACGTCCAGGAAGTAGTAAATATTTTAACAGCTTCAGCAAATCCCTTACAATTCATAGTTGCTGAAACAGAGCAGGGTAGAGCTGTACTAGGAGTTGTCGATGGATTTAAGAGTAAAGGTGTTGAAGATGAAGATGCTAAAAAAGAGAGACACGAGATACTTAGGAAATTTGGC
Organism: uncultured Nitrososphaeria archaeon; assembly: GCA_964437705.1. GTDB lineage: Archaea > Thermoproteota > Nitrososphaeria > Geothermarchaeales > JDFR-13 > CAYTHX01. The sequence continues at coordinate 65,157 of CAYTHX010000006.1, forward strand.
TATAAAAAGTAATTTTAATAACCCAACTAACTTTTTCTATCTTCTACTGAACTAACCCATATATATTCTTTATATTGTTTGTTAGTTAAGGTTTAGTGTTTCTATAATTAAAAAAATAATTTGTGATGAATTATGTTAAATGTTAACCTTGAAAAGTTAATCGAGGATACCGTAGTTGAGCTTTTCAGAATCTCCGAAACAATACTTCCAAAAGATATCAAGGATGCTCTAAAGAGAGCTTATGAAAAGGAGTCTAATGATACTGCTAAAGCAATTTTACAAGCGATATTAAGGAATATAGAGTTATCTGAGAAGTTCTCAATACCACTCTGTCAGGATACTGGAACACCACTATTCTATGTAGAGTTAGGTGAGGATTTTCCAGTTAAAGCTAAGCTTAGAGATATATTTGTAAGAGCTACAAGAAGAGCTACAGTGGAAGTTCCGCTAAGACCAAATACAGTTGACCCTTTCACTAAGAAGAATCCTGGTGATAATACTGGCGTCTTAATACCATATATAAATTGGGAGATTGTTGAGGGTAATAGGTTAACTATTACGGTACTACCTAAGGGTGGGGGTAGCGAGTTTACATGTACGGTTAAAACTATAAGTTCAGGATTAGGGATAAAGGGTGTTAAGAAGGCTGTTATTGAAGCTATTTATGAAGCTGGTGGTAAGCCTTGTCCTCCAATTATAGTTGGCGTGGGTATCGGTGGAGCTGTAGATATAGCTGCAAAGTTAGCTAAGAAAGCGATTTTAAGGCCTATAGATGTTAGACATCCAAATGAGGAGATTGCAAAATTAGAGGTAGAGCTTTTAGAAGCTTTAAATAAGCTGGGGATAGGTCCTATGGGTTTAGGTGGTGATACAACTGTTCTAGGTGTAAATGTGGAGTATGCATATAGACACCCTGCCCTGATACCCGTAGGTATCGCTACACAATGTTGGGCCGCTAGAAGAGCTACGGCCCAAATTTCCCCAGATGGAGAGGTTAAAGTTTTAAGTCATGAGGAGGTGAAGATCTAATGGAGTATCACCTTAAAACTCCAATTAGTGAGGAGGAAATTAGAAAGCTAAAGGCTGGAGATATACTATATATCACTGGAACAGTAATTACCGCTAGAGATGCTGCACACGTTAGAGCGATTGAATATCATGAGAAGGGTATGGAAATTCCTGTTTCATTTGAGGGTAATGCGTTATATCACTGTGGACCACTTGTAAGAAAGAAGAATGGGGAATGGGAGGTTGTAGCTGCTGGTCCAACAACAAGTACTAGAATGGATTATATTGAGCCTAAATTTATAGAAATATTTAAGCCCAGAGTTATAATTGGCAAAGGTGGAATGGGTAAAGGAACAACAGAAGCTCTAAAGAAATTTGGAGCAGTATATGCAGCTTTTCCTGGAGGAGTAGCTGTCGTAGCTGCAAAGGCTATTAAGAAAATAGTTAAGGTTGAATGGTTAGATTTAGGTATCCCCGAAGCATTATGGGTATTGGAAGTTGAAGAGTTTGGGCCAATGAATGTAGCTATAGATAGTCATGGAAACAACCTATACCTAGGCATCCTTGAAAAGTCAAAAGTAAAATTAGATGAAATTCTAAGTAAGATTTAGGTGTTATAATTATGGTTGATGTAGTGAGGCATGACTTAATAATTGTTGGTAGTGGTTTAGCAGGATTAAGAGCTGCGGTTGAAGCAGCAAAAGTTTCAAAAGGTAAATTGGATATTGCAATTCTCTCAAAAGTTCAGTTAAATCGTTCACACTCAGTATGTGCTGAAGGCGGAACAGCTGGTGTAATATATACAAATGAGGGAGATAATATTTGGCTTCATGCGTGGGATACAATTAAGGGCTCAGATTTTTTAGCAGATCAAGATGCAGCACTATTACTAGCTCAGAGATGTGGGCATGAAGTTATTCAGCTTGAACACTGGGGTTGTCCATGGTCAAGAAGAGAAGATGGAAGATTAGCTCAAAGACCTTTTGGTGGTCATTCATATCCAAGAGCAGTATTCGCCGCTGATAAAACTGGCTTCTTCGAGATGCAGACATTATGGGGTGTACTACAGCGATTCGATAACGTCACATTCTACCACGAGTTTTTTGTAACTAAACTTATCATTAAGGATGGGAAGTATCAAGGGTTAACAGCAATTGACCTTAGAAGAGGCGATTTCTACCTCTTTGTATCTAAAGCGTGTATATGGGCTGCTGGTGGAGGAATGAGAATCTATGGATTTACAACATATAGCTTAACAGCGACAGGCGACGGATTCGCTATTCCATACAGAGCTGGCCTACCACTTAAAGACATGGAGTTTGTACAATTCCACCCAACAGGTTTAATCCCAAGTGGAATTCTAGTTTCAGAAGCTGCAAGAGGAGAAGGTGGGCATCTATACAATAAGGAAGGAGAAAGGTTTATGAAGAAATATGCTCCTGAAAGAATGGAACTTGCACCAAGAGATATAGTTTCAAGAGCAATGATAAGTGAAATTATGGAGGGTAGAGGATTTGAGGGTCCAGATGGATTAGGTTACGTACACTTAGATTTAACACACCTAGGTGCTGAGAGGATATACGATAGATTACCACTAATTAGAGAGGTTTGTATGAAATTCGCAGGTATAGACCCAGTTAATGAGCCCATACCAGTTAGGCCAGCAGCACACTACCCAATGGGTGGAGTACATGCGGATCTATATGGTAAGACGCCAGCAGAAGGTTTGTGGGTAGCTGGAGAGGTGTCATGTATAAGTGTACATGGAGCTAATAGATTAGGAACAAACTCTACAGCTGAATGTCTAGTTTGGGGAGCTATAACGGGAGCTGAAGCAGCAAAATATGTTATGAAGCAAGATGATTTTCCGAAGACGCCTTTCGAAGATGCAAAAGTTGAGGAAGAGAGAATCTTTGGTGGCCTAACTAAGAGGGAGCATGGAGAAAGTGTGTATAGCATTAGGAGAGAGCTGAGACAAACGATGGACAAGTATTTCTATGTATTTAGAGAGGAGAGTGGTATGACTGAGGGCCTTAAGAAAATTAAGGAGTTAAAGGAGAGATTTAAGAATGTAGCGATAGTAGATAAATCTAGCGTGTATAATACAGACTTAACATACGTATTAGAGACAGAATTTATGTTAGATGTAGCTGAGGTTATTGCTGTAGGTGCGCTTCTACGTAAAGAAAGTAGAGGAGCACACGCAAGATTTGACTATCCAAAGAGAGATGATGAAAACTTCCTTAAGCATACACTAGCATACTATACTCCTGAAGGTCCAAAGATTGAGTATATACCAGTAAGGATACTCTACTGGAAGCCTATTGAGAGAAAGTACTAAGGAGGTGTTGTAAATGGCCGAGAAAAGTAAAAAATATAGAAAATTTGTATATAATCAAGCTGGTGTAATGGGGTGGTATGGAAGTAGCAAGTATAATTTAGAGAGGTTCTTATTCCTACTACATAGAATAACGGGAATTGGACTAATATTATTTGTCATTATGCATATATTATTGACAAGTGCCAGGGTCAATTATAGCTTATGGGAAACTGTACACTCCTTCATGGAAACTCCACTATCACACATCGGTATGTTCATAGTGGTCTTAGCTCTCCTCTTCCACGGACTAAATGGTCTTAGGCTCATAATAAATGAGTATGGATTTCTACTCGGTAAACCTAAAAAGCCGGTGTATCCATATAGGAAAGTACTGAAAACTAAAGGGCCGATGTCTCTTTTAGCTATAATGATAGTTATAGGCATAATACTGCTCATCGGTATAATATATGAATTTCTACTCGTGTGGGGTGTATTGTAATGAAGGAGTCAACTCTTAGGTTAATCCAGTATACCCTTGGAATAGTAATTACAATAGCTATAATATTTCATCTACAGATATTTACGTCACTAATCGGACTAGGATATGTTCAGGGACTAACTTGGGAAGCTGTAGTAAGTAGGATGAGCAATGCATTTTACGATGCACTATATGCTATTCTACTATTTGCTGTGTTAACTCATGGATTAATAGGAATAAGAAATATCTTATATGAGCTTGTGATGGACGCATTCAAGAGGAGGGTAATAACGCTAGTGCTCCTGATAATATTTATAATACTGTTCATATACGGATTAGTTCCGATTGTTGCGGCAGGAGGTGGTTAAAAATGGAAAGAAAAGAGGTATTATTTAGGATTAAGCGTTGGAATCCTGAGAAGGGAGAGTGGTTTATAAGCGAGTTTAAAGTTCCTGTATATAGAGGTATGACTGTTTTAGACGCATTAATTTATATCAAGGAGAATTTAGATCCTTCATTATCATTTAGAGCTAGCTGTAGAATGGCGATATGTGGTTCGTGTGGAATGATAATAAATGGTAAGCCTAGACTTGCATGTGAAACACAGATATTCCACTTAAATAGTAACGTTATAACAGTCGAACCTTTAAGAAACTATCTAATTATTAAAGATCTTATCGCGGACTTTGACGAGTTTTATGAAAAATATCGTTATATAAAGCCGTATCTAATAAGGAGAGACGAAGATGAATACTGGGATCCAACTAGAGAATATAGCCAAACACCAGAAGAGCACGAGAGATATCTGCAGTTTTCATACTGTATCTCATGTGGATTATGTGTTGCCGCATGTCCGACTTCAGGAACAAATAGAAGGTATCTTGGTCCCCAAGCACTCGCAAATACTTATAGATTTATAGCAGATTCAAGAGATGAGGGTGCACTTGAACGCATAGAGCTTGTAGATACTCCGGATGGTTGTTGGGGTTGTCACTTAGCTGGTTCATGCTCAGATGTTTGTCCGAAGGGCGTTGATCCAGCATTAGCAATTCAGTTGCTAAGAAGAGCAATAGCTATGAAGAGCCTTGGAATGGCTGAGGTAAAGAAGGGAGCAAAAGTTGTACCTCCATTACAAGTAACTGAGAAGAAGGTAAAAGCTACACCACCACCATTTACAGTAGAACAAAAACAAGCATAAGTTATAAATACCCTAACCTAAAAACTTTTTATTCTTAATTTACTTCGAAAACTTGTCTCTCAACATTACTTAATAATAATTAAACTAGACTAGTATGTATATTTTACTTATGTATATTTCATGTATATGTTATTTAATTGTCAAAGATTAACAAGTCATCACATAAATTATCTTCTAGGTGTTACGGTATATGGTAAAGCTTCTTGAATATCAAGGTAAAGAGATACTTAGAAAAGTGGGAATTCCAACTCCACGTGGTACTGTAGTTAAGTCTGTAGATGAAGTTGAGAAAGCATTAGACATAATCTCTAAGGGAGCAGTTATTAAAGCACAGCTACCATTCACTGGAAGATTTAAGGTTGGAGCAATAAAGTTTACTAATAATATAGGGGAGGCTAAGGACGTAGTTAAGGAATTATTATCTAAACAGTTTAGAGGCTTTAAACCCAACAAAGTGTTAATTGAAGAAAGAATAAGTGTTAAGAAGGAGCTCTATATAGGAATAATAATTAATGACTCATACAAAGTTCGATCACCTACAATTATATTTAGTCTTAAAGGCGGTGTAGACTTAGAAGAAATTGCTAAAACTAATCCAGAGCTTATTCTAAAGATAAATGTTGATTATCTAGACGGGTTAGATAAGAACCATGTTAGTAAGGAATTAGAAAAAATGGGGTTAGATAGTGAACTGAGGGAAAAAGTTCTCAACTTAATGGAAAAACTTTACTCGAATGTTTTTGTAGCGTATGATGCTAGAAGTGCAGAGATAAACCCATTAGGACTAACTGATAACGGCGATATCATTGCGCTAGACTGTAGAATAGTTATTGATGATCATTCACTCTATAGACATCCAGATATCAAAATTGAAATTCCGAAAGATTTGAATAGATCACCTACAGAGCTTGAAGAAAGAATATGGAGTTGGGAGGATAAAGATCCGAGAGGAACAGGATATTTCATACAACTAGCTACAGATACTGAGAAAGGTGGATATATCGGTTTTCACGGGATTGGTGGAGGAGGAGCGATGTTAGGCGCTGACGCGTTAATAAAGAGAGGACTAAAATTAGCTGACTATGCAGATACAAGTGGTGATCCTCCAGCATCAAAAGTATACCGAGTAATTAAGACTATACTATCAATTCCCGGTATTGAAGGCTATATTCTAATGGGCGCTGTAATGGCTAGTCAAGAACAGTGGCATCATGCACATGCAATAGTTAAGGCCATAAGAGAGATGCTCTCTGACAAACCCGGCTTTCCCGTACTAATACTAATAGCTGGAAATAAGGAGAAAGAGACCCACGAGATAATAAGGAAGGGACTTAAGGACCTACCAATTAATCTTGAGCTCTATGGTAGGGAGTATATTTATAAGACGGACTTTATCGCGGAGAGAATGAAGGATATGGTTATGAAGTATAGGGAGGTGAGGAAAAATGAGTAATCAGCTTATATTTAAGACAAGAACAACAACAATCACAATCGACTATAGCAAGTGTATTGCTCCTAAATGTGGTTTTGCGTGTGTAAAGGCTTGTAGACTATATGGTAGAAGCATACTGAAGATTGAAAATGGATTGCCTAAATTGATTCTTTCTCCAGAAGAAGTAGTTCGTCGTGATAATGAGTGTTTAGCATGTGAAATTAATTGTATGTGGTATGGAGGTGGGGCTATAAAGATAGATATTCCGCTATAGGTGATATATATGGCTATTCTAATTAATGAGAAAACTCGTGTTATCGTCCAGGGGATAACAGGTAGAACTGGACAATTCGCAACTAGATATATGCTTGAATATGGAACTAATGTTGTTGGTGGAGTAACTCCTGGACGAGGAGGAGAGAAAGTTTGGGGGCTTCCAGTTTACAACTCAATTAAAGAGTTGATTGATGAGCATGGACCTGTAGATGCAACTGTAATCCTAGTTCCCCCAGCATCCGTTAAGGACGCAGCACTAGAAGCGATAAACTCAAATATAAAGTTGATTTTGATACCTACTGAAAGAGTTCCCATACATGATACACTATACATCTTAGCATTAGCAAGAAGGAAAGGTATAAGAATTATTGGACCAGGATCGTTCGGTGTTATTAGCCCTGGAAAAGCAGTAATGGGTTGGGTTGGTGGATCACTAGAATTAGCTAGGGAAGCCTTTAAACCAGGTAATATTGGTGTTATATCCAGAAGTGGAGGACAAACTACAACGATTTCTTGGTGTCTGAGTAGTGCTGGGCTTGGAATATCTACAGCAGTTCATGTTGGTGGTGAACCAGTAATTGGAACTACAGAGGCTGAATTATTAATGATGTTTGAAGAAGATCCAGAGACCGAAGCTGTAGTTTTATTTGGCGAGATCGGTGGAGTGCAGGAGGAGGAAGCTGCTGAAGTTATATTAGATGGTAAGTTTAAGAAACCGTTAGTTGCTTTCATAGCTGGCCGAATGTTACCATCTGGAATTAGATTTTCACATGCAAGTGCTATTGTTGAAGGTGAAAGAGGATCTGCTGAAAGCAAAATGAAGGCTCTAAGTAAAGCTGGTGTCCATATAGTTGATGATCCCGCAGAAATTCCTAATGTAGTAAAGGAGGTTATGAGAAAATGAGTATAAAGCCCTATTTGTTAAGATCTTTACTATTCGTACCAGCAAATAGCTGGAGGCTACTAATGAGTGCATTAAGAACAGAAGCTGATGCTCTAGTTATAGATTTGGAGGATGCCGTGCCTATTGATGATAAAGAGACTGGTAGGTGGTTTGTTAAGGAATTTCTTGAGAATGAAAGGGAAAAAGCTGCAGACAAACTTGTCTTTGTTAGAATTAATGGTGTATTAACAGGATTGTATGAAGAAGATTTACGATTTGCAGTAAGGAAGGGATTAGACGGGATTGTTATACCAAAGACTGAGTCGAAAGATGATGTAAGTAAAGTTGAAAATGTACTTTCAGAGCTAGAAAGCAAAATGGGATTAGAAAATGGCAACATATTCATACTTCCACTAATAGAATCTGCACTAGGTATAGAAAATGCATATGAAATAGCTACAGCTAGCAAAAGAATAATTGGACTGTCATTCGGTGCAGGAGACTACCTAAGAGATTTAGGATTAAGCTATAGTATATTGTCGCGTGATGAACATGAAATTCTATATCCGAGGTCTAGGTTGGTAGTTGCCGCTAAGGCTGCAGGATTACCAGCAATTGACACCCCATTTTTAGGGTTAATAATTGATAGGGAAGGATTGAAAAGGCAAAGTGAAATCGCTAGGAAGTTAGGGTTCGACGGGAAATACGCCATACATCCTACACACATAGATATTATAAATAATGTTTTTTCACCGAGTGAAGAGGAAATTAGTGAGGCGAGGGAAATTGTGGCAACATATGAAGAGGCGAGTAAAAGAGGGCTTGGCGCTATATCATATAAAGGTAGGATGATAGACTACATGAACTATATGCAAGCAAAGAAAGCATTAGAAATTGCAGAATTAATTAGAAGAAAACGTGAATCCCAAGTTGTATAGAGTCGAATTAAAGAGTATCCTTTTTTAACCTATAACCTTTATCTTTTTAAATTGCCTAATAGCAAATTTATATCCAAGATATATAATTATCACATCATAAATGATTACTATCGGTATCAGAAACTCTATTTTCACATTAGTAAAGATTATTGGAAGCCATATTAAGATGGCATTCGGTGATATAAGTATTGATGAAATAATATATGCTCCAAATATAATTATTAAATAATCAATTGAGAATGTTTCATATGTAGGTTTACCAAATCTAAACTCGAGTGAGTAGGTTATTTCAGTTACAACTAATGCGAGAGTAACTATGGACATAAAGCCTATCAGTAAATATGTTGGTGGGAGGTATAGTACTAATACAACTAAGAGTATTGCTGGAGTAATTATAGACGCCATCATTGATGAAAATATTAACCCCTTAACATATTCATTAGGATCTGTATAGCTACTTAGAATTACCCACAAATACTTACGTTCGTTAAGCCTCCATTTTTCAATATGTGTTAATGGTGAGAAAAGTGTAAAGAATAATGCCATACTTAGTGAAAATATTAAGCCAAATGTTTCCGGCATATCTCCTTCGCATTGGAAACCAGCAAACATAAAATAAAGTATAGCACCATATATTAAGTTCATCCCTAAAGCTGTAAAAAGAGAACCATCTCTGACAATTCTTGTGAACTCCTTAGAAATATGTGCCTTTAAAATTGATCCAGAAACATCAATCGTAAATATCCTTTTAATAAAACCAAATCTTATTACTAATGTAGGTCTTAATCTCCGCTCAGAAATTCCTCCAAATACACCTATTGTAACTGGCTTAATTTCCACAAAATAATTCCTATTAACAATTTTATTCCAAATTGCAAATGCAATTACCAGATATAATAAAAAGATTATAATATCCAGTATATCATAGTTGCTAAAAATGATTCTACTCATTATATATGGAGGATACGGAATACTTTCTGAACTAATTGGTACATGAAGGTATAACTTTAATATTGGTGGAAGTATAGTTACTAGTATAAGTATCGCTACTATAATCACAGCTATTCTTCTATACCTTAAATATAATATCGAAAGTATTTGTCCAAAGATAATCATCATTACTATAAGAAGTTCAAAAATGACGAGAGCTATTGGTAAATTCCATATACCTACCCCAATAATTGGTACATTTGTAATCATAACTAGGTATGCTATAAATACTGCAAACGTAAGATTTCCAATTAATGTTTGATAAAGGATTTCGGCGAATGCATACTCCTTAAATGTTATGGGAGATGTAAATACGAAGTCGCAATCCGCTTCTGTAGCTGTAAATGCGGTTCTAATAGATAGTATAATTGTTACTAAAAATGCAAAACTTAGCAGTATAGATATGAAGAACTCCAAAAGGCTTAGTCTAGTAAATACCTCTGGATCGATATACCCTTGAGGAGCTGTAGTATAATTCTGAATCCCCTGTAAATATTCACTTGATAAATTACCCATTGCAAATCCAAATGAAACTAACCCATAAAGGATAAAGATTAGTAATATAAAGGCATATTTAGTTCTACGAATTGAAGAAAAATACTCCATCACCTTTAACTTAAATATCAATATACTTTTTCTCATAGTCTAAAGAGTCTCCTAAGAAAACCTGCTTTTCTAGGTTTTTCTCTCTCCTCAATTTCGATCGCTTCTGTACTAGCTTCCTCAACTAATCTAATAAATATCTCTTCTAGAGTAGAGCCTTTCTCGGCCTCTGCATAACTTCTCAACTCATCTAAAGTTCCTGTTCCTAAGTTTTCACCATTATAAATAATCGTTACACGATCACATAATCTCTCTGCAGTATCTAAAATATGTGTAGATACAAGTACGCTATGTCCTTCTTCAACCATCTCCTTAAGTATGTCTTTAACAACCTTTTGTCCAACTGGGTCTATTCCTAGAAAAGGCTCATCCATAATTACTAATTTTGGTCTATGAATTATAGATGCTATAATTGCAACCTTCTGGCGCATTCCCTTAGATAAGTTAGCTATAATTTCATCTCTTTTGTGACTAATTTCTAGTCGGCTAAAGAGGTCATCAATTCTCTCTTGTAAAATATCTAATGGTACCCCCCTAATTTTTGCAACATACTTAACGAATTCTTCAGCAGTTAAATATAAAGGTAAATTTGGGTATTCAGGTAAATATCCGATATACTTTTTATACTCAAATGGTTCATCATCAATATTAATTCCAGAAACCTTAACTATACCCCTATCCTTCTTTAATAACCCAACAATAATTCGTAGAGTAGTTGTTTTTCCAGCCCCATTAGGACCAAGTAACCCATAAATTTCCCCGTATTTTACATTAAGGTCTAAACCACGTAATGCGATAACATCATCATAACTCTTCCATAAATTTTGTACCTCAAGTATATACTCGTCAAGAGACATTTAATCCACCCATTTTTTTCAATCTAAAATTATTATTTCAGCATTATAATTAGATTAGATAATAGTTAGCTCAAAAGATTCTAGGTGGCTAAATTGTATATAAATAAAAGTAATATCTCGAAAGTTATAAGCAGAATTAAGGAGAAATTGGAGATTAACTACGAAAAGTTTACAGCTTTAATTGCTTTAAAAAGTATGGATCCATTTAAACTTTTAGTTGCAACTATTCTATCTCAAAATACGAGTGATAAAAACTCTATTAGAGCATATAAAAATCTTGAGAAATCCATAGGTATTAGTCCACATAAACTAGCATATATAGATGAAGATAAGATTGCTGAAGCTATTAGAGTAGGAGGTTTATATAAGCAGAAAGCTAAAGCGCTAAAGGAAATCTCGGTGTATCTAATTAAAAATTTTGGTGGTGATCTAACACGTATTATTTCTTTACCACCAGCTGAAGCTAGAGAAAAGTTATTGTCCCTTCCAAAGGTGGGATTTAAAACAGCAGATGTGTTGCTACTTTTCGTAAAAAACTATCCCTTCTTCCCAGTGGATACTCATATAACAAGAATCTCAAAGAGACTAGGTTTAGTTGATCAAAAAGCTTCTTATGAAGATATCAGAAAACGATGGCAATCTCTTATAAGTCCCAATGACTACATGAAAGTACACCTAATGCTAATTGAATTTGGAAGAAAAATTTGTAAAGCTAAAAACCCTAAATGCGATGAATGTCCGATTCAACAGTATTGTATATATAACAAGAGCTTAGCAGACAAATCCCAATTTAATTCCTAAGCATACACAACACCTGTTAAGTAAATTTTCGCTCCGCATCTTCTACATTTATTCCTATCTAGTCTAGACTCTACCACTCTATAGCCATCTCTGACTATTAATGGGCGTCCACATTCAGGACAATATGTAGTTTCATATGTTGGATCCCAAATATTACCAATATATACGTATTTAATGCCATACTCCTCTTTAGCTAATCTATATGCTTCAAGTAAAGTTTCTAGAGGTGTAGGTGGTGCATGATACTTATATGCTGGGTAGTACCTATTAATATGTAGTGGTATATCAGGACCTAAGGTATCAACGTGCTTCTTTAAAACCCAGTTGATACACTCAAAATCATCATTAATTCCAGTAACAATTAGAAAAATCATTTCAACATGGATATTATGATCAAGGAAATACTTAGCATTTCTATATATAACCTCTGGGTTAATGCCAGGTAGATGCTTCTTATGTGATTCTGGACAACCCTTAATATCAATATTTAATCCATCTAAGCCAGATTCAATAAGTAAATCCATACACTTGAGGCTCATGTAACCATTACTAACAATCACATTATATAACCCTTTTTCTTTGGCTAACTTAAAACAGTCAATTAGATACGGGGTATGAATAGTTGGTTCATTAAAGCTTGCACATAAACCATCATCACCACGCTTAATAGCCATTTCAACTAGCTCACTAGGCTCTATAACCCTATATTTGCCATCAGGATTATACATCGAAAGATGCCAATTCTGACAATGCTTACACTTAAAGTTACATCCCCAGCCACTAAATGTTAATGCTGTAGAGTTTGGATAGAAATGAAATAATGGTTTAATTTCTATCGGCCTACTTTCAATAGCACTCAAATTACCATAACTAACATAGTATAGCTCACCGTTAAAGTTCGCGTAATTACCGCAAAAACCAGTATATCCATTAGCAATATAACAGTGTCTTTCACAAACATTACAAATTACGATATCTCGCTTATACTTACTCCATAATTCACTAGTAATTTTTCTCCTATTTGGATAGTCATCAGGACTGACTTTAACCATTTAAAAACCCCATAATACATTAAAATAACGATAACACATATAGTTTCTACATACCCTCTACTCTCCTACCTTATTATCATAATTAATACTTAATTAGTTGGTAACACCATTGAAATAAAAAGTATAAACTATATCCCTATATTTTACTAGAAGTTATCCTAGAAATGTGGTGATACTTAGGATGAATAGAGTGTCACGAATGAGAGGATTAACAAAGTTAGAATCAACACTAATTATCTTGTTAATTATTGTTGCCATCGTTGGAGGATATGGGTGGCTTTTAGCTCAACAGAAACCGACGTCTATAGAGACGCCTGAGCAGACTACACCACCAACTACTGAGGAAACCACTCCTCCAACTGAGGAGATAACGCCACAGCCAAAGCAGGTTATTCAGAATATTACTTTTGTTGATAGTGCTGGTAGGTATATTACAGTAAAGTGGCCTTTAAAACGTGTTGTTGCTCTCTCCACAGATGCTGCTGAGGTTATCCTTACTCTTGGTGCTGAGGATGTAGTTGTAGGTGTAACTGAGTATATTACTAGGAAGCCAGAATTATCTAAGCTTACAGATAGAACATTAGTTGGAACATGTTTCAAGCCAAATATAGAAGCTATAATATCAACGAATCCAGAGGTAGTTATTACATATGTTAGGTGGCCAAGTCAAGAAGCCCTTGAGGAGAAACTAGAGCCTCTAGGTATTAAGGTAATTAGGCTAGATTTCTATAAGATTAGTACATTATTCAATGAAGTTAGGTTACTAGGGCTGTTACTAAATAAAACTGAAGAAGCTGATAGATTTGTTGAGTTCTGGAAAGGTATTCTAGATGAAATTCAAGCTAGAGTTAAGAAGATACCTGCAGAAGAGAGGGTGAAAGTGTATATTGAAGGTTATAAGGACTATAAGGCTGCTGGTCCCGGTAGTGGATGGGATGATGACCTAAGAATAGCGGGTGGAATAAATATTTTCGCAGATTCTCCAGTAGCATATCCGAAGGTTTCACCAGAGGCTGTTATAGAGAGGAATCCAGATGTCATAATTAAGGCTGTATCTACTTCAGTATTTCAGCCATATAAAGCTACAGATCCATCACCATTAAAGGAAATTATACAAGCAATAGTATCAAGACCAGGCTGGGACCAAATTAGCGCTGTCCAAAATGGACGTGTATATGTAATAAGTGGTGTATTGAGTAGTGGACCTAGAGCTGTAGTTGGAATATGCTACATAGCTAAGTGGCTATATCCACAGGTATTTGCAGATATAAATCCAGAGGATATCCATAAACAGTATTTAGAGACTTTCTTGGGTGTTGAGTACTCTGGTATCTGGGCATATCCAACATGACTGGGAAGTATAGAATAACCACGAGAAAGATTTTTATATTATTATTACTAATCTTCTTAATCCCAATTTTTCTACTTACCTCCATAAGTATAGGTTTCTACAAAACAAGCTTATATGATATATTTAGTGTAGTTCAGCATAAAATTTGCGGATTTCTCGGTTTAAATAATAATGGTCAGATTAACTCTAGATTAGCAGCTATTGTATGGGATATTCGGCTTCCACGTGCATTAATGGCGTTAATCGCTGGAGTCGGATTAGCCATAGCCGGAACAACACTACAAGGTGTTCTTAGAAATCCACTCGTAAGCCCATTTACAATTGGTATTAGTTCTGGTGCATCTTTTGGTGCAGCATTAGCAATCGTATTAGGTATAGGGATAACTGGATTTAGTGTTTATATGGTAGTTATAAATGCATTTGTATTCTCACTTATTGCAGTTTCACTTACATTAGGTATAGCTAGAATTAAAGGATTAAGTCAAGAATCAATAATTCTATCCGGAATTGCTGTAATGTATTTATTTTCCGCATTGGTTACTTTCCTACAATATATTGCTCATGAACATGATTTGAAAACTCTTGTATACTGGATTATGGGTGATCTTGCGTTTTCAAATTGGAAACGCGTATCAATAGTTTCACCCATCGTAATCATATGCTTAGTTCTCTTTAAATTTGCTTGGGATTTAAATGTATTAGCTATGGGTGATGAAGTTGCTAAAAGCTCTGGAACTGAACCTGGGACCGTTAGATTGATATGTACTGTTTTAGCATCACTGATTACAGCTTCTATTGTATGTATGACTGGACCAATTGGATTTATAGGTCTAGTATCTCCTCATATCGCAAGACTTATAATTGGTTCAGATTATAGATACTCAATGTTTTGTTCAGCATTAATTGGAGCATTAATATTAATAGCTGCAGATACTGCGGCAAGAGTAATTACTGCTCCAACTGAACTTCCAGTTGGAGTTTTAACGGCATTCTTAGGTGTACCCCTATTTCTCCATCTTTTGTTAAGGTCGAGGAGAGAGGTATGGCGGTAAAAATAACTATCAAGAATCTATCTATAATGTATGACTCAATTAGAGCATTGGATAATATTAGTATATCAGTTGAAGCTGGTAAAATTACGGCTTTAGTAGGTCCGAATGGAGCTGGTAAAACAACTCTTCTTAAAAGTATTAATGGTATATTAAAGCCATTTACAGGAGTTGTGTTGATAGATGGATTAGAAGTCGCTAAAATTAAATCTAGAGATTTAGCTATGAAAGTTGGTTATGTGCCGCAGTCCGCTTCCCCATATTTACCATTTACAGTATTTGAAGTAGTCTTAATGGGTAGACGTCCATATATAAACTGGATTGTAAGTGAAAGAGATATAGAAATTGTCAACAGAATTTTAAAAATTATGAAAATTGATTATCTAAGAGATAGGTATTTTGATGAGATTAGTGCTGGTGAGAAACAGAAGGTTATGATTGCTAGAGCTTTAGCGCAGGAACCAGAAATACTATTACTTGATGAACCAACTAGCAATTTAGATTTACGACACCAAATAGAGATTTTAGGTTTGGTTAGAGAGTTGTGTAAAGAGAAGAAGCTTACGGTTATGATGGCTATGCATGACTTAAACTTAGCATATAGGTATTCAGACTTTATTATAATGCTTAAGAATGGTAAAATTCATGCATATGGAGAGCCGTCTGAAGTACTAACCCCCGAAAATATTAGGGATGTATATGGTGTTGATGTCTTTATAGTAGATACTCCATTTCGAGTAATAATTCCAACGGAGGTGATCCGTGATTAAATTAACGTTTATCATAGGTTATGGTGCAAATACGATACATACACTAAGGGAAGTTTTAAATGAAGGTTCAGAAAAATTTGGTATAGAGTATGTTGTTACTAGGGATCATCAAGCAGATAAATATATAGATTTTATTATGGATTCAGATATAATTTTTATATATGCAAGTGAACTCCCACAAAATGTTGAAAATGCAGTTAAGAGGTCTAAGTCTAAAATAACTGTTTCTGCATCAGATACTCTCATGTATTTATCTAAGGGCGATAGCCATGTTATCTACAAAACTATAGAGTACTATAAGGTAGGAGGTAAAAATAATCTAAGAAATTTAGTTTACTATCTACTAAAGCAGCTTGGTGTCGATGTACATATTAGTGATGTAGAGTATGTTCCATGGCATGGTATATGGCATCCAAAATTAGGGCTATTTACCGATACATCTAAGTATCTCGAGAAATACTACTATAGAGATAAGCCTCTCGTAGGAATAATCTTTTATAGGACGCTCTGGCTATATGATGGGCTAGATATTATTCGTGAATTAGTTTTGGAGTTAGAAAAGGAGGGGCTTGGTGTACTACCAGTTTTCGTATATGGATTTAAAGATGAGCATTTAAATACGCCATCAACAGAGGATTCAATAAGGAAATTCTTTTTTGTCAACGGTTCTCCAGTTATAGATGTAGCTGTAACTCTAACATCCTTTTTCCTACTTGAACATGGGAAGTGGTATAGGTCAAAATCTAGGGATCGATTTAAAGGATCTGAAGGTATTGAGCTACTTAAGAAACTAAATATTCCAATAATTAAGTTAATATCCGCTTTTAATATGTCAGTTAATGAGTGGCTGGATAGCCCACATGGAATTGATTACTTATCACAAGTTTATCAGATTATTATGCCTGAAGTCGATGGATTAATAGAACCCATATTCTATGTTGCATCAACTATCGATGAATATGGAGCTAGGAAATATGAGGTATACAAGGATCATACTCGGTTTATAGCTAGGCGTATTAAGAAGTGGGTTAACTTAAAACGTAAAAAACCTGGTGAAAGAAAGATTGCTATTGTGATTAATAACCCACCATGTAAGGGTCTTGAGGCAAATATAGCGGTTGGTCTTGGCTTAGATGTTCCTGAAAGTATAGTTAGGTTTTTATCTAGGCTTAGGGAGCTAGGCTATAATGTAGGTGAATATATTCCACAGAGTGGGAAGGAGTTAATTAAGCTAATATTAGATAGGAAGGCGTTTAGTGAATTTAGATGGACTTCTGTAGATATGATAGTTAAGAGTGGAGGTGCACTTGGATATGTAGATAAAGAGCAGTATTTAAAGTGGTTTAATGAGCTACCAAATAATGTTAGGAAAGAGCTAGTTGAGGACTGGGGCGACCCTATAGATGTCCTTTCTGGAAATGTTAGTCGTGAATTAGTTGGTATGGTGTATAATGGCAAGTTTGTTATACCAGGTGTGAGATTTGGAAATATCGTAATTATTCCTCAACCAAAATTTGGATGTGCAGGACCAGCATGCGACGGAAAGGTATGTAGAATTCTTCACAATCCAAATATTAAGCCTCCACATCAATGGCTAGCTGTATATAGATGGATAACAAGAGTATTCAATGCAGATTTAATTATACACTTTGGTACGCATGGAACACTCGAGTTTAGACCTGGAAAAGGGGTTGGTTTATCAGTTTATTGCTGGCCTGAAATTTCTATAGATGATACTCCCTTCCTATATATATACGCTGTAGTGAATCCTATGGAGGGTGTACTTGCAAAACGTAGAGGATATGCAGTCATAGTCGATCACCTATATCCACCTATGTCTACACCTAAAGTGTTTAATGAGTTGGAGGAATTGCTATACCAGTATAGTAGAGCTAAGAATCTAGGTGAGTTTGAGAGAGCTAGAATAATATTTGATGAGATTTTATCAAAGGCTAGGGAAATGGATATAGATATTAAGGATGGGAATGGAGATATGGATTCTGTAATTGAGGATATTCATAGATATATTGATATGGTTAGGAATACACAGATTAATCTTGGTTTACATATCTATGGGTACCCGCCTGAAGACTTAGATAAGTTAGCCGAGTATGTATGTACAGTTATGATGAATGATACTGTAAACTATCCATCAATACTGAGGGTATTGGCAGAATATCTAGATTTGAATTATGATGAACTTAGGGATCATCCTGAGAAGGTAAATCGATTTGGTGTTACTAATCGTGAAATGTTAAATATTTTACGTAATGCTGCTGTTGGTATTATTAGGGAGCTAATTAGTGTTATGGATCGAGAAGGAGATGTTACTGATGAGAGAATTATCGGCTTAGTTGAGGATTATTTACGGAAATATCTAGGTGATAATAGTGTTAAAGCATAAGTTGGTAGACCATAGGGAAGTTATAAGTGTATTTAGAAAGGCATTGGATATTGTTAGAGGAATTAGGGAATCAAAGCTTGAGAGTACCAATATTATTAGAGCTTTAGAGTGTGGATACGTAGAGCCTGGTCCATCTGGAGCATTAACTAGGGGTAAAATAGACATATTACCAACTGGTAGAAATTTCTACGCTATTGACCCTCTTTCGATTCCTACGAAGGCTGCTTGGAAAATTGGTGTTGAAACTGCAAATATGATTATTAATAGGTATTTGAAGAAGCATGGTAGGTATCCTGAAAGTATTGGTCATGTATTATGGAGTATAGATGCATATAAGTCTGATGGGGAGCAGATATCACAAATATTATACTTACTTGGTGTTAAGCCTATCTGGGACGAATCTGAGCGTATTAAGGGAGTTGAAGTTATTCCTCTAGATAAATTAGGGAGACCTAGAATAGATTGTGTTGTGAGAATAAGTGGTATCGTCAGAGATACACTACCGAATTATATTTACTTGATAGATGATGCTATATCAAAAGTCATCTCTTTAGATGAATCACTTAATATGAACTATCCAAAGAAGCATTATATTGAACATGTAAGAAAATTAATAGAAAATGGTAGGGGTAAAGGTGAAGCTGAGGAGTTGGCTAAATTTAGGGTATTCTGTAGTCCTCCAGGTAGCTACGGTACTGGAGTCAACTATGCTGTAGAAGCATCAGCTTGGAAAAATGATGAGGATTTAGCTAAAACGTGGATTCAGTGGAGTAGCTATGGATACTCAAGAAGGAGCTCTGGAAAGTTCTCTCCAGAATCCCTAATTTTATCGTTGAAGTCTGTTGATGTTGTTACCAGAAATCATATAAGTGATGAACATGATATATTTGGGTGTTGCTGTTACTTTGCTTATCACGGTGGTTTCTATAATACCGTAAAGGCTATAAGTGAAAGAGATAATGTTGAGCTTGTATTTACTGATACTCGTGATATTTCTAGGCTGGAGGTTAGGGATGGTAAGTTAGAAATAGAGAGAATAGTTAGGTCTAAACTTTTAAATCCAGTGTGGATTTCAGAGATGAAGAAACATGGATATAGAGGTGCAAATGAATTTTCAAGGAAAATTCTGCATTTATATGGGTGGTCTGCAACCACAAAGCTAGTTAGTGACTGGGTTTTTAGTGAGATAAGTAGGGTATATGCATTAAATGAAGAAATGAAAAAGTGGTTTATGAAAAATAATATTTATGCATTTGAGGAAATTTTAAGAAGACTTTTAGAGGCTGCTGAAAGAGATCTCTGGAAAGCTCCAGAAGATATTCTTAATAAATTAAGGGAGATTTATAGTGAGGTTGAGGGTATACTTGAAGAGGGTTTAAGTGGGGAGTACGAAATTCAAGGTGGAACTATTAATATAGTTTCGATAGATGATGTTGAGAGTTGGAAGAAGAATGCTGAGGAGGTGTTATTAATTTGGAAGAAGCTGAAGGAAGGAGAGTAGTATATCCATTTACGGCTATTGTAGGGCAGGAACTAGCAAAGTTATCACTACTTTGCGTAGCTGTTAATCCAACAATAGGTGGTGTGCTATTAAGTGGTGATAAGGGAACTGGAAAATCAACTATGGTGAGGGCATTAGCAGATTTACTTCCAGAAATTGAGGTTGTAGATAGTTGTCCATTTAACTGTAACCCACATAACCCATTAGAAATGTGTGATGAGTGTTATAAGAAGTATGTTAATGATCCAAGTAGCTTAAAAATCGTTAAAAGGAAGATGAGAGTTGTTGATTTACCATTAAGTATAACTGTCGATAGGCTTGTCGGTACTCTAGATATACGTAAAGCATTGAAGGAGGGAATTAGGGGATTAGAGCCTGGCCTACTAGCTGAGGCAAATAGAAATATACTCTATATTGATGAGGTTAATCTACTTGATGATTATATAGCTGATGTACTATTAGATTCTGCTGCGATGGGTTGGAATATTATTGAACGTGAAGGTGTCTCTGTAAAACATCCAGCTAGATTCATACTTGTTGGTAGCATGAATCCTGAGGAGGGTGAGCTTAGACCACAAATACTAGATAGATTCGGGCTATACGTCCGTATCGAAGCAGTTAAAGATCCTGAGCTGAGAATAGAAATTGTCAAGAGAGTTGAAGAGTTCCATAGCGACCCAATTTCATTTTATAGAAAGTATCTCGGTGAACAAGAGAAGCTTAGAGAAAAAGTAATTAAGGCAAGAGAGATTCTTAATAAAGTCGAAATTAATGACGACTTACTTAAAATACTCATTGACACGATTACCGAGATGGGTATTAAAACTCATAGAGCAGAGATTATTACAGTTAAAACTGCGAAGACCATAGCAGCGCTAGATGGTAGAACAAAAGTTAATTTAGATGATTTAAAAAAGGCTATGGAGCTAGCTCTTCCACATAGGCTAAGAGCAAAACCATTTGAGCAACCAAATATTCCTATAAAGCTACCACCAGAGTCAACTTCCAAATCTAAGAAAAGAGATGTAGAGAATAAGAAGAGTGACGGTGGAGCAAGTGAATCTAAATTTCACTTACATACAGCATTAGGTAATGAAGCCGTAGTATTTGAACCTGAGGATAGAGAGGTTCTTCTAAAATTTGAGAGAAAATCACAAAAATTTTTCTCAGACGTGTATCGCTATAGAGGTTCGAGGGATGAAAAAGCGACTGTTATAAATTACCCACATGGTTATCCAGTATCATATATACAACCATGTACAAATCATCGCTTATTAGATGTAGATATATCTGCAACTATATGTTGTGCTTCATTAAGGTCTAGAGGATTACCTATACAAATTGATGATGAGGATATTAGGGTTAGAGTAAGAAAGAATAGAGTACCAAGATTAACAGTTATAATTTTGGATTCTAGTGGAAGTATGGCTGTCATGAAAAGAATAAGTTTAGCAAAGACATTATGTATGAAGCTTATTGAAGAGTCTTATGTTAAGAGGGATAGCTTAAGCTTAATATGCTTCAGGGGGTATGAAGCTGAAATTGTTGTTCCAATTACACGGTTATATAGTCATGTTATTAATGCATTGAAGAGTGTGCCTACTGGTGGAAGAACACCATTATCATCAGCACTATATAAGCTTCTCATACTTGCTAGGTGTTTTAGATTGAAAAATAAAAATGGAATAGTTAGAGCGATTTTAATAACCGATGGAAAAGCAAATGTTTCTATGTATGGGAAACCTATAGAGGAGGAAATCGAAATTTTATCTAAAGCTATGAAGAGAAATAGAATTAAGCTAGAAATCTATGATACTAGATTTGGAATAGAATTCGCTAAATCATATATAGATTTACTAGCTTCTCTTCTAGATGCCCCGGTATATAAAGGCTTCTAAGCTTATAATACTTTCATAACTATTCTTCTTCTATTTTCCATAGTTTTTGAACGTAAGTTTGAGAAATTTAATAGT
>CAYTHX010000007.1:0-83715 GCA_964437705.1 uncultured Nitrososphaeria archaeon
TTGCTAGGGAGGATAGTTTCGTCACTATAATAATCGGAGCAGACCATAATGGCTACTATGCAAATATCTCTAGGTCGATATATCTTGGAAAACCTAATGGCTTAGTTGAGAAGCTAATTGAATGTACTAATAGAGTTTATGAAACAGCTATAAAACTAACTAAGCCTGGCACCAAATTTGTAGAGGTGATTAAAGCCCTAGATAAAGTATATGATGAGTATGGATTCAAGAAAAATCGTCTCATAGGCTATGCTCATGGGGTCGGCTTGCAAGTTGAAGAGCCACCGATAACTACTATAGTTCCAGTCCATAGGTATCTGGAAGTAAAGCCTAGAATGGTCTTGGCAATGGTTCATTCACCGATATTCTATAATGGACTAGGTCAAATAAAAAGGGAAGATACCTTCATAGTTAATCCAAGTGGTGAGTTAGAGCAGATAACAGGTTTCCAAGACTGTTAATCACTTAAGTCGTTTTTACCTAAATACCACCTCTTACTTTTATATTTTCCATTTAGCTCATGGTCTTTCGTAGTATTCTGCGTATGGTACGTACATGAAGTATTACGTTTGTGCTTTTTTCCTTGTACATTTCATTAGTTGTATTCTCCATTAGCCTAATTTAGCCTCATTATCTCTCAGTGTTGAGATTACAGTTCACTTCCTTTAAATGTACATAGTAATTTATTGCCTGCTGTGATGTTCCATCTCTGTCAACGATATAGTCGTAATAATAGATGGTATGGTTATGTAATACTTAGATCACATTATTATCAGTTAATAATGTGACGTACTCATGCTTCACAATTTTAGACAATATATTATGAGGTACGGCTTTAA
The DNA here is from genome assembly GCA_964437705.1 of uncultured Nitrososphaeria archaeon. Classification (GTDB taxonomy): domain Archaea; phylum Thermoproteota; class Nitrososphaeria; order Geothermarchaeales; family JDFR-13; genus CAYTHX01. Next base: position 840 of record CAYTHX010000007.1, read on the forward strand.
TCGTTGTTAATATTAACATCATAAATATTCTTGTGATTTATATTGCGATGATGATGTCAAACCTTAGACGCTTTCCATAGCCTCCTAAGATTAATAAAAAATATAACCTAAGTTACGCTCGGTTTCTGTAAAAGAATTTAACTACTAAACGGCTATAAAGTAACATATTGTTAACATGTTTCAAGGTGTTACCGGGATTTAGTGATATTGAAGGCTTTAGCAAGAACCTAAGCAACATCATAAGCTGTTATGATGTAGGGCTACCTTATGTTGCAATAAATAATGGATGCGAACTACTATAAAAGCCATATGGAAATTCCCGAGACGATATAGTGAGAGTAACGTCTTGAATACCAAGGGTAGCGTTATTAAGAGCACTTTAATTGAAGCCCTCTTTCTGACAAGAGTACAGCATCGCTGCTTTCTCAAGTATACTAACTCCTATAGTTAAGACCTTAAGAAGCCCAGAGTTCATATATATGTTAGAACTATAGCTATACCCTCAGTCTACCATGCATGACCGTTCCTAAGGTGTCGATTAAGCTCCTCCTTAACAATTTTTACTTACCATGCCCCTTCTTCTCAAGATGACATGAAAGCGCAATTCTCACAACGTCTAGGATGGAAGAATAAAAGAAGCCTACCCAAGAAATTTAGACATTTACATCCTAAGGCTTGACTTATTTAAATGCATTTATTAACATAGATAAATATGGTATATCCAAAGTCATTAGCTAGGCTAAAAAATACTCAAATAGGATCGGCTTACCGAAATAGACATTTATAAGAGGTATTGTTAAACTAAGATTTCAGTTTAACTTTAAGTTTAATAGAAATAACAAATCACATCTCTAAGAGTCTATAGAGATTCCTAGTATACTGATGACCCTAATAGTATGAATATTACTAGCCATGTTAGTAATATGGAGACGTGGCTTTGTTTCTCCGTAGTTCTATCAATATTATCGTAAGTGTAGAGTTCTAGTTCCTTGCTAAAACCCTATGATCACGCTACTTAGACATGAGTATTGTCGAATCTGGTTTAGATTTTAGTAAAAATGTAACTCTATTACATTGCCATCCTTTATAATTATCTCGCTAGCCTTTAATAGTACATCTCTACCTAGTAGACTTGATATTTTGTGTTAATCTTTTCCACTCTTCACCTCTAAACCTCTTCATATGTAATGCTACATAGATTTTATCAAGGTTTATTGTTATTGTGTTTTCAGAGTCTTTAAAATCTACTAGCGTGAGCTCTACATTTCTCATAATGTATGTTTCTGCAAATCCACCAATACCTATAAGTTCTCTTTCAGCTTTCTCCATCCTCCTAACTCTTTTTAAAAGCCCTAATCTTATAGCATCTCTATCTAGTATCACCGTAGCTGAAGAACCAGCATCAATCATAAACTCAATATATCCAGAAACATCCTTCCACTTTAGATGAGCTATTAGGTAGGGAGCTACATCTCTTCTACCAGGTATTCTCTTGAAATATCCATGAATTATCTTCGTCAAATATTCACTACAACTATACTACTAAATCTACTGGTTTCTCAGGAATATACTCTATAGGCGTATATTCTAAGTTAACACTTCTCCCTTTAAGCGTTCTTACTAGATTCTCTAGATCATCAGCTATAATCTCATCGCCTACTATCACGATATACTTACCCCTATACATCTCACATATATCCTTAAACCTCTAAAATACTCTCTGCTCTAATACTACAACTCATAACTAAACCTCTCACATATGCACTACTATATACAGTAACATCCAATATAAATACATCCCCTTAACCTCATATTACTATGAATTTTAGTGTTACTTCGGTACATGGTACAGAAACCTCTTCATGTAGTACTTTGTTGTGCTTAAAATTCCTAATATAAGTTTATTGCGGGAAACTGTTAACCTAATAGAATCTGAGCATCTACCCTATTGTATAATTATGATGTGCTTATGTATGAAGGGCGTTCGTCTAAAACGTTAGAGGTAGTATATAGGACCACTAGGAGTAATAGTAGTCATAGAGTCGAGAGTCTAAAGTTTTGTAAACTATTTCAAGAGAAAGTTGTAATTGCAGTAACTAGCAGTAACGATATGTTATTAACGTCCATACAATCGTATACTTATAGGACTTCTAGAATCATAAGAGGGTCTATGAATAAGCCTTATTAATCAATGAAACTTTAAATATGCTATCTAGCATAGGAGAAAGTAAGTAAGTTAACTCTAGAAGATAACTATATAATCGTTGGGGGATTCTATGAAAGACCTTGTTCATTTCAACTCTAAATCATTAAATAGGAAGGTCTTGAGTGGTGAGCTCCTAACAAGCATTACTCTATTTAAATTTTTTGTATTGCTATACTAACCTTCTTGCCATTTACGTTCCATTTGCGAGTATATGCGTCTGTTGGTGCTTTAGATATATTTATGTCTTTAGCTCTTGTTTCGTACATTATGTACTCCTTATGTTTCTCTATGCTATCAAGTATTTCCTGTGCTGAAGTTTCAATGAATACGGAAATTTGGTCCAAAATATTTAGGTTGATATCTTTTCTCATCTGTTGAATTCTTCTAACAATATCTTTTGCTATTCCTTCGTAAAGTAATTCTTTATCTACTTTTATGTTCAAAAAGATAAAGAAGCCTCTGCAAATAATGCAATCATAAGGCTCGCAAGCCTTTACAGTTACTGTTACATCTTCAGGTGTAATTATAAACTCTTCATTTTCCAGTGATAATGTAATTTGATTTCCATTCAGTAGGTTAATAGCGTCTTTTTTCTCAATTCTATTTATTAATTTCTCTATTTTTGACACCTTTTTGCCATGTTTAGGGCCCACTACCTTATAGTTTAATTTAATTTCAAATATTACTAGGTTATTCAACTCATTGCTTGAGTATCTCTTTATTTCCCTAATATTGGCTTGCTCTAATAAGATTTCTTTCATTCTATCAGATAGTGTATCATATATTTCTTGTGGGATTATCGCTTCTTTAAGAGGCTGTCTATTTTTAATCTTATGTTTCTGTCTAATTGCAGCTAACCCTGCAATTATATCCCACAGTATCTCGTACCTCCTAGTGAGTTCCTCATAAATTAGATTAGCCTCAACTTGTGGCCAGGTTTCTAGGTGCACGCTTTCCAAACTTTCCCTATCGAACCTAGATAAGATCATACTATATAAATACTCTGATAAATGAGGAGCAAATGGCGAGAGAATTATTGCAGCACGCTTAAGTATATAATGCAGCGTATCATACACCGCGGTTTTCTTCGGATCCTCTTCTTCGATCCATACTCTTCTTCTTACAAGTTTAATATACTTTCTACTTAGATCCTCAACTATGAACTCAAGAATTTTTCTAATGGCATTATGAACATAGTATTTATCCATTTCTTTGGTTATGTCCTTAAGCACTGTCTCAAATTTTGACAATATCCAGAGATCTTCTTCCAGTAGATTACCAGTATTGATAGGTTCTTTATACTTATAGTTATCTAACTCTGCATATGTCTTGTAGAACTCATAGGTGTTAATTATAATATTCAATATCCTTAATATCTCATCAAGCCTTTTATATAGTGTTAACATATCTTCCCATATAGTATGGGATAGTAAGTATATTCTGAACGGGTCAACACCATATTTCTCAATAAACTCCTCTGGATACTTAACATTACCTAATGATTTATGCATTCCCCTTCCTTGCTCATCTAGTGTAAATCCGTGAACTAATACTGTCCTATATGGACATTCATCAAATGCTGCTACACCTAAACATAACATAGCATAAAACCATCCTCTAGTTTGGTCATGTCCCTCTGTTATAAAGTCAACAGGCCATAACTCGTTAAATGTCTCCTTATTAGCTGGATAGTTGATCGAAGCCCATGGTGCAGCACCTGAATCTATCCAAACATCCAAAACATCTGGTATTCTCCTCATTATACCACCACATTCAGGACATGACCATGTAATCTGGTCAATATAAGGTCTGTGAAGGTCCTCTACATGAAATCCTTTTCTAATAAGGTCATCGAGGCCTCCGATAACTTCAGTATAACCACATTCTTCACATCTCCAGATAGGTGCCGGTGTACCCCAATATCTCTGTCGCGTTATAACCCAGTCACGAGCTGTCTCAAGCCATAATCCGAACCTTTGTTCACCAGCCCATTTAGGAACCCATGAAACTTTTCTATTTTCAGAGATTAGTTTATCCTTAATCTGGCTGAGTTTTATAATCCATTGTTTAGTGGTTTTCATGAACAATGGCGTGTGACATCTCCAGCAGAATGGATATCTATGGATTTTCTTTTCTTCCTTGTAGAGATATCCTAACTTCCTTAAATCCTCAACGATTGTGTTATCAGCGTCAAAAATATAGAGACCTGCATATTTACCGGCCTTCCTTGTGAAATATCCTCTATTATCTACTAATGTTATTATAGGTAAATTATACTCTTTTCCTAATTCAAAGTCTTCCTTACCATGCTCAGGAGCTATATGTACTAATCCAGTACCCTCCTCTGGAGAAACGTATTCGCTAGATAAGATTATATAATGAGCGTTAACTTCTCGTTGTGCATCTACATAATCCTTTAATGGGCTTATATATTTTTTACCGGCTAGCTCTTTACCATAAAAAATGGATAAAATCTTATACTCTTCATGAATAACCTTATCTATTCTGGCCTCCATAATTATAAGCCTTTCTCTGGTTTTCCTCAACTCTACTAAGGCGTAGGTGTAATCAGGATGAACTGCTATCGCTACATTTGAAGGTAACGTCCATGGTGTCGTTGTCCAAATTAAAAATGACGTATTCTTCTCATTTGCTACTGGAAACTTTACGTAGATTGAGGGTGTCTCAACATCTTTATATCCCATAGAAACCTCGTGCTCGGATAATACGGTCTCACAGCGAGGACACCAATGAAAGACCCGTAAATCCTCACCTAATAGATTTTTCTCGGATATCCTTTTAAGAATCCACCAGATGCTCGATATATAATCTCTTCTATAAGTAACATATGGATTATCCCAATCCATCCAAACAGCTAAGTTTTTAAACTGGCTAGTTATTACATTCATATTTCTTTTAACTAGCTCGATACACTTTTTGTTAAAATTATCTATTCCTACTCTCTCTATGATCTCTTTTTTATTCTTGATTCCTAACTGTCTTTCAACAGCTACCTCAATTGGTAAACCATGAGTGTCATATCCAGGAATTGCCCATACTTTGTATCCGCATAACCTCTTGTATCGTAGTATACAGTCTTTTAGTACTTTATTCCAAGCTGTTCCGATATGTATCCTCTCAGTCACATAAGGTGGACCGTCTAGAAAATAAAATTTCCTTTCTCCTTTTCGCCGTAATACTTTATCTATTATCCTATTATTATCCCAATATTTAGAGATCTCTTTTTCAATTTCTCTTATTTTCTTAGATATCACATTGTAACTCAAAATGACCCTCCTCTCGATGTCTAGAAAATCTTAAAAAAGGTTAACAATAAAAATCTTTATCTATCCTATGTATTTTATTATCTTTAATGAACTGGTGGTTCATGGATGACCAGAAAATTGTTTAAAGGCTTTTCTGTAGATATTAGAATACCAAGGCTTACAGTTAATCTTGATAAAGCAATGGTATACATTAGCCTAACTTTTATTCTCATAATAACTATTCTCTTGAGAATTTTACCAACCAGATTTGGATTTTATATCTCAGAATTCGATCCTTACTTACAATTATATGCCACTAAGGTAATTGTAAAAGGTGTTGAAGAAAATGGGCTTGCTGGATTAATGTCCTTCTTTACCCATCATATTGATAAAACATGGTATCCAGAGGGGGTAGATCTCGGTGCCAGGTATTATCCAGGTGTACCATATTTTGGCGCATTAACGTATCTACTTCTAAGGTCTTTAGGTATTAGCGTATCTGTAGAAAGTGTTGCACTATGGTTACCGGTAGTAACAGCAGTAATAACTGTATTAGCATCTTACTATTTAGGTAAAATGATAAAAGGCGAGTTTACTGGAATTCTATCTGCTCTTCTGCTATCGATTTCTCCTGCATTTATTCCACGAAGCATAGCCGGTTGGTACGATACAGAATGTCTAGGAATGCCTACTTTTATTTTAAGTATACTATTCTTCAGCTCAGCTATTAGGGCACGTGAAAGGAGAAAGTCAGCATTATTTTCAGTACTGGCCGGTTTAATGGGTGGAATTATGGGAGCATCGTGGGGAGCATTCTCTTATCTTATCGTGCTATATAGTATATTTCCATTTATTGCGGTCATCTCTAAATTGGAGTTAAGCGAAAATTACAAATTATCTCACATAATTACGTTAACATTAATGCTAATGATCGTAAATGCTGTCCCTAGGAATAGACTCAACTTTACAGTAAGTATAATTGCTGTATTAGCATATGTCTCCATAATCTTCGTTTTATTAACTGAGTATATTAAAACGATTAATTTCTCAAATATTCTAAGGTCTATTATAGCAGCTGCTGCTGTTATTATAATAGTTTCATTAACAGCCGGTCTAGTAGGGTTTGGAGTAAGTGGTAAGTATATAACGGTAGTTAACCCATTTTATAGAACAGAAGCAGTTTTTGTTACGACTGTTCAAGAGCAAACTGTTGTAAACGTAGGAGCTTTTCTTTATCACCTAAATATTTTAATTCCATTCCTGATATTTGGCGTATATTTACTTTTAAAAGATATAGATATGTATAAATTGTTGCTCTTAATAATGCTAATATCCACTCTCTATGCTGCGTCAAGCTTCGCCCGTCTTTTTATTATGGCTGCACCTATCGTTGCTATAGTATCATCGTATTCCATAGATTACCTAATATCTGTATTTCATATGAAGCCAATTGGTAAAAGAAAGTTTGACGAAAGACAAGCCCGAACTTACTTACTGGTTTTAGTGATCCTACTAGTGATCGTTTTCTCCATATTTAATTACTCATTTGGCATTCAATATGCTGCAAATATACCACCAACAATTGCGTCTGCAAGTACCCAGCTATCTAGGAATGTTGACGATTGGCTAGAGGCACTAGCATGGATTCGTGATAATGTACCCGAGGATGCAGTTATTGCAGCATGGTGGGATTATGGATACTGGATTAGTTTTATAGCAAATAGAACGTCCTTAGCGGATAACGGAACACTTAACTTAACTAGAATTAAGCTTTTAGCAACCATGTTCTTGTCTAACGAAACAGAGGCACTAAGTATACTTAAAAAGCTTCATGCTGATTATGTACTAATTTTTATAGGTACTCAAGAGCTCGAATTCGGAGGATATTATACATTAACAGGTTTAGGGGAGGACTCAAAGTTTATCCAAATGGCTAGAATTGCAGGCTTCTCTACTGATAAGTTTATATATTCAGCTGAAGAACGTGTTAAAGAAAGAAAGCCCCTCTATAAGGATGCATTCTGGAATACTTTCTTAGGAAAGCTAATCCCGTATAGATATGTTATAACGCAGGTTGACCCAAGAAGTGGACGATTAATAGACATCTATGAATATTCACCAAAATATCCACCCGCGGGTAACGCACCATTAACGTTAGTGTTTAGAAGTAGTCACCATGTAGTAGGAGAAGTTTTAATCTACAAGATTAATTATGATTACCAAGGATAACATTATATCGAGAAACTCGATACAGATTTTATTCCTCCCGTATTTTTCCGAGGGCTTTTGCTTTCAATATTGCATATCGGTCATCCGGTGAAAATTTGGCTGGATGTGCTAGTACCGTAGTACATCCACAAACTGGGCATTTTTCTTTAAATGTATACCGTTTGCATTTTTTACATTTTCGTAGCTTAAATCTCAATTTTCTCAATCTCCTCTTTGATCACAAAATTAACCTTATGATTTATTTTAGAAAGAGCATTTTTGATCTCTTTTTGTGCTTTTCTTATTAATGCGGGATCTAGTGATGAGAGCTTTATGGAGTATCGTGGTGCTGCAATATGTGTGATTTCTGAGTTTATATTCTTAATCCTATTAATGGCTTTCTCTATTAAGTTAAATGTTTCTATGATTTTATATACTCCACCGGAACCGACATATGAGGCTTCTACTAAAAGCTCTAAGATATACTTTTTAGGACGTACTTTTTTACTTAAATGTCTAAGTATTTTTTCTTTTTCTCTCTCAGTTAAAGCTGTTTTATCCAGGATTGACGGATAACTTACAATATTTAATACTAGATCGTATAGGTTATAATAGTCCTCAACAATCTCCCCAAGCATCTCATAAAGCTTCTCAAATGTTGTACCTATCTCAGCAGCAGCTTCTTCAAGCAATTTTTTCCCTCTTCTATTTCTTTTCCATTCTCTTAATACCCTATCCCTCTCTCCAGGAGCCACCTCTTTTAGTGAAACATCCACACTTTTTGTAAGTTTATCAATACGCAGAACCTTAACAACTATTTTTTGCCCTATTCTTAATACGTCATCTATTCCTCTTATCCATCGCGACGATACTTCAGAAATAGGTAAGAAACCCTTTATACCATAATCCTCTATTGTTAAATATGCACCGTAGTCTCTTATTTCATCTACAGTAGCTACTACTAGCTCTCCCCTACGCGGTAATTCCCGCTTATCCATATACATTTCTTATTTCTCCTCTTATTTTTGCTTTTCCCCCTCTTGGCTCAGCTAGTATTTCACCACATATATGGCATCTAACAACACGTGAAGCGTGTGAAAATACAATCTGCACGTTTGAACACTTTGGGCAGACAACCTCTAAGAATTTACTTTTTGGCTTTGGAATCAATTTCTCCCACTTCTCCATAAAATACTTCACCTCGTAATTTCAACTTTTCGCAGTCTAATTCCCTCTTTATGGAGAATATATCCACAAACAGTGCATGTTAGTTTTAGAACTATTTTCTTTGTTGTTTTTGCTTTTCTTCTCTGTTGTGGCCATTTTTGTCCTCCGTAACCTTTCTTTTCCCATTCGTGCTTAATAACTCCCCATCTAAGACCGCTTTCTTTTCCCTTCTTATAAATTGAGACCTTGTGTATGGTATGAGCATTGCATCTTGGACAATATGTCCTTATTTCCTTTGGTACTATCATTTATCAATGCTCACCTCCTTAATGAAATGTCTCTCCTTTAATAGTTTGTAGTCTTCCTCATTTATTAAGATAATGTCACCAGGCTTATACGGCCCATATACCTTTCCATTAACTCCCTTAAACTTAGGTATTTCTTTCATAACTAGGCCAACATAGTAGTGTGATGGGTATTTTTCTTCCCTAGGTAATTTGACATACTTTAAAGCCTCCTCAGAGTATATGCCTCTCTCCGAAGAGACGCGGATATTATACTTATGGATACTCTCATATAGCTGCTTAATTAACTCGTATTCCTTACTAATAAGCTTCTTGTGGAGCTCTTCCTTAGTTTCATGTTTCTTTTCTGTAATATCCTTGAGAATTTCCTCTAGTTTTCGTATTTCCTCAATTATTTCCCCGGCAGCAAGTTTCTCCTTAATTATATCGATTAATTTTTTATATTCTTCTTGCATCATACGCTAACCCTCTACATAAGAGGAATATTGCTAATTCTCTTGGTAGGGTGACCCTACTATTATATATCTCCTCATATAATTTATCATTCCAAATGAGACTTGGCATGTAAATGACATACACTTCAACGGTTATATTGCTCTTTACGCCAATGGAATCTCTATATGGGAAAAAGGTATCTATGTTCTCCATTTCAATTTTTTTCTTTACTAGTCCTGTTTTCCCATGTAAGGAGTATGGTGCTCTAATAACTCTACTTAAATCAACAGTAACAACCCCGTCAATGGATATTCCCATGCGATCTTTAATATATCTACTTATACCGTCTTTGATACTCTTGTGCTTTTTTAAGTACCGAACTAAGCTATTAATTTTACGCTGGTTCCTTAGCTCGGTTACTATCCTCTCCTTAACTTTGTCCTGCTTAATGAACCTATTAGTAGCTTCTACTAGTACGTCTATAAGCTCCTGAGTAGGTGTTTTTACAAGTGTTACATCGAATGCATCATATGATATAAAATCCTTCAATTCAATCCTTGCACGTTGATCAAGAAACTTTATGTCATCAGATACAACATGGACGTGGAATCCTCTGCTGCCAGAAAAGTAGATTAAAACGCTTTCCTCCTTTATGCCAATCTTACTTGTTAATCTCTCAACTAGTCTAGACAGCTCCTTCCTAGCAATATTATAGCCAGACATGTCAGGAATAGTTATTTCATCTAATGTCTCTTGGCAATTATCACAGAACTTAGTATTACTTTTGTATGCAATGCTACATTTCCTACATATTCGTATTTTCTCAGATTTGCATCCGGGGATATGATCTATATCGATATCAAATATTAAATCTGAACCTTGCCATACCTTATCCTCCATCGGTCTATCTGGGAATAAGTAGTATGAGCACGAGTGATATAAATCCCTGGGAACTGTGGCGGATATCCACGACATAAACTCCTCGCTACTGGTAAATGATAAATGTCTGTGCATAATGCCGTCGAAATCTGTATAAGCAATTTCTCTCATATTTAATTCGCTTATAGAACTCACTACTTTATTTCTATATAGGATATAATACTCCTTAAAATATTCCCTAACGAACAGTTTATCTCTTAATTTCAATTCTTTCTTTCCTCATATCATATTATAGGGAACATTTAAATACTTTGCTTAGTGAAATCCCCTATGCTCAAAAAGCTGGTAAATATATTTATGTAATTATTTTAGCAAGAAACTCTCTCTAATTTTTAATTTTACTTTTTTAGCTTATAGGTTTTCTTTTTATAGACATACGCAAGTGGATGTTTTATGTTTATGCATATCTCATCCGGAAAACAAAGATTATATGATTTAAGAGTTGAGCATGACGGTACTTCATATACTTTTCGTCCTCCCCTAAGTCCCATAATATGCTCTACTTGATATCTGGTTCTGTCTTCGTTAAAATCGGGTACTCTGCTAAAGATATTAATAATCTCTTCAACTGAATACCCCATTTTTCCAAGAAACGTAACAAGAGTAAACCTGGCTATATGTGGAACGCCAGAGGGAATATTATTTATAATCCACTTAATACATGGGGGGTACAAAGACCAGTCCCTACTTCTAATATCCTCAGTAATCTGTATTGACTGCTTTTGTCTCTCAAGTACTTCTTTTAATTCATTAAGAAGCTTCTCGGAATAAGTAAGTATCTTATCTGGTACCAGTGTAATTTTTTCGATATCTTCCATGATCTTTTCTCGTATCTCCTCAGCAAGAATTCTACAAACTCTTACCTTTGAAATATGGACTAGCCCATTCTCGACTATGGTATAATATGGTTTCCAGGTTGGGTTAGAAAAACGTGATGAGATTCTAATATACTGTAGAAATGGAATAGCAAAGGAATTATTTACCAGTTTCATAGGCAGATTAAGATTTTTCGCCAATTTGACAATATTATAGTTGACTTCAGTTAAAAGCAACTTATATGCTCGCTTGCTTTCTTTATCAGCAAAGTGATGATATATAAATCTATTTTCAGTCCCTCTAACAATTAGAACTGATAAATAATATGAAATCGCTTCAATATCGTCGTTATCCCACATTACTCTTGTTTCTTTGCCTAATGCTCTCTTATATGCGTAGTTAACAATATGTATTAGATCGTCACTAAAGTACTCATCTATATCCAGAGCTACATTTCTTAGATACTTATGTGCCCATTCGTCGAATGGATATTTTGCTGCCCATCTACTTAAGTTCTCCATACTAAAAACATCATGTATTAAAAAGACGATGTTAGTATATTAAGTAACATCTATTACTGTTAAAAATTTTTTGCGCTGACAACTTATTCTGCTCTTGGTGCAAGATAATAAATGAATTTTTCATATTCTATAAGCTCGAAATCTATTTTTAGTGGTAAGTTCGTTCCTAATTGCACAGTTGCTACTCCAGAATTTCCACTTAGTTCCTTGACTATGTTTAATATTGATTTTAAGTTATAACTAGCAGTGCTTGGCTCCTCTACGACAATCGCCATTAATTCTATATGATCTGGATACCTTAGAGTAACTGAAGATTCAAATCCCTCTTCATTTCTACTTGAGAATGTGACTGTATTCTCCTGTGCTGTAATTGTTATTTTATCGTCAACTAATTTAAGTTCGTTTAAGATACTTTTAAGAGAGGATGTTGTTACTTTAAAAGTCGCTTTAAATGGTACATTTGGCACACCAGTTTCCTTTCTATCCTCGCTTATCATCATAGGGACTGCAAAAAATCTTTCATAAGGTTCCTTTGTGGATATATTGAAGGTTCGTTTCCCTTCTTCAAAGTTAAACTCCAACTCCTTAGCATTTTTACATGCTTTTACATAATCAGCCAATGTATCGATTGGAACGCAGACTGGTATTTTCCCTTCTCCAGTAAACTCGTACTCAATAAAGTAATCTCTTTGTAACTCAAAATCTATCATGCTAATTCTAGCAGTATCTAAATCTCTAAATGAGAAGCTTTCCTCTGAAATCCAAAAACACGCTTCATCCGTAAGTCTTTCAATGGCATTAAAGAATCTTATTAACCTTTTGATTTTATCCTCACTAACTACAGCTCTAAATGTCATAGCATAAACCCTCCATCATTTTCTATATGATTATGCTTACTTTTATAGATTACTATTATAAAAATAGAAGATTAGGAAACAGTAATTTTTAGATTTTAAAGTTACCTTATTAAAGAAACTTAAATTGCTAATTAAGTTGTTAAATGGATCGTAATATCTTCAACTATGTATATAACCTCCATATATATCCACACTTAACACATTTGAAGAACTGAGTAGTTCCTTCGTCCCCCGATCTTGTTTGAACCTCCCAATAATATGCGCGATCGTGTCCACAATTAGGACATACGACTTTCGTAGTTGGAAGTAATTGTTTTTTCTTCTCCTTCTCGCTTATTACAACTATTTTTTCCTCCTTAGATAACTTTTTAGATAACAGTAGTTTGTTTTCTGATCTCTCCTTGTAACCGCATCTACTACAAATTAAGTATACATTATTATCATGAATTTCAATCTTCATTATATTCCCACACTTTGGGCAAAATTTTACGGCCAGACTTAATCACCTTTTACTGCTTTTATTATCTCCCTCTTTATATTACTCATTTCATCTTTAAATTTTTCTACATCTTCAATTATTATATCAAGAGGATTCTCAATTTCCTTTTTAAATCTAACTTCTAAAATCATCTCCTTAAGAAGAGGATGAGAAATATAAAAGCCCGCACCTTCTATTCTATCATCCCTAAGTAATGCTTCTTGAATAAGATTACCCAATGTATAATCTTGACCTTTTATAATTAAGCGTATCCTTTTAGCGCTTTTCTTTTCAATCCTTATATCCATTTTATCACATCACCTTACCATATAATCTTGAAATCTTTCTTTCCTCAATATTTTTACATTTCCTACATTTAAGTTTATTATCTAATTTATCTTTTACAAGTGGTGTTCCGCATGTACTACAAAATGCTAGGATGACACCATAATCTTTGCCAGCAATACTTAAATGTATTGTTCTATTTAGTTTACTTATAACCTTAGCATAAATGTAATCGCCCAATTTATACAACTTAAAGATATCTTTAGGCTCTTTTACGACTTTCGGAGGATGAAGTGTTCCTGTAAATTTTCTATCTAAGGAATTCATATTTATGGCAAAAATTTCTACAATTCCGTATATACTTGAGAAGTTTACAATTCTACCTAGAACATTATCGCCTACTTCAACTATCTTTAATTTCTTAAAGGGCGTAATTACTAAGTCTTTAGTCTTAAGATCGATAGAGACTTTCCCCCAAAATAAACTTCTAATATTTCCATTTTCATCTTCGTATGCTCCTCTTTTTGGTATAAATTCTTCTATAGTTCCAAGTTTGATTCCGGGTATTGCAACAACATGTATCTTTTCCTTCTTCAAAGTGGATACACCTCTTCAAACCTCTTTTCGCCTATAAGTATTAAATACTGCTCATAATTAAGAATAGGCCTTGAAAATCTCTCTTGGTCATCAATCGATATACGTGGGCAACCAGTCTGGATAAATGCATCTAAATCAATAAAATATTGTAAATTCTCCTCGGCGACTTCAGATAATATTATATGATACACCTTCTTTCCCATTTGATGTAGCCTTTTACAAACTTGAAGAGAAAGATCGAGGTTAAATTGTCCGGATTTATTTACGGTTATAACCCCAAATTTCTTAGCGCTCTTTGCTTTCTCAATTCTTGTCGCGATTATCGATAAAATTCTTTTTCTCTCCTTCTCCATGTCAATGAGCTGTTCACGATGAACATCTAGGAGAATAGTTTTCTTTCCTGTCCATATCGCCACTCCAAGCGCATGGAAAATTCCACTACTGATTACAATAAATAAATCAATATTACCGGTATCTTTTACAACTTTAGGTATATTACACCCTAAAACTAAACTTTGAGAATCTTTTATTAATGTTGAGGCCTTTTTACACCGAAAAATTTTGGATAAAATCCATTTATAGATAGGATAATATTGAATTGAGTAGAGAAACTTGACACGATAATTACTGCAAAGGTCAAAAATTTCTTGAAGAAGGTCCTCTCTCAACTTAACTTTCTCATAGTATAACGGTACATAAATCACAGGGACTAAAACGTGTTTGTGATCATATTTAAAAGGAGTATGTCCAACGTGAACCAATAAGTCTATTTTTAATTTAGGAATTTTATCTATAGGTAGATCGCAGGCGCCGTAGCATTTATCTCCATCAATAATTACGTCAACCGTCGGATTTGCACGTAGTATGCTCTCCTTAATCGCCAGAAGCCTATTTTTAAATCCATCAGCTCCTTGTATTAAAATTCTTTCAGGATTAAAGGCCTTGATATAGTTGATTATTTCATTTACAGTTTTGCAAATAGCATAATCCCTATAACTACTCATGAGGTAAAATTACCTATTGAAGAGTTATTGTCTCTATCCATCCACCCTTAGGAATCTTACTGGCTCCGACTTTTAGGGCTTCAATAGCTTGTTGCTGAAACCTCTTATATGTCCTGACAAAGGCTATAATCTGATCTTTTTCTACAGCTGCTGCCCGTCCTATAGGTTTTCCAAATGCTCTTCGCATCCCCTCTTGAAGTCTATCAGCTCCAGCTCCAGTCATCATTTTATTTTCACGTAGCACGTGGTGTGGATAGACATTTATCTTGAAGTGAAAGTTATCGCCTCCAATACGTTTTGATAATAATCTATTGACATTCATTCTTAAAGCTTCTAATGCACGATCACGAACAAGTGCTTTTTCATTAGCTCTTAGCCTGACTTCAACTTCATAGTCATCCTTAATAACGCCCATATCGAATTTTGTTATTTTTGGCTGAGGTGCTCCATGTATATACTCTAATCTAGTGTACAGCTGACCTCTAATACTTCGATAATTCTTTGCCTTCAAGACTTATCACCTAAATTTAGTATTCGGCTTTAGTATTTAATCTTTATCATGTTGCTTTTCCTTTAGCAAATCCAAGATAAACTTAAATAAGCGTAAAACAAGTCCCGCCTCTCGGTAGTCAGGACTTCCTCTCTGTAAAATATTTTTAAATGATGCAATCATAAGTTTCCTAAACCTTTCTTCATATACTACTTCTTTAGCAATCTCATTTAAGATTTCAATGATTTTTTCTCTTAATTCACGTGGAGCAATTTTTCTCCGAATCCTTTTATTTAAAATTTTAACATAAAAGTAATATAAGATGATTGCTGCAGCATGAGTAATATTAAGTGTTGGGTATTTCTCGTTCGCTTCTATTGTTAACATTAAATCGCATTTACTAATTTCTTCATTTGTAAGCCCTGTTGTTTCCCGACCTAGAATAATAGCTACGTTTCGAATTCCTCTTTCAATAATGATATCATATAGCTCGCTAAGCGTAATAGGTCGACGTAAAATATTACCGCCTCTTAGCCTATATATTGCAGATGTTGCGACAATTAAATCCATATCCTTAAAAGCTTCTTCTAGTTTTTTACATATTACTGCTCTATCAAGTACTTCTTGCGCGTGTGAAGAGAATTTATAAGCGTCTTCCCAGTCTTCTCCACATAATTTTGGATTAACAATGCAAAGTTGATTAACTTCAAAATTTTTGCATAATCTAGCAAGCATTCCTAAATTTAACCCAGTTTGTGGTTCAACAACTACTAAACGAAGAAATACCTTTCTCATTTCTAAATATCTTATTAATAGCTTATGAGCTAAAAGTTAAAAAATAGTTAAAAGATAAACTTAGCATAAAGAGTTTTTTGGAATGGTTACTAATTTACCAGAGAACGTTAAAGCACAGTGGAGAAGAGTTATAGCAGCAAAAGATCCGGAGACAAAACTAGTAGAGCTATTAAAATTTTACTCTATGGTTCCTAAACATAAGGGAACCAAAAACCTGCTAAAACAAGTAAGGCGACAAATTTCTAAATTGCGTGAGGAAATTGAGGAAAGAAAAAGAAGAAAATATGCACAATATATTCCTGCTTGGGAATTCCCTAAGCATGGCGTTGCTAGAATTGCATTACTATCAAATGACTACTATTTATCCGCATCCTTCTTTAAATTTCTAACGGGCATTGATGTCTTAGAAGCTATGTGGAGACATGAACCAATATACGGAATTTACTCAGATGGTACTTTACAGTATCAAATAGTCTATCTTCCACCACTTTATATAAGCGATAACCTGGACTACAAAATAGCATCATTTTGCAAAACGTGTGATATGTTATTTATCATATTAACAAGTGATGTATATATAAAAGAGATTTACGATCGACTAAAAATATACGGTTTGTCGCTAGAAAAGAAACCGCTGGAGTTATCAATAAAGCGATTATCATCTGGCGGTATCCGAATAATAGGTCTAAGAAAATATGAAAATGTTATCAAAAATATACTCATGAGAATGGGTATCAATCATGTAGTGGTGTCCATTGAAGTGAATGGAGACGTTTCTGAGGATGAAATAGAAGATGCAATTACTAGACAAGCTGTTTACGTTCCAAATTATTATATTTCTCACTTTAATAACGAATACATCTATATCAAGAACTTTTCTATTTCTAATACAGATGATAATGAAATCGTTCTTAGAAAGAATGAATTAGGTATCTTTATACTCAAGGAGTTAAAATTGATAAGAGTTTATACGAGAGATCGATCCGGGAACGTGGCAAAATATCCAGTAATCTTAAGGGAGGGGTCTAAAGTATATGATTTGGCAAAAATTATTCATACTTCTCTAGCAGATAATATGCGATATGCTGTAGTTATAAGAAATAGAAATGAAATTAAAGTCTCAAAAGATTACGAGCTTATGGATAACGATATTGTTGAGATCAGAACCTAATGTTCTTTCTCTACTTTGTTTAAACTCGAAGGATAATGTTTTTACTATTAGACTTAAAATGGTTTAGGAGATGGTTTGACAACAAATAGGTAATATTTTTGATCATTCATTATTTCTTCCATAACACGGCCTGCTATGGCTTTTATTGGATCAATCCCTGTTCTCTTTAGGAAATCTTCAAAGCTTTCAAATGGTTTAATTTCTCTCTCCCTAATTATTTGCCACATCTTTTTCTTTCCTATGTGTGGTAGTAATTCCAGGATATGTAGTTTTGGTGTTATGGGACCCGCTGTATTTAGAAATTTAATCCATTTTTCCTCATTTGATTTTATTATCTTTGTTACCGCATTTTCAAGTTCAGTTTTTGCTATACTTGTTAAGTTTTCATAGGTCACTTTCTGTATAATTATGTCAACTTTTGCCTTTGGTCCTGGCCCGATGTAAACCTTATCTAATATTGATACATTAGCTTCTGGCTTTAACAAAACTTCAAAAAGCATAAAATATTGTTCACCAATAACTTGAGCAATTTTCCCAAAAACTCTTACCTTTTTTTCTATTCTTCTTTTATCTTTAAATTCTATACGCTTAATTACACGTTCATCTTCAAATACATCAAGTACATACGCAAAATATTCAAGTTTTTGTTTGCTTCTATCTCTAGAATATTGTGACATATTGTTTGGAACCATTTTCTTCACTAAAAATATATTATTGAATATCGAGTATGTATTTTTTACACTTATTCTAAATACTTCTTTACAAGTGTAAGAATTTCATCAATAAAGTTTTTAGGTAAAATTGTCTTTCTATGATGAAATATGTCTTTTAACTCTTCAGCTGTTTGAGGAAGAATGTTTATAATCATAACAGCCTCTTCTTCAGTAATATCCTCTAAAGACAGTAACTTTTCTTTTAGCTCTCTTGCTTTTTCAGGAGAGATCTTAGAAAATTTAGATACATATTCATATGTTCTTCTTTGTAGCGAACCTAGCTCTTCAACTTCAGAAATTACAGCTCTCATTTCTGCATTACTTATTAATTCTCTTTCTAAGATTCTTTTAGGCAATTAGCTCACCATAAACTAAATATACATTATATGAGAAAATTTAACTTTTTAGAACTCAGATAAGTAGCGTTTTAAAATATTAAAAACACTTGAAATTATCAACTTAAGTTTTTAATTGGTCGTAGATGTTCTGGAGGAATTATAAGTAGTACTCTCTTATCTCCTTTGCTTGTTTCAATTTCTAGTGATCTTCCTCTGAAGCCTTTAACAATCCCTATCTTTCCATGGTATCTTCTGTGTGGCATTCCTTTATGGCAAGAAGGATCTATATAGATAATGACTCTATCTCCTACTTTTAATCTGGAGATTTTAAGTAATCTATCGTTGAATCCAGAATGGTCTTTCTTAGTTAGTAGTTTTCTCGTCTTATATCGGAAACCTTTTGAGGAGGGCATATCAACAATCACCATAAATCTAACATTGTAACATTTAATAAATACTCATTTTTGTTTTTAATTATTTCTCTTTGACTATAGATAATATTTCTGCTTTTCCTTCAAGTTTGCAATTAATTTTCTCCTTTATTTCCTTTAATAAATCATTGTCAACATCAGTATGTGGATTGATTAACTGTATTCTAAAAAGTATAGTATCATTATGATGCTGTATACTAAATCTCCACTTTGCAATTTCTAGAATACTCATTAGTGTCTCTCCTATCTTGTACTCAATAGATTCACTAGGTAATTTTCCGGTGTAGTTGCACTCTTTACATCCCTTCCCTCTACATTTTTTACAGATTCTAGCGAATATTGGGTAGTCTTTAACATATTTAATAAATTGACCAGATAACACTATTGGTTTATGAGTTATAGAGATCTTGAAAGTCAATGGATCGACTAAAATTGTTACGTCAGGCTTTTCTCCTTCATATCTTAATCTAGTTCTACTGCTTAGTCTCTTGCCAATTTCTCTTGATAGCTCATTACGAATATTTTCACCAAACGGTAACTTATACATACTTCGGACCTCATCCTCTTTTTTCTCGATCTCTGGAATACTCTTAACTCCTACATAAAAAGTATTTATGCGATATTTAGATAAAGCGTCCACAATTTTCTCGACGTATAAATCAAGATTTTCCATAATATTGTTGCAAATTTCACATTTCTGTCTCTTTAAATCATGTATCCTGTACTCAGGAAGAAGTATACCATATTTTAAAGCAGTTTCCTGAAGGTACTTGATATTATACCTATATATCAGTGATGTTAGGAGTTTTTTATCTATCCGTCTACCTTTATATATTCGAGAAACGGTATCCATAATAACAAATTCTAGTATAATTCTTCCTCTTTCCCTATTAGTTAAGCCAGTTGAAAGTGCTGCGAATAATCGTCCAAGACAAGATAAGCATAAGAAGTGATTCTTAATTATCTTTTGCGCTAAACTTAATAAGTCTGTCATAACCCTAATACTCCTCTTAACCCTTTCTTTCCTATCATCGTTTTAAGAAGCCTTTTACCTTGTTTACTTCTCATCATCTTTCTGAGCATAATATACTGCTTTATCATTTCTTTTATAGTCTGTTCATTAACTCCGGAGCCTCTGCTTATTCTTTTTAATCTACTACCCTTAACTATCAGCGGGTCTATTTTTTCTTCATCAGTCATTGAGTTAACAATAACTTGCCATTTTTCTATTTTTTCCTCAACTTTATCAGCAATATCAGCTGGTATTTTCATAGAAAGTCCTGGTATTAAGTCTAAGAGCTTTGAAAGACTTCCTAGCTTCCTAATTTCCTGAAGTTGCTCAATCATATCAACTAATGTGAACTTACCCTTTGCTATTGCCTCCAACTTCTTTTTCTTCGCTGCGCTAATTTCTAGCATTTCAACTCGTTTTAGCAATTCCCCTAAATCGCCTAAGCCTAGAAGTCTACTTACAAATCCCTTAGGATTATATTCCTCCAAATCTTCAATTTTTTCTCCTGTCCCTAAGAAGTATACTTTAGCACCTGTTGCAACGGCGGCCGACAATGCTCCCCCTCCCTTCGCGGTGCCATCCATCTTTGTGATTATAATTCCTCCTATCTTAACGGTCTCATTAAATGCCTTAGCTTGATTATATGCTTGCTGCCCAATACTAGCGTCTATTACTAGGAATGTAAAATCTGGTTTAATGAGTTCAGAAATTTTTTGCAGTTCCTCCATTAGTGACTTTTCGTCTTTATGTCTACCGGCAGTATCAATAATTACAAGTTCATAACCATTGCTCTGAAAGTATTTTAAACCTTTTGATGCTAGTTCTATCGGATTGTTGGTATCTATGTCAAAGAAGTCAACATTTATTTTTTCGGCTAGTTGTTGTAGCTGTATTCTTGCTGCTGGTCTATATGTATCGATACTTAGTAAACCTACTCGAAAACCTTTTCTACGATAGTACATAGCTAATTTAGCTGCAGTTGTGGTTTTCCCGGAACCTTCTATTCCTACGAGCAAAACCTTATTTAATCTTCCTTTTTCAGGAATATACTCGTTTTTTTCGCCACCTAATATACTAGTTAATTCTTCATATACTGTCTTTATTATAAAGTCGCGGAGAGGAATTCCACTTGGTGGTTTAGATTTGAGTATTTTCTCTTCGATCTTTCTACTAAATTCTAAAACAATTTTTACATTAACATCTGATAATATTAGTCCCTTTTGCATCTCCTTTATAAACTCCTTTACCGCTTTTTCGTCTATAACTGTTTTTCCCAAGATTTTGTTAACAGCGTTTCTAAGTCTTTCCTTTAATTCATTTAGCATTTCTCAACTCCTCAATCTATTAATTTTAGTTGTTGTCAAAATTATATTTGGTGTTATTAATTGCAGAACGTATTCTGGCTCGTAGAAAAGGAGGATCTTGAAAAGGAAAAAATGTTAAAACCGCTATTAGTAGCTACACCTGATACAGGGTTAATTTCAATTATTGCGGCAGCGCATCTAGTACAGTCCTTAAATGCTAGGTTAATAGGATATGTCGATGCAGATTGGATACCGCCTATCTCCATAATTTCTAATGGTGATCCGATGTTGCCTATCAGAATATATGCTACAAATCACGTTGATATATTGTTGTCCGAAACCCCTTTGTTGCCGGCTCATTGGAGAAAATTTGCTGAGATTACCCATTCAATTGCTTCTGATCTATCTAGCTCTCTCATTATTGGTGCAGTGGGCATACCAAATTTAAAAAGAGCAGATATAACAGACATCTCTAACCTAAGGATTTTCTATATAGGAAAATATTTAGAGTCTAAAAATATTAGAGATGTTGTGAGGAGTGTATATGAATCAGGTACAAAATTTACTGGTACTTTAGCTGGTCCATACTCAGCACTTGCAAATATTTTCATAAGAAATAATATGCCTTTCTTATATATCTTAGTAGATAGCTATCCAGACTACCCTGATCCGGAAGCTGCTGCTAAATTTATTCATGAGCTAAACAAGTTTATGGAAATTAATGTGGATACAAAGTCCCTAATTGAGAAAGGGTCTGAAATTAGATTAATGGCTCGGCAACTTGCATTACAAACAAGAAGACAGCAAATAGCTGCTGGACAGAAAACTGGTAGTCCACCGGTTGGTATGTATGTATAAAAATATTATATCATATGGTGAGATGCCATGAATGATTATTTTGATGATTTTATTCATGAAATAAGGCGGAGAATAAGAGAGATAGAAAATGAGTTGGAGCAGATGTTTTCTCTGACTACATATCCAAAGGATGATCTTGATGAAGAAGCTATAGAGCCGCTAGCGACGCTAAGTGAAACTCCCGATATGGTAGTTGTATCATTTGATATGCCATTTGTAGACCAAAACAGTATCGAAGCTAAATTACTTGATAACAGACATTTAATGGTTAAAGCTAGAATAAGAAAAACTATCCATTCTTCAAAAATTGATTTAACATATCCTGAAATGGAGTTTAAGAATTACAAGTGTATCTTGAAATTGCCATCTCGTGTTAAGAAAATTATGAGATTATCAGTTAGAAGAGATGTCCTAACTATATATTTAATGAAGGAGAGTATTTCGACAGATTGGTGATAATTTAAATGGTTACTTCACTAGTTATAGGGAGATTTCAGCCATTCCATAAAGGCCACGTACATGTAATCAAGTATGTCTATAAGAGAAGCGATAGGATTATAATAGGTATAGGGAGCGCTCTCGAATCACATACAGCTAGGAATCCATTTACCGCTGGTGAGAGACTGGAAATGATTCTTTTGGGGTTAGAAGAGCAGGGACTAAATCTTGGGAAGTTTCTCATCATTCCCATTCCAGATGCACCTTTCCATAGGCAGTGGATATCCATAGTAGAAACTTTAACTCCGCCATTCGATGTGGTATACTCAAATGAACCGCTGACTCGTACATTATTCCTAGAAGCGGGTTATAGAGTCGAGAGTATTCCATTTATTAATCGTAGAGTTTATTCTGGTGAGGAGTTTAGAAGAAGAGTTTTAGAAGGCGGTGACTGGAAAGAGATTGTTACTCCTAAAATAGCCAATTTTTTGCTTAAGCATGGTCTAATTATGAGGATTAAGAATTTATCTTTATCCGATAAAGTGAGGTGAAAGTATCGTGTATTATCTAGAATATGATCCACTATTGATGTTACCAGGGCCCACAAATGTATCTAAAGAGGTATATCTAGCTATGATAAGACCTATTATAAATCATAGAGGTAAACACTTTCGAGAACTGTATGTATCACTCATAGAAAAATTGAAAAAAGTCCTAAATACTAAAAATATGGTTATCCCGTTAACTGCTTCTGGGACAGGAGCGATTGAAGCAGTTATAAGTACTTTCTTTAAGAAAGGGGACAGAATTCTCATTTTGAACCATGGAATTTTTGGTGAACGGGCTGGTCAGATTGCGCAAAGAAAAGAGATAATCGTGGATTATCTGAATGCAAAGATGGGTGATGCTGTATCTCCTGAGATCTTAGAGAACCATCTTGATTCAAATCCCGGTAAATATAAAGCTGTTTATATTGTCTATAATGAGACATCTACCGGTGTAACTGCAAGACCACTTGAATCTTATCTAAAAATTGCTAAAAACCACGATTTAATAACGATTGTTGACGCTATATCTATAGTTGGTGGGGATTTTTTATATGTAGACAAGTGGAAAATCGACGTGTGTATAGGTGGATCTCAAAAGGCATTAGCAGCGCCGCCTGTAATCTCTTTTGTTAGTGTAAGTGATGAGGTGCTAGAGAGGACTAGAGATGTGAATCCGTCTTCACTGTATTTTGATTTAAGGAACTATATAAGGTGGTATGAGGAAAGGAGAGAGCCTCCGGCAACTCCTGCGATTCCATTATTTTATGCGCTAGATAAAGCGTTGGATAGAGTCCTTAGTGAAGGATTAGCTAATAGAATCCAGAGGCATGTTGCAGCTGCTAAATCGTTTTATATGGCACTTGAGGATTGTGGTTTAAAAATTTTGCCTAAGCGTCAATATCGTTCTAATACAGTTATTGCTGTAAAAACTCCAAGTAATATAAAACCAAGTGAAATTATTAGGATGCTTGCTGATTATTATAATATACATATAGCTGGTGGTCTGGGCGGCCTTAAAGGGAAGATTTTTAGAATAGGATCGATGGGTGATATAAACTTACAGTTTATAATTAGAACATTATATGCTATCTTTGACATACTAAAACGGTTAGGTCTAGACATAAAAACTTATGAAGCAGTAGCAAAAGCTACTGAAATCTATAATGAGGTGATTGGAAATGGTGATAAAGGAAGGTGACATAGTATTTATAGATTATGTGGGATATATAGCAGATAGTAATGAAGTATTTGACACAACTATCGAGGAGGAGGCAAAGAAAGCAGGTATTTATAAAGCTGATTATACTTATGAGCCTGTTATCGTAGCTGTTGGAAAAGGGTGGGTAATTAAAGGATTAGAAGAGTCTCTTGTCGGGAAAAAAGAGGGTGACGAATATACAGTTGAGATACCAGCTGAAAAAGGATATGGTGAGCGTGATCCTAAGAAAATTAAAGTTTTTACAGAGAAGCGGCTGAGAGAGCTTGGCGTTAAAGGAAGAATTGCTCCTGGTGAAGTGATATTAGTTAATAATGTTCCTGCTGTTGTACGGGTAGTGAGTGGAGGTAGAGTACTGGTAGATTTCAATCCGCCGTTAGCTGGAAAAACGTTAAGATATAAAGTAACTGTGAAAAAGATATGTAAGTCTCTGAGAGAGAAAATCAAGGCAATAATACAGAGAAGAAGTAAAGAGATTCTTAGTAATGCAAAAATTAAAATTAGTGAAAAAATGGGGATTGTTGAAGTTTCACTAGGAGATTATACGCTAAAGAATCCTACATTAAGTATAACTAAGAAGGATATTGCCGAGGATATATTATCAGTAATTGATAAGATTAATAAGGTTAAGTTTATAGAAGAAGTGGCTAGGGAGGAACCACAGAAACAAGTACAAGGCGCCGGCCAAGAGGACACTTAATTTTATTATGAATATCAAGTATTCTTAACTGCTCCCCCTCATAAATGCTATACGGGAAGCAGTATTTTCTATTATTACAGTCTATTATTGAACAGGTAACTTTATGGTACCTTATAATTATATTTCTAATAGCTGTGTTACAGGGTATAGATATAATTATTGGCTTCAGAGATACAGAAACTGGTATTAAATCTTCACCTGTCAGTAAGCATTTTCCAACAGGAATTTTTCTAACTACTCCTTTAACGACATAGATCTTATTGGGAATTAATTTTGACATACATACGTCATAGAATTTACATGTTATGCAAGCACTATTACTAGATACTCTAAATGAGTATCCTTCTTTTGCGATTCTCTTTGGGAGAAGCGTTATAATTTGCTTAAGAGTATCAGTATTATTTTCCTGATTTTCTATTTTCATAGTTGCTAAAAATCAAATAATACCTACTTCTTTTATTACTTTTTTAGCAAATCTCTCATCCATCTTTACTTCATTGAGAATTGTATATCTGTCTGGGCGAACAGCCGTAGCGTTAACCAACGCCTTAACAATGTTTTTCCCACTAATCCCTAACTCTTCAGCATTTGTAGGAGCACCTGCATTCTTGAGTGCTCTAACTATTTTTTCATAGCTAATTTTGTGTAGATACGCCATTATAATCGTTCCTACGCCACACTGCTCGCCATGTAATGCATGTTCATTTGAGTATATATCTAGTGCATGACTAAATAAATGTTCAGAGCCACTACAAGGTCTACTACTTCCCGCTATTCCCGCGGCTACACCAGAGCTTATCAACGCTTCTACCAATACTCTTATACTGTCTTTATCATATCTACCAATACCTGTAGAATGCTTAATTACCATTTTAGCACTAAGTAATGCAAGATTAGCAGCGTAATCGCCATAATACTCATTTCTCCTTATTTTAGCCAGATACCAGTCCTTTACAGCAGTAATTTTTGCTATTATATCCCCTACTCCACTTGCTATAAGCCTTTTAGGAGCTGATGCTACAACTTCGATATCAACGATTATCCCTACCGGAGGTTTTGTTAGATATGAATAAGCTTGCTTAGAGTCTCTGATTGAAACAAATTGTGAAGCTATTCCGTCATGAGAAGGTGCCGTCGGTATACTAATAAACTTACTTCCTAACTTATATGATATCATCTTAGCAACGTCTATTGACTTACCACCACCCATCCCTATTATGTACTCAACTTTTCTGTGTCGCTTTAATATCGAATTATAAATTTCATTAATTGTATCCCAACTTGCTTCATAAACAAAATATTTCGGAATTTTGTCTATTTTGTCAATTCCATTAGAAATTTCGTCATAATATTTTTTAAATACATGTGGACCAGTGATCAATACGATATTTTTGCTGCTACTAAGAGGTTGATATATCTCTGAAAGTTTTCTTAAGATGTTATTTCCAACTATTACGGTTTTTGGGAGTTCCATCTTATGTATGTTCATGCTACTTTTCCTCTTAATTAAAATAATTACCTTGGTCAAAATAAATAAGAAATAACAAATTCTATAGTGCCATTAAAGCAACTTATCAAGAATTTTTGGATATTCTATACTAATTTAAAACTTTGAATTAAGAATATCCTTTTTATTTATGGGGAAATATTTATTTACCTGAGCCTTATGTATTATAGGTGAATATTTTTAAAATTTAATGGAGGAATTTGGAGTTATGGTTCTCAATCCAGATAAAATAAGAGATATCTTAAAAACTGGTACAACAACTGTTGCTATTAAATGTAGAGATGGAATAGTATTAGGCGCAGATACTAGAGTAACTACAGGTTACTTTATTGCACATAAGCATGGAAAGAAGATTCATATGATTACACCATATATAGCAGTAACTATTGCTGGTGTTGTAGCCGATGCACAAGCAATAATTAACCTTATGAAATATAATGTTAACCTATACGAGGTAAGGTTAAATAAGAAAATGACCGCGAAATCTGCTGCTAGACTTTTATCCCTTATATTATTTAACAATAGGTTATTCCCTTATATTACTGAGCTAATAATAGCTGGCAAAGATATGGATGGTTTCAGCATATACAAATTAGATCCGTTTGGATCTTTAATTAAGGACGATATAGTAGCTACGGGATCTGGATCTACAGTGGCTATAGGTGTTTTAGAGTCTGAGTATAAAAGTGATATAACTATAGAGGAAGGTGTTAAATTGGTAGTGAAGGCGTTATTAGCAGCTATCAGAAGAGACACTGCTAGCGGAGATGATATAGACGTAGCTATTATAAATGATGCTGGTTTTAGAGAATTGTCAAGAGAAGAGAAAAAGGAGGTTATAAGTAAAATCGGTGCTAGTAAATGAACATTAGCTACCCAAGTAGCTCGAGAAACACGCATAAAAAAAGGCAGAGTGCAGTACGTGATATTCTTATAACGGTAAAAGAGGATATTGAACAATTTCTACCTCGTGAAGCACGTGTTACGAGAGTACGTTTCGAGGGTCCTTATATTGCAATTTACACCGATAAGCCAGAGCTTTTAATACGTAATTCTGCGATATTATCACATATAGCATCGAGGATTAAAAAGAGAGTAGTGTTAAGAATTGAAGACTCAGAAAGAGAAAAAGTATCAATTGAAGAAGCAGAAAAGATTATTAGAAAGTTATTAGCTAGTGAAAAAGTAACTGACATAGAGATATTTTTTGATGAAACTATTGGTGAGGTATTAATATTTGTAGGAAAGTATATACCAGGTAGTGTATTAGATAAATTGGTCACTGAGATTGTCACGCTGGCTAAAAGAATACCAAAATTTAGGTTCTATAAGGGTGAAATTCCATCGACACTAAGAAAAATATATGACTTAATACTACCACCTATTAAAGCGTCACCTAGCCGTAAAGCTGAGCGACTTAATTATCTAAGCAGACTAAGCGATAGGATTTTCAGAGAACCACAAGTAAATCCAAGCAAATATATAAGAATCAGTATGCTTGGAGGAGCTATGGAGGTAGGAAGATCAGCAATTTTAGTATCGACTGCGGAAAGTAATATTCTCATAGACTTTGGGATGAAAACTGGAGTTTCAGGGGAGGAAATGTATCCGCGGATTGATCTATTCAATATTAATCTCGACGATATAGATGCTGTAATATTAACACACGCGCATCTAGATCACTCTGGATTAATTCCATTCTTATATAAGCATGGATATAGAGGTCCAGTATATATGACTGAACCTACATTGCCACTTACTGTTTTGCTACTAGAAGATCTAATTAATGTAAGTGAAAGAAGTGGTGTTAGATACTTACCGTTCAGATATGAGGATATTAAGACGATGATTAAACATACAATAACCCTAAGGTATAAGCAAGTTACTGACATCTCTCCAGATATTAAGCTTACGTTCTTTAATGCAGGTCATATACTCGGTTCAGCATTAGTGCATCTACATATTACAGAAGGAGTGCTGAACATGGTATTTACAGGTGATTTTAAGTATGCACCTACAAAATTATTGGATCCGGCGCATTCAAGTTTTACCAGAGCTGAAATTTTAATAATGGAAAGTACATATGGTGGTAGAGAGGACATAACAAATCGTATTGAGAGTGAAGAGGAATTAAAGAGAATTATAAATGAAACTGTTAAAGATAGTGGGAAGATTTTAATTCCCGTCCCCGCCGTCGGCCGAGCTCAGGAGATGATTCTTGTTCTTAAGGATCTACTCGAAAGAAAGGAGATTCCTGATATACCAATATTTATTGATGGGATGATTGAGGAAAGTAATCTTATACACTCAATGTATATTGATTATCTTTCAAGTAAGCTAAGAAGAGTTTTTATGGAAGAGGATCAAAATCCTTTTTATCATGAGAATATAGTGCCTATAAAAAGCTCTAAGGATAGAGATGAAGCGCTTTTCGGCGGTCCAGCTATCATACTATCCACATCTGGTATGATGCAGGGTGGACCCGTTCTAGAATACTTTAAGGTACTTGCAAATGATCCTAAAAATAGGCTTGTATTTGTCACTTATCAGGTAGCTGGAACGCTTGGTAGGCGAATTGTTGATGGTGCAAGATCTGTAACTATTCATGAAAACGGTAAACTAGTTCCGATAAGGATAGAAATGCAGATACATAGACTTGAAGGTTTTACGGGACATAGCGATAGAAAACAGTTAGTCTCATATGCAAAGAGATTATCAAAACTCACAAAATCCATATATTTGGTACATGGTGAGCCAGAAAAGATACTTGATTTGGCCTCTACTTTAAAAAAGGTTATCAAAGCAGATATAGAGACCCCACATCTCTATTCAACAGTATATCTAAAGTAAGTAACATATTTCAGATTAACTTTAGATTGATGCTGCATTCTCCATCGTTACCATTATTACGAGTAGTTCAAGAGGGACAATGATATCTTAAGTATAATATCACTATTAAGTAAAAAATATTAAAGGCTTTTTTACCAAAATACTAATAATATGGAATAGAGATATGGTAGATGCGGCCGTAGTCTAGCCTGGTAGGACGCCGACTTTAGGGGGCGTAAGCCTGCCACGCCGGCGGTCCCGGGTTCAAATCCCGGCGGCCGCACCAGTCCTTTTTTGCTCATAATTAATTAAAAAGCTAAAGTTTAATGTACTTGTATGCTTCAAAGTCCCTATCGAATGAATAATGAATTTTTTGGAAGCTACCACGGAATTCCGCCACTTCTTTCCTTACCTTTATAGGGTCTTCTCTATCTATAATGACTCTCCTAAAGAATTTTGCTATTTCACGCATTTCGTCAGGTCCCATACCTAACCTAACCACCTCCTGAACACCTAATCGAATTCCACCTGGATTATCATAGTGTCTTCCCTTTTGAGGATCATCCGGAAGTAGATTTCTATTTACAATTATTCCTGATTTTTCAAGTAGTCTCTCTATGTCCCCTCCTAAGCCATACTTAGTAACATCAATTAATACCTGGTGTGATTCTGTGAAATCATTCTTCTCACCCATTACCCTAAATCCTTCATTATACAGAGCCTCTGCCAAAGCCTTAGCAGATTTAATTACATTTTTAGCATATTCCTTTCCGTATTTTAGCATTTCAAGTGTCGCGATGGCCAATCCAGCAAGTGTAGCAAGGTGATGATTGCTAGTTACACCTGGAAATACCGCTTTCTTCAATCTCTCTGCATATTTGTTGAAGGATAAAATAGCTCCGCGCTGAGGGCCAAAAAATGTTTTGTGAGTAGACATCGAAACTACGTCAACTCCTTCCCTCAGGGGATCTTGAAAATAGCCACCTGCTATTAATCCGGCTACATGCGCTGCATCATATGCTATATATATTCCATATGACTTTAAAAAATCTCTCATCTCCTTAATCGGATGTGGAAATAGGAATACACTTCCACCAAACATTGCTAATTTCGGCCTTCTTCCCTCCCTAGCTAGCCTTTCTATTTTCTTTATACTCTTATCTACATCAATATTAAATTCTTCAATGTCAAATTCAAAATATTCGATTCTTAATCCATGAACTAAACCAGCTGCTCCTCCAAATTCTTTTTTCCCCATCGATATATGTCCACCCTTAGCAACACTCAAAGCCATCATAATATCTCTTGGATTTGTAAACGCTGAGTATACTGCCAAGTTGGCTGTAGTCCCACTTATTGGTCTTACATCTACAAATTCCGCTCTATATAACTTCTTCATCAAATCTATAGTAAGTAATTCGACTTTGTCGATGTATTCACACCCAGCGTATATTCTCTCTCCAGGCCACCCCTCTGCATATCTATGACCAAAATCTGATATTAATGCTTCCTTAACAGATTTACTAACAATATTCTCACTAGCTATAAGGGGTATTATTTCTGAGAACATCTCATGATGTTTCTTAAGATAATCAAAAATCTGGTTATAAACTGATATGAATTCATCATTTTTCAATATTGACCCCTCCTCCAATACACTGTAATATATCTTCCAAATTTTTAGGAGGAATATTAACTTTCCTCTTTTGTAATTAATTCCCTATATTCATTAGGCTTAAGTAATTCTGTAGATTCTTCTTCCCAGTTTTTAGGCTTAATTTTAACAATCCATCCATCTTCATATGGGGATTTATTCAAAAGACCTGGATCCTCCAGTAATCTGTCGTTTATATCAAGTATAATACCGGAAATTGGAGAATATACTTCTGCTACGGATTTTACAGATTCTATCTCGGCGATCACTTGTCCCTTTTTTACTTCCCTATTAATCTCTGGTAGGTCTATGAAAACAATTTCGTGAAGTAGTGTTTGTGCATAATCTGTAATGCCTACCAACGCGTAGTCATCGTATAACTTAACCCACTCATGCGTTTCTGTATATAATCTATCATCTAGGATTTTATAACTTGATGTCATTAAAATGATAAATATTTATTTAACAATAAATCCTTTTAATAAGGTCTCAAATATTATGCAAGCCGTATTCCTATCTATTTTTCATTTTTTGGTACTATCTTTATAACTATTTTTTGTAAATCTCTATTTAAGTCTTTTTTACATCGTGGACACTTTGCTGGTAGCGGGTTAATTAAATTATCAATAGACTTAATTGAGTGTGAGTAATAAAATGTATAGTTACAACTTGAACATCTGATTATGAGCCCCATAACTCTCAAAAATAAAATGA
The DNA here is from genome assembly GCA_964437705.1 of uncultured Nitrososphaeria archaeon. GTDB lineage: Archaea > Thermoproteota > Nitrososphaeria > Geothermarchaeales > JDFR-13 > CAYTHX01. Next base: position 32,642 of record CAYTHX010000007.1, read on the forward strand.
TTCTTGAGATATAAAATTAAGTACATTAGCATTACTTATATCTTTTGAAATTGAGAGTAACAGTTATATATATGAGACATTATCTATAGATATTACTGTTGATTTTAGTACTAATTAATAAGGGATGGGAAGAATGGTTATTTATAAGACGTTAGAAGATGTTATAAGTAAATTATATTCAGTAGTTAATCGTATATGCTCTCCTCTAGTAAAAAGGAGACGTCTAGAACTTAAAGCTGTGATAATTTTTTCCGTAGTTTCACTATTAATTTTTATACTTAGTGGAGGTATAGCGTTAGTTACAAATCCAGATTTAAAAGTTATAATAACACCTCGTATATCTGGAGGAGAAAGTCCATTAGAGTTTACCATATTTTTTATCTTGAATTATATTTTATTCCTAAGTTTTTACATGATTATAAAAGGTGTAAAAAAGGGTAAAGTTGATAATGCATTAGTAGCTGGAGGTTTAGCCCTTCTTTTCATAGTTGTTGTGATAAACTGGTGGCTACTTTTAATGAAGCTATAATCTCTACAAGTTGACTATATCCATTACATATTCTACGAGATACTTTTTTTTCCATTTTTAAAGAGTTTAAGCCTAACTTCGCTATTAGTAGCATATATATGTACAAATAGATCTACATCATGTGCAAAATACTTAAAGAAAGTTAGTCTCTTAATATTCGAAAATGTGGTATTAACGATGAGCCAAACTTTAACTTTACCTCTATTCTTAGTCAAAAAGTGTTTTAATGCGTAAAAGCAGTATATAGCATCGAAATCTTTGGACGCAGAAATCGCACCTTGGACATAGAATGGGTCAATTATAAAAATACACTTCTTATTTATTTTTAAGCATGATAAGTATATAAGAAGCTTAGTTAAATGCTCTAAGTCAAGGTGATAAATATATAAGTTGTGTAATAATTTATTGTCAATTCCAATCAAGTCAGCTGGAGATATACCATATGATATATCGAAAATATGTATATCAAATGTTTTTAAAAGTCTGCATAACATATTTCCTATTATTTCTCTTCTTTCCCTCGAGGGTTTTCCATAAAGTACAACTAAATTTTGTCTTTTTAATTTACCTAAAAGTTCTTGAATGTTACTTATCATCAATTAAAAACCCGAATTCTACAATATATAACTAATTTATTTATTGTCTTGATTTTTAGAGAAATTTTAGAAGAATTATGATGAGTTGGAAGAAATTAACCATAGAATTTGACCATACTAAGTGTCTCTTAGTTTATGGTCCAGCAAGGCTAAGAGTAATCTCAGGCGATGCTTATGTTTTTGCTTACCATCTACTACCTGGAAAAAGCATATTCGTAAAGCGGTATAAATGTATGCCTGTTGAAACAGACGATCATGTTAAACTAGAGTTAATGTATGGTGGAGAAGACTGTAAGTTAGTTAGTATGAAGGAGAATGTGGGTACCAAAAGTTGGGAGAAAGTTGTTTCAGATTATATGGATAGTTGTGGTGACGCTATCGTGGTGGGGTCTGTTGATAGCGGAAAAACAAGTTTCACTACTTTCTTGGTTAATAAATTACTTAGAAAAAATATTGTTAATAGTGTCGGAGTTATCGATGCAGACCCTGGGCAAGGTGATATAGGTGTTCCCGGATTTATAGGACTGGTTCTTACAGAAAAACCAATTTTTGACTTAGAAGAGGTAAAACCATATGCTTTACAATTTTTTGGTTCTCTCTCTCCACATCCTTATGAGGTTGTTTTAGAGAAATGTATTTCTAAATTAATTGAAAAAGCGAGGAAAAGCTGTGATGTTGTGATAATTAATTTCCATGGATGGACATCTAGTGAAAAAGCATTTGAACATGTTAAGCGTGTAATTTTGCAGAACGGGATTCAGAATGTCTTTGCAATTGATGTTAAGGATTTAGCAAGTTTTCTTAAGTCAAACATAGAGAGTATTAGGATTTACTATTTAGAGAAGCCACAAACATATCAAAGGAGTAGAAAAATTAGAAAAGAAATTAGGCAACGTAAATACAAAAGGTGGATAAATGATTGCGATGGTCTTAAGCTTATAAGAGTTCCAATCAACCTTGTTGAATTGTATAGTCAAAGGGTAAGAGGGGATATCGTGTGGATTAGTGAGGATGTATCTTTATATTTACCACAAATTATAGGAGATTTTTATGAAGAGAATCTGGACATACAAAAAGTTAATTGGATCTGGAAGCTTCATGGTGAGGGTAAATCTCCCTACGAAGAATACATTATTAAACTAACGAAGGAATATATTTTTAGACTTTACGCGACAAATACCAAACGTATATACATTTTAGGAAAGCGCTGTGGAATAATAGTTGGTTTATATCATAAAGGAAGTTGGTACATGGGGATATTAGAATCCTTTAACATTAAGGATAATGAGCTTTTTATTTATGTACCAAAATTCATGGATTTGAGAGATATAAAAAGTGTAAAGATCGGAAGAGTGTTGCTAAATTGCAATGGTGACGAACTAGGGGTATTACCAGCAATAAAGTTAAAGTAGTCATCTCTCAAGTTTTTATTTCAATATTCAATTATCTACCAAAAAATCATTGTAGTGTATTATCTTTAGCTTCTTTCTTATCCATTTTGGCATAAGACTTAAACAATAGCGTGTGGAAAATCTATCATCTATAAGGTAAATATGGTACTCACCGCTCTTACGTAAAATACGTCCGAGAGATTGAACAGCAGTGACTATACTATCAATAAGCATAACCCATCTAAATTTAGACCCGTATACTAACATATATCTGACCCGGTTTTCTTTCGCAGCATACGGATATGAGAGGCCAACAATAGCTATAACATTAGCGTCAAAATCGATTCCTTCCCGCCATTTTCCCCTCTGAGAAAAAAAGTAAACCTTCTTTTCTCTTTTAATATATATATTCTCTGTTTCCTCCATATTAACTATGTTATTATCCCATTTTGAGCAAACTCTAATTCCCTCTATTATGCTTTTTGAGGCAGCAAATGCGATTACCGGACCTTCATGTTTAAGCAATATTCTTCTGAGTATTCTATAATACGTTTCAAACAGTGTCATTGAACGCTCTCTATATCTTGTACTGACTCCCTTGATTAATATAATATTAAGTTTAATATCACTAGGTAAGGTGGTGTACGAAATATAGAAAGCATCGCTTCTATTTGATACTTCCTTTTCCAGTAATAATAATAGCGGTTGTAATGTGGCAGAAATAAAAAGTACTTTGTAAAACTTGCTTACTTTTTCCCAGATATATTTTGATATATCCTTTATATGTATTATAATGTTATTGTCGTATGCATATATATCATATGTAAGAGGATCTGAAAGTAAAGCCTCAAATGCAAGAAGTAAGCTATATATCAAGCCTATTTCTTCTTTATGTATCCCCTTCATTTTTCTATATCGTTGAATGATAAGATGATGAAGTGAGAGGCATATATCTTGAATGTCGTTTAAGTATCTTGAAATATATTCTAAAACCGTAACCCCCTTACTCTGCATATATATAAGATTGGTTAATAAATTTAGTGCCTTTTCTATTATCTTATGTGTTCCCTCTTTATTTACTGATAGCTTTTTCCAAGTAAGGTCTGTATTTATTCTTATTGTATTTGTATCATAGGTGTACATAGGAATGTTATGTGCTTCATCAATAATTAAGATAGTATTTCGAGGATCAATGTTAAGAATATCATATGTATTATAGCTATATCCGCTTAATACATAAAAGTAATTAGCAACTATGAATGAAGATTCCTTTGTTATTTCTTTTATTACGTAGTATGGGCAGTAGTAATTACTAATTAATATATCAATTATCTCATTAAATGATTTATTTTTGTTCCTATTGAAAAGTGTTAGTGCTTGTCCAAAGTTAGAAATTAAGTTATTATAATAGATGCACTCAAATCTAGTACCCAGATATGTACAAGGCACTAAGCATAAATTGCTTCCAAAGTACTCAGGACATATCGAATGTCTCCCCCTTAGATTAATGACTTTTATTTTATGTTTTGCTTTTCTAAGGAATATTTCTTCCTTCACTATGTTAACTACTTTTTCTGATAACGAATGGCTTCTACATAGGTATAGGATCTTATATCCCATATCTAAGTACTTTATTGTGGCAGCTATCGATGATGTGGTTTTTCCAGTCCCTGTTGGTGCTTCAATAAAAATGTACCTATAATTATCTACTGCATTTACTATTTTATCAAAGAGTTTATGCTGTATGTCTGTGAGCTTATACTTATTGCCATCTTGATACATTATTCCATAGGAAAAAAGAGGGGGAATTTTTATGTTAACCCACAATATACACTAACAGAACTCTCTAAGCGGTTTTCTCAATCCCCTTAAATCCCACTATAGTTTTTAGTTTAAAACTAATATTTTATTTGGAATGTGAATTAATGGTATTTTTGTGTTTATAGTTATTGAGGGCATAGATGGAAGTGGAAAGACTACAGTATCGCGATTGCTTGCTAGTTATCTTAGGCGGAGGAATTACAGTGTATTCCTGACTTTCGAGCCTACAGATGGTCCTATAGGTAAGGTTATACGTAACTACTTATCTTCTGCTAAGGAAAGAGACTTAGTATATGAGGCTCTTTTGTTTGCGGCAGATCGAAGATGGCATGTCGTTAATGTAATTTCACCAGCATTAAAAAAGTATGATTTTGTAATCTCAGATAGATATGTTTATTCCTCTTATGCATATCAGCAGAGTGAGGATACGCCGCTTGATTGGTTAGTAGAGATTAATAGAGGAATTATCGTCCCTAATGTAGCAGTATTTCTTGACGTAATGCCAGAGGAGTGTATTAGGAGGTTGAAAAATAAAAGTGCATCCTTGACATTATTAGAAAATATAGATACCTTAAGGAGAACATATGAGAACTACATGTATATCGTAGAAAGGTTTAACATGATTAAAGTAAATGCAAATAAGCCACCTAATAATGTGCTTAGCGACATACTAAAGATTTTAAATATCAAGGGGTGATTATCTCCTTTACGAAGATAATGTATGTGGATCATCCGTTAATTAAGGAGAACTCTATTTTCTATCGTGATTATCAAGTTAAGATAGTCGAGAAGTTAAAAAGTGGAGAAAATTACCTTATAGTTTTACCTACAGGGACTGGAAAAACCACTATTATCTTATTGTATGTTGCCGATTTACTATTAAATAAGCCAGAAGCAAGGATATTATTTATCGCCCCAACGAAACCTTTGGTAAAGCAGCATTATGAGTACTTCTTAGAAAATCTTCAAATTGAGAGATATAAAGTAACTTTTTTCACGGGTGAAATGGCACCAGGGTCTAGAAAATTGTATTGGAATAGAAACATAATTTTTTCAACACCTCAAGTTGTAGTCAATGATATATTAAGAGAGTATCTCGATCCACGTAATATAGATGTATTGGTTGTTGATGAGGCTCATCATGCTGTGGGAAATCATCCATATGTACAATTATGTTCATTCTTCACGAATTCAACACAAATCATAGGACTAACAGCATCTCCGGGGGATGTTGAGAAAACAAAAGAGATCATGAAAAATCTTCGTATAGTAAGGTGTATTATTCTTACAAGAGGTGATCAAGAGCTAAGAAAATATTTACCGAGTTTAAATTTCAAGGTGGTAAAAACAGATGTAGATGATATTTTCCTCCACATAATTTCTCTAGTTAGAGATGCAATAAGAGTTAGGATAAATAATTTTAATAAGAGGATTGAAGAGATCTTTTCCAACCAGGCCTCTGGAAAATCTATTTTAAGTAAGCTTTCTTTATCTGATATCACCTTTTCAAAGCTGATTGAGTTACGAGAGAAAATTTTGAATGCTTTTACAGAAGGCTTAATTCCAAGCAATGTGAAGAAAGAACTTCTCTTAATAATATATCAGCTTACATTACTTGATAGACTTTTGAAGTACATTGAGTCATATGATTGGAGCCCTTTCATAAGGTATTATGAGGAAATTATGCAGAGAGTTATATATAAGAGGAGAAGAGCCGAGAAAGAAATAGTCATGGATAGGTACTTATATGAAGCATATGTCCTTGCTAAAAAGAAAGAGGAAATCGGAGATCTCTATCCTAAAGTGAAAACGCTTGTCGAAATTGTAGATAGAGCTGAAGGCAAGGTAATCATATTTGTTAGTCTTAGATCAGTAGCTAAGCTCATATATGAGCACTTATTGAATAAGGGTATCTCTGCTAGGCTTCTTGTCGGACAGCAGGATAGAGAAATGACTCAACAAAAACAATTATCAGTGTTAGACGACTTTAAGAAAAAGGATATTAAAGTATTAGTTACTACACAAGTTGGTGAGGAGGGTCTTGATATAAGTGAGTGTAATACTGTAATATTTTATGATAATCCCGTTAGTGCGATTAGAAGAATTCAGAGAATTGGCCGTACAGGTAGAACAATTCCAGGAAACGTGTATTTTCTTGTTAATCCAAAGACTAGAGATGAAGGATACTTATGGGCCGGTCTTAAAAAGGAAAGAATAGTTATAAATGAAATGAAAAAGTTATCCTCACTTTCTGAATTTGACCTTTCACTTGAGAGTTTTTTATCACATAAGGATTTAGTTGAGAAGAATGTTCGTGATTCCAAGACAGGAGTAATGCCTACAGTGATTGTTGATTTTCGGGAATCATCCTCACCGGTTGTTAGGGAATTACGGTCTTTAGGAGTAAATCTGCAATTAAAAGATTTAGAAATTGGAGATTATATCGTTGGCAAATTTGTTATAGAAAGGAAAACTTTCGAAGATTTAGCGTCATCACTGCTAGATGGTAGACTATTCGAGCAGCTAAAGGAAGTCGTATCCTCAGGTTTAAATTCCATATTAGTGTTAGAAGGTGATGAACGCAGTTTTACTAGAAGACTTAGCAAGGAAGTTTTAGACGGTACTTTAATTTCTGTAGTGGCGGATTTTAGAATTCCTATCCTGATATCTGACTCGCCTAGATCTACAGCAAGATATATTTATAGACTTGCTGTGAGAGAATACAAGAAAGGAACAAAAACCGTTCCACTAAGACACGAAAGAAAACCCTCCTCTATAAGTGAGATACAGAAGTACATCGTAGCCGGTCTTCCGGACATAGACGCTACCCTCGCTGATCGGTTATTGAGGAGGTTTAAAACTGTTGAAAAAGTATTTACAGCGGCTTTAGATGAATTAGCTTCAGTAAAGGGAATTGGTCCTAAGATTGCAGAAAAGATTAGGAAAATACTAACGACAGAGTATAAACCTGAAATTAACGACTGAGTTCTTTAATTGCTTTCAAGATATTTAGGTACGCAGTTAAAAGTTCTAAATTCTCCTTATTTAGATACCATTTTTCATTTACAAAAATCTTTTGTATTGCGTCTATAATGTTCATTTTAAGTTGATTAAGAACGTTCTGCACTACAATCTCTCTATATTCGTCTTCGCTTCTGACTACTTTTACTTCTCTATTACATATAGCACAAAAATATCTTTCCTCTTTACTCACTAATGGGGCATTACATACTGGACAGTGTAGTGAAGATAACCTCCAACCTTTTCTGATAAATTCGGCAATTTTATTTACTGCATTTGTCATTTTATAGACAAAATTAGAATTCATCGGAGATAAAGATAAATATTCATAATATTGTAGTAAGCGATTTTTCTAAATTTCCCTAAAGATTGTGTTTCTTACTCTTAATCAAACTTAATATATTGGAAAAGTATATTAGAGATTAGGTAGGACGTAAATCTAAAATCTTAAGAAAATGTATATCTCTAAAAGTTAGGTTTTTAGAGGAGGTGATGTTTATTGCCGAGGAGAAAATTATCTAAAGAGGAAGTTGAAGAAAGAATAGAGAATGCTGCAAATATATTACGAGAGATTGCAAATTCTAGATTAATACCACGAAATATTAGGAGGACAGCAGAGGAGGCTATATCATTTCTATATGATGAAAAATACTCCCCTGCTGTAAGAGTTGCAAACGCCATAAGTACCTTGGAAAATGTCTTATATGATCCTAATATGCCGCCTTTTGCCCGAGTAAAAATATGGAACGCAGTAAGCTTGCTTGAGCCAATAAGAGATTAAAAAGAATAGCAATTAATTCTCCATAAAAATAAATTAAATTTATTTTTTTAAATACCCTTAATTCTCATTAGGATAGATAGTCAAGTTAAGTATCTAGGAATGCCCCCGTAGCCTAGCCAGGATAGGGCGCCGGCCTCCTACCGTAAAACGAGGGAGAGCCGGTGGTCGTGGGTTCAAATCCCACCGGGGGCGCTATTACTTCATGAACAGTTTCCTCTATATTTATGGTAGCTATTTTACGCTCAGTTTCTTCATAGTCTATTTTATCTTAGCTATTGATGTCATCGCTATAGCTAGAGCGCAAGGATAATTTAGATTTACTAAATCTTGATTAACGACCAATATATAACTTATATATTAGTGTAATAATTGAGAGAAAAATACTTTTATTCAGAGTATTGACTATTTCTTCCTAATTAAACTCTCCTTATTAGAGAATAAAATGTCGTAGTTCTCGGTTTTGGAGCCCCCGCCGGGATTTGAACCCGGGACCTCGGGCTTACGAGGCCCACGTTATAGGATTAGGGCGATCTCGCCCTAAATCTCTCTACCGCTGAGCTACGGGGGCATTAATCCAATCATATACTACTCTGAAAGTATTAAAAAGTATTTTATCCAGAGCATAGATGCTCTTTAATTCTTAATTCTATAACTTTATAGTGTGAATATGGAGCGAAAGATAATAAGTGAAATGAGTAAGTATCTACATCATAAAGATACGTATTTTGATGATGTGTTTTCATTTGGGAACATAGTTTTTTCAATTGATACATTTGTAGAGAGCACGGATAAACCGAAAAAGTTGAGCTATGAGGATGTTGGTTGGAAATCTGTAGTTGCTGCTATTAGTGACTTAGTATGTAAAGGAGTAAGACCAATAGGTATAAATTTTTCATTCGTATTTCCACGTGCTTTTTATAGGGATTATCATCTGAAGATCGCGAAAGGTATTAGAGAAGCTTGTGACCACTATGGTCTTATTATAGGTAAAGGGGATACAAATGAGGGAAGGGAGTTGACTATCACAATATGTGCATGGGGTGTTACGCTCTATGAAATTCCAAAGCGTGGTAACATTTTTGCGGGTGATAAAGTAATTGCCCTTGGAATATTTGGTTATCACGCTCTTGGGTATAAGGTACTGAATGATGAATTGAAAGTTGAAGATCAGAGTATTCTTGAGAAGTCTACACGATTGTATAGACGGCCAATAGTACCGATGAGAGATGCAATATTAATTATAAGTAAAGGATATGTGCGTGCTGCTATAGATTCTAGTGATGGATTAGCAATCAGTCTTTATGACTTAATATCTTATAGTGATGTTGATATTATCGTAGAAAATATACCTGCTGATGAAACGCTAGTTAGCGAATTAAGTAAATTGAAAGAAAATACTGAGGAGTATATCTTTTATGGGGGGGAGGAGTATATACCGATTTTCGCCATACGAGGAGATGCTTGGAATGACTTTATGAAATTTGCAGATAATTACAGTATAAATTATGTGTATATTGGAGATGTACGTGAAGGAAAGGGGTTAGTCAAATTCAAAAATGGAAGAGTGCTTGAGAAAAGAGGCTGGGATCCATTCGCACTGTAAAAAATTTTGGAATTATCACTTGTCTAAGAATTGGTATATTTCTTTCTTCATCTCTAATACCATTTCCTCTGCTCGTTTCCTACTTTTTGATTCTCCAAATATCCTAATGATAGGTTCTGTTCCACTTGGTCTAACGAGAACCCATTCATCATCCTTAAAAAATATTTTGACACCTTCTGTAGTGTCTATCTTAAATTTCGAGAACTTATTATAAAGATGTTTAATTAAAAGCTCTGCAGTACGTTTATCCTTGATCATAACTTTATCCTTTACTTGATGGTATTTAGGAAGCTCACCTAATAGCCGTGATAGTGGTTTATTATAGTGTTTTAGTATCCTAAGTATCAATACTAGAGTTATTCCCCCATCTCTACCATATACGTGTTTTCCATATATTCCACCGCCATTTTCTTCAAATCCCCATACACTATTATGATTAATCATTTCCTTAACAATATTCTTACCGCCAACTTTTGTCCTAATTACTTTTCCGCCGACATTTTCGATTACTATCTCCGTAGCTATTGTTGACGTAATTGGTGTTACAACATACTTTGTTTCACCAATTTCAACTAGATACTTACCTATTAGTATTCCAGTAGCATCACCCCACCATGCTATCCCCTTTTCATCTACGAAGATTGCTCTATCACCATCCCCATCAAATGCCACCCCAAAATCTAATTTCTTAGACTGAACAAGTTGCTGTAATTTTCCTAGATTATCAGGTCTGGGCTCTGGAGGTCTTAATTTAAATAGCGGGTCGAGAGTATCATTGATATAATAGCTATTTACCTCCAATCTCTCAAGAAGATATGGTATCGTAAAAATTGAGGCACAACCTGCTAAATCTACACCTACATTCCATTTACTACTATTAACATAATGTTCTAGTACTTTATCTACATAATACTTGCATACATGTTTATCAGGTAAATGTTGAATGGCACCCACGCTATCCCACTGGATATTTACTTTCTCTTCTAATGCTTTCTCAATTTTTTCCTCGGTGTCTGGATAGCTTTCCAAGCCACTACCTAGAAAAACCTTAAAGCCGTTATACTGCGGTGGGTTATGACTTGCAGTAACCATTATACCATAATCATATCTCTCAGTATATGTAACATATGTTTGTAATGCTGGTGTTGTAACTAATCCAGCCATATCTACAGTAATGTTACAAGAAGCTATGGCTGAGGCTAAACTATAGCTTAAAATCTTTGAAGATGTTCTGCAATCCCACCCAATAACTACTTTTTTGGGCAGTAACCTAGAAATTGCATATCCTAGTTTTATTGCAAATATTGCATCTAAATTTTCTCCAAATATTCCTCTTATTCCTGAGGTGCCAAATAATCGTCTCAAATTTTATGCCCCTCAAAAATCTTCAATGCTGAAATAAATTATTTTTAATTTCATAATTTTTGTATTTAATCTTGAAATTCTGATATATTCATAAGGATTTGATTATAATAAATTAAAATAGTGCCTAATTAAACTTTATGGTAGTTATGAAAATACTAATTACAGATCCTGTTCCTGAACGCTTAGTAATAGAGTTGTCTTCAGAGGGTTATAAAGTTGAGTACAAGCCTAACATTACATATGACCAGCTTCAAGAAGAGATATTAGATACCGAGGTTCTAGTTGTGAGAGGTAGACTTAAAATTGACAAACCCTTACTAGAAAAAGCGAATAATCTCAAAAAGATCATAAGATTCGGTGTTGGGCTCGATAATATCGACGTTGTATATGCAAAGAATCACGGAATTAAGGTTTATAATATCCCTGGTGCATTTGTCGAAGCCGTTGCCGAACTTACCCTGGCTTTAATTCTTGGAATTTTAAGAGGTGTGGGAGAGGCTCATTACTCAATGAAATCTGGGCATTGGATAAAGAAGAAGTTAATAGGTAAAGAATTATATGGAAAAACTGTTGGAATTATTGGCTTTGGGAGAATTGGAAGAAGGTTATATGAATTACTAAAACCATTTTCAGTAAATGTATTAGTATACAGTTCAAGTAAGATTCCAAAGAAGTATATAGATGAGGGTGTAGTTCAGGTAGATAGTTTATATGAAATAGCTGAAAATTGTGATATAATCTCTATTCATGTTCCTCTTACGAAGGAGACAAGAGGAATGCTTAATGAAGAATTTTTCGCGAAATGTAAAGATAATGTATTTGTAATAAATACGTCAAGAGGTGAAGTTATCGATAAGCGTGCACTATTTAAATTCATTAAAAGTGGTAAAATTGGAGGTATAGCCCTCGATGTGTATTGGGAAGAGCCATTTCAAGATAAGGACTTTCTATCTCTAAGCAACGTATTATTTACTCCTCACATTGGTGCGCAAACCGAGGAAGCACGTGAAAAAGCTGTAGATGAAGTCATAAAAATTATTAAAGAGGGGTAGGCATGTAATTCATAATGTGAGGTGAACTATTTAGATGTATAAGTATATTTCAAAGACGTGGAGAGCTATTTGGAGTGATCCAAAGTTTAAAGCATATTTAACATACAAAAGGATGCTGTGGAGAAGAGGGAAAACTGTAGAGAGAGTTGAGAAACCAAGTCGTCTTGACAAAGCTAGGATGTTAGGATATCGTGCGAAGCAAGGATATGTTGTTGTTAGAGTTAGAGTTAGGAAAGGAGGATTAAGTAAGATACCGCCTACACTTGGTAGAAGACAAAAGAGAATGGGTATCTCCAAAATTAAAAGAGGTCTCTCTTCGCAGGAAATCGCTGAAATGCGGGCAAAGAGAAAGTTTAGGAACCTAACTGTTCTAGGATCCTACTATCTCGGCGAAGATGGAAAGTATATCTGGTATGAAGTTATTATGGCGGATAAGCACCATCCAGCTGTCCAGTCTGTTAAGAGCTGAACCCCTGTAATATAGGGTTTTCAGGCTTAAAGATTTCTCTTAGTAATATTGTAACATAGCAACCTTTATCTAGTACTGCGTTGATATGCACGTTATTTTTTCCAGTTATTAGTGAGTTAAAGTATATCTCCATTGATGCCTGTCTAAATCCGCCACTAAGGCTAAATTCTTCTGCTTCTTTAATGTAAAAGTCTTTTAGGGTCAGCTCTCTCTCTTTCAATATCCTTTTCTCAATTTCTCCTTGTTCTCCATAAGGCATTTTATATGCATAGCCAAATAGGGGTAATAGTAGCCTCAGTTTAAACCTTTTTGTTGAAGCATCTGCAATTGTAATCTCTTCAGAAAGTTTACTATAGCCATACTCTCCTGGTAGAGGATGCTCGATTGGTAATCCTCTTAATACTCTTTCGCTTACTAAAATATTAAATAGGTAAGATTGGAATGATTGAACAAGTAGTCTTCTAAGCTTTAATGGTAATCTTCTTAAGGCCCCTAGATAATTGTTCGGTTTTTCAAGTAGGTATGTAAGCATAAGCTTCTCGTAATATAAGCCTGGTGGTATAGCTTTAAGAGCGGATTTAAAGTCAAGTCTATCTTTAAGTTCTTTTCGCCAGTTCGTATATATATCAGGTTCAAATGGTGATGTGTATGTCAAATATAGTAGAACAGCCTCTTTAAACTTCCTCTTAATAATTAACTCCCCAATTATATGATTTACAAGTCGTAAACCGCCAAATCTCTGGTATCCGAAATAATTCGGTATAGTAATTGAAGTATTGGACAAAAGGCTTAATGCCTCTCTATTAATATTTTTGCAGGATACTTTTATTTCAAAAAAATTTCGGTACTTTTTTCTTAAATCCTTAGGTCTAATGAATCCCAGAACCTTAAATCTTCCTTTGCCTACTGTAATATTTTTTCGTATGAAAAAATGTTGGATAGCCGTTGCCCTCGAATCTTTGATACCTAAGAAAACTAAATCTTTTTCTCTTAATCCTAGTTTCCTTGATAAGTCTCTTCTAAATGTTAATGTATCCATTCCCCACTTTTTCTGAACCATTAAAATAACAAACTCATGAAGTTTTCGTTTTCTTTTAATTTTTGCTAGTATTTCTTTATCTAATAACTCAATAACGATAAAGTCATTTTCTTTCTCTCTACACCTACATAATTGTCCTAATGGAGGTATATTGGAAAGGAAGTATGTAGTCATTCCTACTTCGATGTCAGTTGACGGTACCATGCTCATTTTCATAAACTCAAAAATCCCCTGGCTTTACATTTGCAGAAAATTAGTACTATGTTAATATTACTTAGAGTAAAGGAAGTTTTCCTGTGATACTATCTATAGCCTCAGTAGGTGCTGGTCCAATACCTATACATGTTATCGTCCCTGGTGGTATTTCTGTTCTTCCAGCGTCCTTAATTATGGATACAGGCAATTTTTTTCTCAAGGCATCATTATATATTCGAAGTAAGTCATCAAGGGTAGCTACTTTACACACAATTTTAGGCTGTCCCTCCCTAATCCACCCTTCCGTCCACCGTCTACTACTATTCGATGCTTGTATATATGATGAAACCGCTGCGTGTGCTACTTGAACAGCCAGTTTTCCTTTACTCATTTTAATATCTGTTCGAACTACAATTACTTGTTTAAACTGATAATGTTGGTTGTGTGTCATCAAAATCTAATAATCTATGGCGATTAATGTGTATTATTGGCCCGAAAAACTGAATGGTTGCTTGAATGATCATAGAAATCCTTAAATAAAACTTATCTATGAATAATTGCATTGACGTGCTTTCCTTAAATTTTTACCTTTAAGAGTAAATTAGATAATGATGGAGTTTATATGCAAGTATTAGTAGTAGGTGGAGGACTAAGTGGGCTATTTCTATCTAACCTACTACTAAGAAGAGGAGTTCGAGTTAGAGTTATTGAGGAGGATCCTCATATTGGTAAACCTCAACATTGTGCTGGAGTTGTAAGTCCTAATGCAATTCGTATCTTAGGTAATATACTGGGCAATAGAGAACTAAAGCGGGAGGTTATAGTAAATAGGATAAGATCACTAACTATTTCCATTTCTACTTTATTCAAAGGAGAGTATCATAATACAAAGGAAGTGTATATAATAAATAGAGAGCGACTTGAAAATATTCTTGCATCTAAAATCATAGCAGATGGTGGAGAGTTAGTACTAGGAAGGAGATTAAGTCTTGTACGTTCCGGTGGGAACACCGTCAAAATTGATAGTACAGATATTGATGAGATCGAGAAGAAATATGATTATATTGTTATTGCGGTTGGAGCGTTAGGTGCGCTTTTAAGAAAAGGTATTAAGAAAATTTTCCCATCCTATCAAGTTGATATAAAAGATACAACTATGGATGAAGAAAATATAGAAGTATTTGTTGATAAGGACCTAAATCCCTATTTCTTTATGTGGAGTATTCCGCTGGGTAATGGTACAGTTAGAGTAGGAACGGCAGGTAGAAATCCTCATAAAATTGTTAACCATCACTTAAAAAGGCATTATGGTGATAATAGCTATAAATATAAAATTACTAACAAATACTTTGGGCATATTGTTTTAACAGGACCAGTTACCCCTTTTTACAGTGGAAAATATATTTATATTGGTGATACTGCTGGCCAAACTAAAGTGACAACTGGAGGTGGTATTTATTATTTACTAATGGCAGCTAATTTTTTAGCACATTGTATTATAAGTGGCGATATTAACAATTATCAATTAATGTGGTTAAGTAATTTTAAAGAGGAATTAATATTACAAAAACTACTTAGAAGACTTTTTCTATTGTTGAATAATCAGCAAATATATTCATTGGTACTCTCTCTACAGAAACATAGGCTTATAGATGGCTTTTTATCCTATGGAGATGTAGATAGACATGGACAAAGTTTTATACGTTATTTAGTAAATAAGTTTATGCCTAAATTTTTAAGTAAGCATAGAGAAGTGGATTAATGAACATAGAAGGGTGTTATCTTTAATGTCAGAAGCATATGTTCCACCCAAATGTACATCGTGTAATAAGGTTATAACACATTACGAGCTATCTGTAAAATTTTATTGCCCTAACTGCGGTAAAGCGATTATATGGCGGTGCGAAAAATGCAGAAAATTTTCAAGAAAGTATGTTTGCCCTAGTTGTGGTTTTGAGGGGCCTTAGGTGGTGACGTTTAGAAATGGCAAAAGTGAACATTATATATAGGATATTGCCTAAGGAAGTTGGTGATGATTTTCTGAACTCGATAATTAATGAATTGAAGGAAAAACTAGAAGAACAGGGATTTGAATTACTAGATTATAAGCATGAACCTATTGCTTTTGGTCTAAAAGCTTTGCTTATTCTTGTATCGGTTGCTGAAGAGGAGGGTGTATTACAGAAGGTAGAGAATATAATTAATTCCATCGACAAAATAAGTAACTGGGAAGTTGTCCGCTTAACACGGTACTAGAAAAATGCTATGTTCTAGCTATTTAGTTGAAATATTTAAGATTCTAACTTAAATCTCTTAATGTACTTGTTTTTATCTTAGGCTAAAAACAGCTTAAAAGGTGTTTTTAGAAACGCTAGAGGACTAGAAGTATTTATGGTTATTCATAACTCTTATATAAAAGCTAAGATTAATATATGGAAATTTTACTAGAATAACTATGTTAGCATGATAAGTATTTTTGGATAATTTACTACTATACGAATTTAATAATTCTTTATTTTTTGGGTAATACTCAGCTTTTGCTTGATTTTATTCTAAAGATTCCTCGAAATTATCTCAAAACTAATTTAATTTAAGATGTTCCATTTATTTAGTTACTTGATTTTTTAGTTAAATATAGGTAAAAGATATTTAGAGATATTGAAAGGAAGTTTAGGTGGGTTATATAATATGAAGGGTATCGTGGATAGGGAGCAGCAAAGGGTTCAATTAAGAGTAAAAGAGGCGCTACCAAAAGATTTCGGTAGAGGTAGGGTCAGAATATCACGCAGAGTAATGGCTATTTTAAGAGTGAAGGAAGGAGATGTTGTGCTTGTTGAAAGAAAAAGAAGCGCTGTAGCCGTTGCTTGGTTACTTCCAGAGGAGTATGATGATGACATCATCCTGATGGATCGGGAAATGAGAAGTAATACGGGTGCTGGTATTGATGATGTTGTTTGGGTTAGAAAAGCTAATGTGAAAGAAGCTAGTAAGATATTACTAGCACCTGTAGATACTAGGATAGATGTTGACCATGGACTTGAAGGTGTTATACACTCACGATTATTAAATCGTCCAGTTCTCAAGGGCAATAATATCATTTTAAATCTATTTGGTAGTTACTTGACGTTTAGAGTTAGGAAAACGGTTCCATTAGGTCCTGTAATAATAAGGGAGAGAACAAGAATAATTGTTTCACGGGAACCTGTAAGCGAGCATATCGATGAAATGGATGTAAGGTATGAGGACATAGGCGGTTTGCATCGTGAGATTGAAAAAATCAGAGAGATGGTGGAGTTGCCACTTAGATATCCGGAATTATTTAAGAGGTTAGGTATAGATCCGCCTAAGGGAGTACTGCTTTATGGCCCTCCAGGTTGTGGAAAAACATTACTTGCAAAAGCTGTTGCTAACGAATCAGAAGCTAATTTCTTCGCTATTAATGGTCCTGAAATTACAAGCAAATATTACGGTGAGTCAGAAGCTAAATTAAGGGAAATATTTAAAAAAGCTGAGGAAAATGCACCAAGCATTATATTTATAGACGAATTAGATGCAATTGCTCCAAAAAGAGAGGAAGTAACTGGTGAAGCAGAAAAAAGAGTGGTTGCTCAGTTATTAACACTAATGGATGGTCTCAAAAGTAGAGGCCAAGTTATTGTTATAGCAGCAACAAATAGAGTGGACGCGATAGACCCGGCACTTAGAAGACCTGGACGTTTTGATAGAGAGATTGAGATACGAATACCAGACGAAAAAGGTAGATTGGAAATTCTACAGATTCACACAAGAGGGATGCCTTTATCTGACGACGTTGATCTTAAGAAATTAGCAAGTATTACTCATGGGTATACGGGTGCAGATTTAGCAGCACTATGTAAGGAAGCTGCTATGAAAGCCTTAAAGCGATACCTACCCTTAATTGATATGGAATCTGGTATAATACCCAAGGAACTATTAGATAAAATGGTCGTTACGATGGAGGACTTTATGAATGCATATAGGGAAATTGTCCCAACCGCGATGAGGGAAGTTGAGATCTCTATACCTAATGTTAAATGGGAGGATATAGGTGGGCTTGAGGATGTAAAGAAACAGTTAAGAGAGGTTGTAGAATGGCCACTTAAATATCCAGATAAATTTAGAAGGATGGGTATAACTCCACCTAAAGGTATACTACTCTATGGCCCACCGGGTACTGGAAAGACTCTCTTAGCACAAGCAATTGCATCAGAAACGAATATGAACTTTATAGCCATAAAAGGTCCTGAGCTACTATCAAAATGGGTTGGTGAGTCAGAAAAGGGTATAAGGCGTGTATTTAAGCGAGCACGTATGGCCGCACCAGCAATAATATTTTTTGACGAAATCGAAGCATTGGTGCCTCAACGAGGGTTAGACGTAAGTGGAGTGATGGACAGAGTTATTAGCCAATTTTTAACAGAACTAGATGGAATTAGTAGGTTATCCGATGTTATTGTTATAGGTGCTACTAATAGACCGGATCTGATAGATCGTGCATTATTGAGACCTGGAAGAATGGATCTATTAATTTACGTGCCCCCGCCGGATAAGCAAGCGAGATATCATATACTTAAGATTCATACTAGAAATATGAAGCTAGCTAGTGATATAGATCTTACGCATATTGCTGAGATTACTGAATACTATACCGGAGCAGATTTAGCCGCTGTTGTAAGAGAGGCTGCCATGAATGCTTTAAGAAGAAATCTTGATGCTGAAGAGGTTACTATGGCTGATTTTCTAAATGCACTTTCGAAGATAGGTCCATCGCTAAATGAAAAAATCGTATCATGGTACGAAGACTATACTAAAAAAATTGTTGCTAAACGTATGAATTTGCCTATGGCTATAACATAACTGACATAATAGTTTCTTTTGATTACGGTATTATCTTTATCTTTATGTTCTTTATGTGT
Source organism: uncultured Nitrososphaeria archaeon (assembly GCA_964437705.1). Taxonomy (GTDB): domain Archaea; phylum Thermoproteota; class Nitrososphaeria; order Geothermarchaeales; family JDFR-13; genus CAYTHX01. The sequence goes on from CAYTHX010000007.1 coordinate 51,441, forward strand.
TAGTTTTCCTATGTGGCTAGTTTAGTCGGGGTTTTTCTTCAAGATACTTTTTATTTTACTGCTGCTGAATCAATAATGGAGGATTGAAATGGAGTGGAGTAAAAAACCTGTTCACACAATAATATATTCAATTGTAGAGAGTAAGAAAAATATTCTACTAAGTGAATTAGTGAGAAGCATTAAAGAAGTGATTGATGATGTAAGTGAAAGTGAAATTAGAAAAGAGTTACTTAAGCTTGAGATATGGGGTAAAATTGCTGTGGAGACTGAGGGAAGCACATGTAGGATAATTCTAAGGGGTGACTAGTTTGGGTGTTAATTTGACCCCTCTTATAAACCAATTTAAGATAAAAACTACCTTTAAGGATTTAGCAAATAAAATAATTGCGATAGACGCATACAATGCTATCTACCAGTTTTTAACAATTATTAGGGATGCAATGGGTAGACCCTTGAGAGATCGACATGGAAACGTAACTAGTCATCTTAGTGGACTATTTTATAGAAATGTAAACCTACTAATGGAAAATATTAAGTTGGTATATGTCTTTGACGGAGTTCCTCCGCAGCGTAAAATGAGAGAGTTATTAAAAAGAAAGGAGATTAAGGAGGAAAATTGGAAAAAGTATTTAAAGGCGTTAGAGGTAGGAGACTATAAAGAAGCTAGGAAATATGCTGCCCTAGCAAGTAAGATTGAAGATAGAATGGTAGAGGATGCTAAGAGATTATTGAGCTTAATGGGGATTCCTGTAGTTCAAGCGCCAAGTGAAGCAGAAGCGCAAGCAAGTTTTATGGCAAGAAAAGGTGATGTCTGGGCCTCTGGCACTCAAGATTATGATTCCTTACTATTTGGATCACCCGTTGTAGTTAGAAATATTACACTGACAGGAAAACAAAGACTACCGAGTAAAGGAATTGAGGTAAAACTGGAGCCAGAGATAATCTTTCTTCAAGACGTATTAGATGGACTTAAAATTACGAGAGAACAACTAATTGACATTGGTATTCTTATAGGTACAGATTACAACGAGGGAATAAGAGGAATAGGCCCCAAAAAAGCGTACGAGCTTATAAAGAAATATGGTAGTATAGAAAGAATTCCGGAAGCTATTAGGGAGATTGGTAGAGAAGAAATTATAGAAATTAAAGAGTTATTCTTGAACCCAAAAGTAACTATGGATTATAAATTAGACTTTAGTGAACCGGACTATGATGGAATAATTAGCTTCTTATGTGATGAGCATGATTTCAATCGTGAGAGAGTGGAAAAAGCGCTTAACGAACTTAAAAAAGTAAAAGGTGTTAGTGCATTAGATAAATGGTTTATATAAAAATGAAAAGAGACTATATAAACGAAAGGAGATTGTTAATTAGTAAGCTGATAAAAAGTGGTATATTAAAAACAAAAAGTTATGTAAACGTTATGCTGAAAGTGCCCAGACACTTATTTGTATGGCCTGGATATGAAGACTATGCATATGTTGATCATGCGCTTCCATTAGGTGATACTGGTCAAACTATTTCTGCACCTCATATGTGTGCATATATATTAGAAGAGCTAAGGCCAAATGTCGGAGATTACATACTAGAAATTGGTGCTGGAAGTGGGTATCAAGCTGCTCTTTTAGCAGAAACAATTGCTCCTACCGGTCATGTAGTAACAATAGAAATTGTTGATGAGCTTGTGCAGTTTGCTAGAAAAAACCTCGAAAAAGCTGGCTATGAAGATAATGTTACTGTTATTAGGGGAGACGGAACTTTAGGATACCCACCTCTTTATGAGAAAGAGATTTATGATAAAATCTTAGTTACTGCCGCCGCTCCATATGTTCCTAAAATGCTTATTAAGCAGTTAAAAGTGGGAGGGCGTATCGTTATTCCGATAGGTAATTTGTATGTCCAAACTCTCACTATCATCGAAAAACTAGAGGACAAAATTGTTAAGAGGGAAAGCATCGGATGTATGTTTGTCCCTTTAAGAGGGGCTAACGGATGGAAGACAAGGAAGCCATTATAATATTTTCTGCCAACGGACATAGAAATATATTAGCAACACATAAATCTACGATGGAAATTACTAAAGATAACCATTTAACAAAACATGGAAATTGTATTATTGGGGTAAAGTCTAGATTTGCAGTTTCGGACTTACCATCAGAATTCCTTACCATAATCAAACGTGATGATGTTAAGGTTACCTTTTTACTTGAGGCTGGAGGCTTTTATGATGAACTAACTGCCAAGGGATCTAAGGATTTACAATTGGGATCCGTAAGCTCTCTAGTTATAAGACGTTCCAATTATATAGACGAAAGAACCATAGCTATATATGCAGATAAGGCAGCAATTAATATTGATAGAAATCTTATAAAGTACCTAAGATTAGGAGGAAAATTAAGGGTTACCATGTTTATCCAGGTATAGGTAAGAATACTCCACAACTTTTTCTAAAATTATAGAAGGCTCCTAAAGTAGGTTGTCAATAATTTTCGACTCATGTAAGTATAAATCAAAAGTTTTTCTCATATCTCAGTAAACACATATAAAAGAGAGCTCTATAAACACTATAATAATTGGAGAGTGCTCCATAGGGGCCCGTAGTCTAGTGGTCTAACCCTACATATGGGGACTAGGGATACCGGCCTGTCGAGCCGGTGACCCGGGTTCGAATCCCGGCGGGCCCGCCACTATTAAGCACTGAGACTTTAAATCGGTTTTCTAAAGAGCAAAAATTATTACATTATATCTTCTTTTCATCATATCTACAATAAACTACTCCTTTCACTCTCCTCAAAAAGAAGGGACACTGTATACAATACATTGGAGATATCTTAGCATTTCTCATCGGACAAAATACCAATTCCTTCTTCATAAACTTTACTCTATTAAGTATTCCCATCTCCTTAAGCTTAGTAGTTATCTCTTTGGGTACTCTCTGTATTTTCTCAGTTTTTTCAACAGGTATCTGTATCATCTGCTACTCGATATTATATATCTTTACTTCCCTTATAACTTTTTTTAATGCATTCTTAACTTCATCTTCATCCTCAAGAATAAATATAATAACAGCGTTATCCTTCGATTTATTATCACTTATAAAAAGTGCTAATTTTTTTCTAAAAAAACCAACATATTTCATGCTGAGAAGAGAAGAGTATGAATATGAAGTGACTTGTAGTTTTCCTAGTAAGCTCTTCCTATATACTAAAATTCTTTTAGTCGTCAATAACATTTTCCCATAGTATTTATGATTATCTCTTTTAATTTTGACATCAAAACTTCTTGATAAAATCAAACTTTCGTCAAAAGATAAAGTTATCATCACCAAGGATTTAGTAATAAGTTAAAAGCTAATAATGACATACATAATTCTCTGTAGTTAGCTACATCCACATTAATTTGTTTGAAATATAAACTATAGTTTTAGAGATGATATTTGAGCTAATCCAAATCTGCAAAACAATATATGATAAGGGATATGTTGTAGCAGCTGGCGGGAATATAAGCTACCGTATATCCTCCGACCGTATCTTAATTAAGAGGTCTGGAAAGAGCTTCGGAGCACTAACGCCGGAGGACTTTATTATTATTAATCTTAATGATAGTAGCCCTGAAGCCTCTATTGATCTACCAATTCACCAAGCTATATACTTAAACAGTGAATTTAAAGCTGTAATTCATGCGCATCCTCCACATACAATTGTTCTCTCTAATAAAATTAATGAGTTAGAGCCTATCGATTTCGAAACCAAATTAAAGGTGGGTGCTATTCCTGTAGTAAATATTCCTCATGAAAAGCTGTATTTGATTATTGGTGATTACGTGAGGCAAGGGTATAAAGCAATAATTGAGAGAAACCATGGAGTATATATATGGGGACGTAAACTTACTGAATGTTTAAGTCTTCTTGAAATGATAGAAAGAGCAGCACAAGTCTTTCTGCTGAATAAAATGCTTAAGTAGTGTTATGCTGCATAATTTTAGGTAAATTTTCTTCGTATGGTGGGTATATAATTCCTTTTTCGGTTATTATTGCTGATACATATTCTGGGGGTGTTTCGTCGAAAGCAGGATTATATACGGTAATATCTGTACTGGTTATTAATCTATCTTGAATAGTTAATACTTCCATTTTACTTCTTTCTTCAATAATTACATCTCTCCTCTTGCTATGTATATCTATAGTTGACGTAGGTGCAACAACGTAAAAGTCTACGTTAAACTTTTTTGCGAGTATTGCTATCTGAAATGTTCCTACCTTATTGTATGTAGTTCCATCCAGAAGGATCCTGTCAGCACCTACAAATATCTTATTTACCTTTTTCTTAGCAATAGTAATGCCAACGGCTGAATCACATATTAATGTAAAGGGGATATTTGCATATTTCAGCTCAAAAGCTGTTAGTCTAGCACCCTGTAAAAGAGGTCTTGTTTCCGTTATATACACTAAAAATCTTTTTCCTCTTTTCCAAGCCTCTATGATCACGCCTAGTGCTGTACCTACACTAACTGTAGCCAGAGAACCAGTATTACAATGGGTCATTATTACATCTCCATCACTAATCAGTATCTGTCCAATTTCTGCTATTTTCCTATTTATTTCTATATCCCTTTCCATTAACTTAAGCGCATTTTTTATGATAGATTCAGCTACATCTGCCTGATCAATAGAATTGGACAATACGTAATCAAGTGCCCATTTCAAGTTAACAGCAGTCGGCCTCGTATTTAATATCTTCTCATATGCTGTCTTAATCTCTCTAATTACATAGTCTCTATCCTCATCTTTTAATTTGTATGCAACTAGGGCTAAACCTAATGCACCAGTAATCCCAATTAATGGGGCTCCACGAACTCTCATAGACTTAATTGCCTCAACGACATCATCTATAGTCTCAAGAAACTTATACTCTAACTTTATTGGTAGTTTAGTTTGGTCAATTATCCTTATTTTGCCATCTAGCCATTCGATACTTCGTAAAAACATAATATAAGTAGTGTAATGATATCTCAAAAATATTAATGCATTCACGCTGGAAGTACATTATAGGGTATCTTAAAAATGTTGCCAGTAGCTGTTTTAAGAGGTAATAAAGCAATACTAATTACAGGAATTGATTTGATTAAACAAAAAAGATTCGGTAAATATGATGAATCTATTCGTAAACTAATTCTATCGCCATTAGAAGTTCTATATTTAGCTGAGCGCGGTAAAATTAGTATAAAAGATAGGAATAAAAAAGAGTATTCATTTGAAGACTTAGTCAAATATTTCGCGAAATACGATAAAAATATATTTCCAAAGTATCTGATATATAGGGATCTAACGGATCGTGGTTATAAAGTTATGGATGGATATAGTAGTGATATTGATCTTCTTGTGTTTGATCGGGGAGATTATCCCGAGAAACCAGCTAAATATAGGATAATAGGAATCGATGAGGGTAAACCTATAAAAATAGTGAAAATTCTAAGTGAGTTAAGAGAAACTCTGCTAAGTAAAAAAGAATTAAAGATAGCATTGATAGAAAGAAGAGGGGAAGTAATATACTATACAGTCTCTTTATTAAAAGGAGGAAAGATAGATGAAGATTAAAGGGTTTATTAAACTTTTACGTATACCTAATGATATCATGATCGGGGTCGCTGTTATAATAGGTGAATATATCTCTCTGCTTAGTGTACCACATATTTCTAAATTACTATTTGGTTTCTTCTCTGGTTTTCTTTTCTCAGCAACTATCATGATTTTAAATGATTACTTTGATGTTCCTGTTGATATGATAAATAATCCCAATAGACCTATAGTGAAAGGAGACGTAACTAAAAGAGAGGCATTATACTCTGCGTTAATATTGTCTATAATTGGCTTATCCTTATCACTTTTTCTCTCAATATATGCCTTCATTATAGGAATTACCTTCCTAATGTTAGGGTTTCTATATAATTATAAAGTTAAAAGATTGGGTTTGTTAGGGAACATTATAGTCAGCTTATCTGTTTCTGTACCGTATGTTTATGGAGCATTAGCTGTAGATAAATCGATTACATTACTAATCGTAATTTTATTTATAATGTCATTTCTAGCTAATATGAGTAGAGAGATTATAAAGGGAATAGTAGACATTGAGGGAGATAGAGCGTTAGGCATAAATACCTTGGCTGTCACACATGGCCCTAAAACTGCATCATTAGTAGCCTCAATTTTAATTATACTCGCAGTGATAATAAGTTATATACCTTGGATATACAATATGCTTAATATATATTACTTGATAGTTGTGCAATTTGCTAATTTAATTTTTCTATTTGGTGTAGTAAAGATTTTGAATGATCCTAGTAAATCTATCGCATATTTCGTGAAGAAGCTTTTTCTGTATGCAATGGCTGTAGGGCTTTTATCCTTTATTGTAGGGACAATAAATATTTAGGGAGCTAAGAATTACTCTTTAGAGAATTCTAGTCTTTAAGGGGGTTGCCATGAAACTAAGACTACCACGTGGTATCAGAGATATAGACCCAGAGACCTACGAAAAATTTGAGTACATTTACATAGTGTTTAGTAATTTGTGTAAAAGATATAATTTTCAAATTATGGAACCCGCAACTATTGAACTATTTGAGACGTTATCACTAAAGTCAGGTCCAGACATCGAAAAAGAGATTTATGCTTTTAGAGATAAAGCTGGAAGAAAAGTTGGTTTAAGATTTGATTTAACAGTAGGAATAACGAGATACGTAGTTATGCACCCGGAAATACCTAAGCCTGTGAAGCTTGCTGCTTTTGGTGTTCAGTGGAGATATGATGAACCGCAACATGGTAGGTATAGAAGTTTCTATGCATGGGATATAGAGATTTTTGGTGGTGACGAAAAAAAGAGCTGTATAGAAGTCTTATTATTTGCCAATAGCCTGTTTAAAGAAGTTGGTCTTAAAAATTATGAATTTAAAATTTCCGATCGACGTCTAATAGAATCTCTAGTTGCCAAGTATGTTAAATCAGAAGAAAAAATACTTGAAACACTTAGAGTTATTGATAAGTACAACAAATTATCACCCAACGAGTTTATCCAAAGTCTCGCAGGAGTTTTGGGAAGTAAGAAGCGCGCTAATGAGTTACTAAATATAATCAAGAAATCTTTAGATATTGAGGATATTGCTCAATTAGCCGATAAAATCGGATATAGTGGGCCATTATTTGAGGTATATGATACCTTAAAGCAGTTATCTGTACCCTTAACAATCGATTTATCGATTGTTCGTGGTTTAGATTATTATGATGGTGTAATTTTTGAGGCATATGATAAATCAAATACAAGAGTTGGTGCTATCGCAGGGGGTGGCTATTATTCGAGATTAACACGTGCTTTTGGAGCTGACCTAAGTGCAATAGGTATTGCAGGAGGTGTTGAAAGGTTAGTACTTGCGTTAGAGAGTAGTGCTATACAAAGAAGAGAACCAACTAAAGTTTATATTACTACCACTGATGATTCCGTGTTTAGCTACGCAATTGTAGTCGCAAATAAGCTAAGAAACGCAGGTTTTATCGTTGATATAAACATTTCAAATAGAGGTTTAAGATCTCAGCTAGAATATGCAAATAAGAAAAGTTTCAAATATGTTTTAATAATTGGTAAAAAGGAAAAGGAAGCTGGGAAGGTTACAGTAAGGCATATGGATGAAAGGTGGCAAAAACTAGTATCTGTTGATGAGTTAATTAGTATGTTGAAGGAAGAAGAGACATAAAGCAATTTAAGATGTAAAAACTATAATCCGAAGAAGCCTCTATTTAGTTAAATAATTTTCCACATACCTGATAAGTATATAATTACTAATCTTGGGCATATAATCAAGTATCTTTTCTGTTTGATAGAATATGTGGGGTTTTGGTGCGGGGGGTGGGATTTGAACCCACGAAGGCCTACGCCAGCGGATCTTAAGTCTAGGCTCCAACCCCCTAGTAGGGGTCTTGGCCCGCCCCCGTTGACCAGGCTAGGGGAACCCCCGCTATCTTTCTCCAAATAATGGTTTATAATATAAAGAGCTAATATATTTACTTTTTCGCCTGTCTTGTAACATAATTTATTTACTACCGCAAATCTCAGTTGAGCAAAATAATATTTCTTTGCCATCTTACAATGATAGGTAAAAACTATATATTGAAGGATTAGGGTTAATTGTTGTGGATCATTCTTGCGTGATTAAGAAAATTATATCATACAGTACATAATGCATTTTATTAGGAAGAGTTCATAATTTGCCCCCGTAGCTTAGCCCGGATAGAGAGGAATTTTAGCCCTAGAACGTGGGCCTTCGGAGCCCAAGGTCCCGGGTTCAAATCCCGGCGGGGGCACTTCCCTAATACTATTCAGTCAGCAAACTTCTAACATTATTCTGCACTCTGGTAGGCTGTTATATAGTGTTATTATGTAGCATATAGCTGAGCTAGATAGTTAAATGCAGGTGTACCTATAATTCTTTTATTAGATTAGAAATGATTGAAATTGCGATAGTAGGAAAGCCTAACGTAGGTAAATCAACCTTGTTTAATGCTTTAACACTAGCAGAGGCTCCTGTAGCTAATTACCCATTTACGACTATAGACGCTAATATTGGTATAGGTTATGTTAGAGTGAAGTGTTTATGTAGAGAGTTTAATGTAAAAGATAACCCGAAGAACTCATTCTGTATTGATGGTAATCGATTTATTCCCGTAAAAATCATTGATACAGCAGGTCTAGTTCCAGATGCTTGGCGTGGAAGAGGTTTAGGTAATCAATTCTTAGATAAGATAAGTAAGGCTGAAGCGCTTATACATGTTGTTGATGCTTCTGGGGCGACTGATAAGGAAGGGCGCATTACGAAGCCAGGTGATCATGACCCAATGGAAGATATAGAATTCTTAGAAAAGGAGATAATTTATTGGGTAAGGGGGATCCTAAAGAAGCACTGGGATAGAGTTCTGAAGCAATTTAAGTTTAAGCGACAAGAGGTTGATGATGCTATATATGAATCATTAAGTGGATTAAAATTTAGTAAGGAGACTATTAAAATCGCACTAAATAAAACTGCCGAGAAATTTGGTGATCTATTAAAGTGGGATGATGAAGCATTATATGAATTTACAAAGTATCTAGTTAAACTTGATAAACCTATGGTAATTGCCGCTAATAAAATTGACTTACCATATGCTGAAGAAAACATAAAGAGAATGCGAGATGCTGGCTATGATGTTATGCCTATTAGTGCTCTATCGGAATATATCTTAAAAAAACTATCAAAAAATAGTTCTGTAAAATACTTACCTGGGGATAGTGAGTTCGTGATTATAGATTCATCGCTTGATAAAAAATTTCTGGATGCATTAACAATTATCAGGAAAAAAATTTTTGAGAAGTATGGTGGTACAAATGTTCAGCAATTAATTAATCATGTAGTCTTCGATATACTGAAATATATAGTTGTATATCCTGTTAGAAACCCTATCAAACTAACGGATGCAGACGGGAATGTACTTCCAGATGCCCTACTTGTCAAAGAAGGTACTACCCTAAGGGAACTAGCATATTTAGTGCACTCAGAATTAGGGGATAAATTAGCATTTGGCATAAATGTGAGAAATAATGCACGATTGAGAGCAGACTATCTTGTGAGAAATAATGATGTAATTAGTTTCGTACTGAGTGGAAAATAGGTAGCTGAAGTAATATTTTAAACTGTATTATTTTTTTTAATAAGGTTGAGAATAGGTAATATACATCTGAATACATCGTCAATAGTATTTTTAACCCGCATTATGTTAGAGCTTATAACTATAACCTCCAGATAATCATCTTGGAAATTAAGTGATATATCCAAATCACTCGGAATATCTATGTTATCTGGAGAAAGTGACTGAATCATCTTTTTTGCATCTTTTTTCTTCATCCCCTTAATTAAAAATTTAAACGTATATTTACAATTATCCACGAGGCAGTGCCTCCATTAATTCTGTCACCAAAATATCCCTTATGTTTTCTGTCTTATTCAATGATGCCCCAGCGGCAACGTTATGGCCTCCACCTACACCACCAACTTTTTTAGACAGATTTCTCATTATAACAGACAAGTCGAAACCTTGTTTTACTAAAGTTTTCGGAGCTCTGGCTGAAACCTTTATTTTCCCTTCTTCTTCTCCTAGGACTACCACTACCTTATCTGAAAGAGTAATGGACTTTGACAATATTGTTGAAATGCTTCCTGTGAATCTAGGATTAAAATCAAATCCACGAAAATCTATAATCGCAATTTTATCGCCATATATTCTTATTCTTCTAAGTGCTTCTTCAAGGTATCTGTTTATTAACTTCCTTCTTTCATCTAGTATTCTTTTCGCCTCATCTAGTATTTCTCCACGTGAACCAGATGCTAATAAGAGTCCAAGACTTTCTTTTTCCATCCTGCCTAACGCACTAAGTATAGACGAGAACCCCTCAGCAGTGGACAGTATATCATCATCCTCTAGTTTTAACTCGTAACTTTCTCTAATTAGGTCTTTAACATTTATTGATACTCCAAGGCTACTTAGATACTCTAGAATAACGCTTAGTATCTCCTCCTTCTGCTTTTCGTTTATATCATCTATAGTTGTATACCTTTCTTCCTTTTCAATTGGTATTCCGACTTTTTCCAAAATGTTTATGCCAACGTCATCTCTTCCTGAAAATTTAGGAATATATGGTATGAACATCCACGTTAGTGCTCTAAAAAGTGGCATTTTTCTGTTAAGGAAGAATATGAAATCCTTTACATATTCCACTACATTATTCTTAATAGCCTTATTGACGAAGTACTGATTTATAGCTGAGATGTTATTTTGTAACTGCATATCTCCATAGCCGCCTACAATACCTAACTCTAGAAGATATTTATCTTCCTCTTTGGTTGCATAATACGTAATAAGCGCTGACATTATAGCTGTACATGCTGTTGTTCCTCCATCAATATCATAATATTCCGGGTTTACAAAGGTAAAATTCTCCACGTACTCGTTATATTTCACAATTTTATGGTGGTCAATAATTAGAAGATCCCCATGACTTCCTCTATCCATCCATATAGGAATAACTCTATCAAGATCGCTTCCTAAGTCTAACATTATGTAGTGATCAGCGGATAAATTAAAAAAGTCAGCTAGGATATTGTCATCTAACTTTGTTGTTGCACGAATAACAAAGGGATTATTATTTAGAGCAAAATATCTTAAGAACGCTCCTCCTGCAGCTAAACCATCGGTGTCATAGTGAGTTAGTATCGCTACTTTTCCGTCTAAATCACGTACTAATCTAGCAGTATCATGTAATTTTCGGAGAAATTTTTTCTCTTGTGTTGAGAATGCATTACTATTACTCTTCATTATTTTACTCTATTTTCGCAACTACCGTCTTGTATCTCCAGTCCTTAGGTAACCTACCAACACGTTTATAATATTTAGCTAAGTTATGTATTTTTGCTTCAATAAGTTCAAGAGCATGTTTATTCTTATAATCCTTTTTATGAACTCTTAAGTGATTAATCAGTCTCTTAGCTTTCTCTAGTAGTCTAGCAAGATCTTCGGGATATTCGTATTTGATACCCTTTTCCTCAAGGAATTTTACTAATTTCTTTCCCATTACCTGCTTAAATGTAGGAATTCCATATTCATCTCTTAATATCATTCCTATCTCTGACGGATATTTCCCTTCTTTAGCAAGCTTAATAACGATTTCCTCAATCTCTTCAGGTGAGTATTTAACCCATTCTGGACGCTTTAAAATAGGTGGTCTTTTTGAATGTGATTTCCCTTTTCTCCTTGTATGCATCCTTGCCATCAATCTTCACCCAACGCAACTACCAAATGTTTCATTCAAAAATCTTTTTCTCACTTCTTAATAAAAGTATATGAATCCTTATTAAATGATTCCATTGAGACAAGGTATTTTATAAGTTTTTTCACTGCCTTTCCTCTGTGCGAAACCTCATTTTTCTTTTCAATCGGCATTTCAGCCAACGTTTTTTGATATCCCTCAGGAATAAATATAGGGTCGAAGCCAAAACCAAATTCTCCTTTTTCACTATGAGAGATGAATCCCCTCACTTTCCCCGAAAATATTTTTATGATATTTTTTTGTATACAACATGCAATTACACATAAAAACTCTGCTTCTCTATTAACTGTATTCTCTAACAACTTCAGGATTCCTTTATTACCGATTTTATTATAAATATAGCTTGAGTATGGTCCTGGGAATCCTCCTAATGAATGTATAAATAGTGCTGAGTCCTCGACTAAGAATGGGGGTTGAATCATCGTAAGTGCATCGATAGCTTTATAGATAACTACTTCATGAATATACTCGGATTGTATTTCCATAGGATTATACTTTATCCATACTGATTTAATATCAAACTGTTCAAGTATTCTTTTAATCTCATCATATTTGTGATTATTACTAGTAACAATTTTTATCTCCATACTCTCTCCTCTTTTGGTATATATCTACCCATTCTTCTAATTCTCTCAAATTCTCTTAATACGTCACAACCATAACTAAAGTTATTAAGATAAATTTCTTTAAATATCTCGAAGAACTCGTTATATATTCTTGTATGTGTAGATTCTAGCACTCTATAAAGTAATTCGAGGTCTACAGCCATTTCCTCTATCTTAGTGGTAACTGCAGATAACCCAAAGTCTATCAGGTAAAGCTTATGGTCTGGTGACAGTATTACATTTGATGTTGTTAAATCACCGTGCACGATATTTAAGTTATGCATTTTAGCAACTATCCTGCCTAGCTCCTTAGCAATCCATTTATAGTTTTCAAGGTTTATAGTATCCCTTACGATAACTCCTGATAATTTCTCCATAATAAACGCGTTATTCTCTATCAAAATGTGAAATACTCTTGGTACATTAACGCCATATCTTCTAAGTTTCAGCATAACTGTTACTTCTCTAATAGTTCTCTCCTTGCGAATATATCTATCTAGTGCTTCAATACGGTAGGGCTTTGGTTTTCTCCATTTCAAAATTGCTTTTCTCCCTAGGAAATTGATCTCGTAGAGATCTGATTCCGCTCCTCTATAGATAAATTTCGCATTAGATAGTATTTCCTCTAGCATTTTCTCCATGGTACCTCCTCTCTTTCAATTCTAACCCTTTGTTTTATAATTGCTTTGCTTGGTTCTGTAGGTGGATATCCAGATTTATAATATAATAATCCTACAATGGCAATCTGTATGCCATTATCAGGATTGTATCGACTTTCTAACCTATGGACGCCAACCATGTGTTGTTCGCCCATTTTTTTCATCATTTCAAGCAATCTGTTATTCGGAGCTACTCCACCCGCTATAATAATATCCCTTTTCTTTAATTGAACCAATGCTCTTTCACACGCCTCAACTAATGCTGAAAAGGCGGTTTCCTGAAGAGAGTAGCATACATCCTCTAGTGGGTATTTCCTCAGCATATCTATGGCATATGTTAAAAGTCCTGAGTAAACAATATTGTTACCTTTAACAGCGTAAGGCATTTCGATATACCTCTTTCCCTTTCTGGCTATTTCCTCAATTTTAGGCCCCCCTGGAAATGGAATTCCTGCTTCCCTAGCAAAAGAATCTAGTAAGTTTCCTAATGTTATATCTAGAGTCTCGCCATATACTCTCCATCTACCTTCACTAAAACCTAAAATTGCAGTATGTCCTCCTGAAACTAACACAACCATAGGGTCATTAATTCCTAAAAGTTGACAAGCAAGTTCAACGTGGCCTAATCCATGATGAACAGGATAAAGAGGAATATCATAGTAGGCAGCTAAGAATCTTGATATTGTGGCTCCAATTCTAAGGCATGGGCCTAATCCTGGTCCATATGAATACGCAATTGCAGATATATCTTCCAGAGATATTTTTGCTGTACTTAATGCCTCCTTAACTGCCTTAGCCGCAATTTTTGAGTGATGTTCAGCAGCTTCTCTTGGCTCGATACCCATACTTCTGCGTGGTCTATAGATATATCTTATATCAGCTAATATCTCAAAATTCTCGTTAACTATGCCGACTGCAAATGTATGTGCGGTTGACTCTATCCCCATTATATAGTTCATCACAGTATTCCCAATAATGAACATAAAAGAACGATTAATCTAATATATTGTTGATGACTGATTTATGAGGTGCGAAATTAACCTAATAGTTCATGCTACTGAAGATGAAAACAAAATACTAGACAAGCTATTTGGAGTTCTAAAGATCGATGAGAATACTGTATCAGTTACTAAAAGATCAATATCTGGTCATTTCGGTAATCCTATAGAATATTATATAATCTCCATAAAGAGAAATGTCATGTCCATATTGGAAAGAATTATTAGTAACCTAGATTCTGTAGATAAGATTGAACTCACAGAGCATTTAGATGATTACTTAGAGGGGAGTAAGCTATATCTAAGGCTGGACAAGCAAGCAATATGCACTGGCGAAATACGTTTATCCTCAATAGATGCTATTAGGCTATTATTCAGAGGTGTAAAGAGAGAGAAAATTAAAAAGTTGCTTCAGGGGAATGCAGATGATAACATGTGACCTATACGTATGTGTCAACATGGAGAATTATCGTGAAATTATTGATAAATTACGCTACAATGGATATAAAATTTTAGGAATATATATGGATAGTACGCAAAATAGACAACTATGGTCAAAGATTCAAGAATATACTCAGTCAAGCGAAATGAAGATATATAGAAAAAATATAATCAATAATGTAGAGAGCTTAAAAAGAGGTATACTTAAAGAAAGAAATAGGGAAATTTCATCAATTTCCTTATCAATAATAGGTAAAGTGGAAAAACGAATACTTGAGAAAATAAAAATAGTAACTATTGATAATTTTGATAACGTAAATATTGAGATAAGTAATTATCTAATCAAACTGATCAGAAGAACTCATATCTTTGTAGAAGTACCCATTACTAGGCTAATAAAATATATTAGTAAACTTCTGAATGAAAATCGGTATTCAATTATAAAAATTAACTCAATTATAAAAGTAATGTATGAAGCTAATAGAAGAAGACGGCTAATATTATCTTCAGGGGCATCTAGTAAGGATGAGGTTCTAGACCCGAAATTGATTTGTTTAATAAATGCTGGTTTCCTCAATTTAAAAAATTTTGATTTAACACCGATTTCAACAAATGTACTATGTATGCTGGCAATGGTGGGGTTATATGAAATACGAAAGGAAGCGATATATCGCATTTAGTTTTGAGAAATCGATAAATGTTAATGACTTAAAAAAACAGTTTAGCAAAGTATATGTTTCTCTCTACGGTATTTTAAATTATAATCTCTACAGCATAAAATTATTTATAAAATATGGGGTTATATTTGTTTCTTCCCCTGTTTCATCTTTATATGAATCTTTAGTAGCATTTACCATAGCATACTATAATCTAACAGGAAAATTTCCATGCTTCAAAGGTATCTATCCTACAGTAAAATCCGCAGCTAGAAAATTAGGAGCCGTCGAAGAAAGTTAGACTAAAAAATATGTTTAGTTATCATTAATTAGGGATAAGGGGATATAGTATGTTTCCGCCTAGTCAAATGGGGTATGATAGAGCAATAACCGTATTTTCACCAGATGGCAGATTGTTTCAGGTAGAATACGCGACAGAAACTGTGAGAAGAGGTACGTTATCAATAGGAATATTAGCTCGAGATGGGGTACTTCTTGCTGCTGAAGAATATTTAACTGATTTCCAAGACGAGAACTTTAGTAGAAAGCTTTTTATAATTGATACGAATATCGGCGCAGCTGTAGCTGGATATGTACCAGACGGTAGAGTATTAATAGACTACGCTAGAGAACTATGTCAGTATCAAAGACTTCTGTATGATGAGCCGGCTAATATAGAGGTTATAGCTAAGAGAATTAGTGATATAAAGCAAAGCTATACTCAGCATGGTGGAGTTCGACCATTTGGAGTATCCATAATCTTTGGTGGAGTAGATCCAGATAAAACTCCACAAATTTTTGTTACTGACCCAAGTGGATCATACATAAAGTATTATGTCGCTGTGATAGGGTCTAAAGCAGAGGAAGCTAAAAAAGTTCTAAAAGAATCTTACAAAAAAGATATAACTATCGAGGATGCCAAGTACTTGATTGCATTAGCTATCTTAAAGGCAACAGGAGTTAAGGAGGGGCTTAAAATCCGCTATTTAGTCATACCGATTGAAACTATGAAAGCAGAGTTGCTTCCACTAGATGCTTCAATTGAGTATATCGAAAGAGCTAAAAAAGAACTCATATAACTTTATGACTATCTAATGACTGTTAAGATAAAATTCAACTGTTTATATATCTTCAAGTAGGGGATAAGAATGGTAGAATATACGATCGCAAGATATCAAAAAGGCGGTAAAAAATTTGAAATTTTGGTACATCCAGAAAAAGCGCTAGATTATAAGCTAGGTAAAAGAAAGGATTTTTCCGACATTTTGATGTATGATGAAATATATATTGATGCGAAAAAAGGATTAAGAGCACCCAGAAGTGATATACAAGCAGTTTTTGGAACGACGGATATTAATATGGTTGCGGAAAAAATCCTAAGAGAAGGTGATCTTCTTATAAAGACAGAACAAAGAAGAAAATTGATTGAAGAAAAGAAAAAGCAGATCATAGCATATATCTCTAAGTACTGTGTTGATGCCCGTACAGGTCTTCCAATTCCTCCCATGAGAGTTGAAAATGCTCTGGAGGAGACTGGTATAAGAATTGATCCATTTACACCTGCAGAGGAACAAGTTAGATACGTTATTGAAGAGTTATCTAAAGTTATTCCCCTCAAAAAGCAATTAGTTATATTATCGATAAGAGTACCGTCAACCTATGTAGGGAAAGCATATGGTTTTATTAAAAACTCAGCTGAGATCTTACAAGAGACGTGGTTAAGTGATGGTTCGTATTCTGCTCAGGTAGCTTTACCGGCAGGTATAAAGCAAGAATTCATTGAGAAACTTGGTGCAATTACGTCTGGTACAGCATATGTAGAGAGTGTAGGTGAAAAAGTAATATGACAACTAACAGCTTAGAAAGCAAGGTAGTTGTTCCTGGTGAAGTAATAGCTAATTCTTCATATAGACCTGGAGATAGAGTAATTAAAATAAGGGATAAGCTTTACTCCACAGTCTATGGTGTTAAAAATATTGAGGGGCGGCAAGTAAACGTAATTCCATATAGGGAGATATACAGGCCTAAGAAAGGCGATACTGTTGTGGGAGTAGTTGTTGGATATGGTAACAGTGGATGGTTTGTAGATATAGGGTCATACACAAAAGCTTTTCTCCATGTATCCGAAGCAATTAGGGGAAGGTTCGATTCGCGTGTTGTTGAACTTAGTGACCACTTAAAGATAGGGGATATTATACTTGCAAAAATTATTGACGTAGCTAGACTAGGTTATTTCCAGTTAACAATTAAAGGAAAAGGTTTAGGGAAAATTACAGATGCATACTTTCTCAAAGTTGATCCGGTAAAAATTAGAAGAATAATTGGTAGACGTGGATCTATGATAAACTTAATTAAGGAGCATATAAAAGGTGAGATTATATTAGGTAGAAATGGCGTTATTGTTTTTAAGGGGAATTATGAATCTTTTGAAAAGTTAAAAATGGTAATTGACCTTATAGTTAGAAAGACCTTTGCGTCTGGATTGACAAATAGGGTCTCTGAAATTTTAAGCAAAATGGTGAATAAAAATGACAGAAAAAACGGAGAGTGAATATATCAGAAGGGATGGAAGAAAAGTAGATGAGATGCGTCCTTTCTCAATAAGAACTGGAATTTTCAGAAATGCTGATGGATCAGCTGAAATCAGGTTAGGTGGAAATTGGATAGTAGCCGCTGTATATGGTCCTAAGGAACACTTTCCAAAATTTCAGATTTCCCAGGATGAAGCTATTCTAAACTGCAGGTATCATATGGCTCCATATAGCACTAGCGAGAGAAAGTCGCCAAAACCATCACGAAGAGAGATCGAATTATCAAAAGTTATAAGAACAGCATTAGAAAAAGCAATTCTATTAAAAGAGTTCCCTGAAATGAGTATTGATGTTTATATTGAAGTATTACAAGCTGAAGGTAGCACAAGAGTAGCCAGTATAACAGCAGCTAGTGTTGCTTTAGCTGATGCTGGTATTCCTATGAGAGATATGGTTGTCGGATGCACCGCTGGCAAAATTGATGGGCACATAATACTTGATGTTGGTGAGGAAGAAGATAAAGAAGGTGAAGCAGACTTACCAATCGCAATAATGCCAAATCTAAGGAAAATCGTGCTGTTACAGATGGATGGTAAACTCACTCACAAGGAATTTAAGGAAGCATTTGAATTAGCTTTAAAAGGTGCGATGCAATTACATGAAGCGCAAGTTAAAGCATTAATTGATAAAGTTAAGGAAATGGGTATGCTTGAAGAGGTTAGGAGTAATGAGGGAAGTAAGGAGAAGAACGCTAGCTGATATACTTAGGATTAAACAAGTTCATAAGTATATCAAGGAAAATAAAAGGATAGATGGTAGAGACTTTCTTAAATTTAGGAGGATAGAGATTAAAACTAATGTTGTTAAAAAGGCCTACGGATCTGCATATGTAAAAATAGGAGATACAATTGCAATTGCCGGGATCCATTTTGACATAGGTACCCCATTTTCAGATAGTCCGAATGAAGGCATCCTTATAACAGAAGGTGAAGTCTTGCCAACGGCTTCATTTTATGTTGAACCAGGACCTCCTACCGAGGAGGAAATCGAGCTAAGTAGAGTAGTAGACAGAGGAATCCGCGAGAGCGAAATGATAGATTTATCAAAACTTGTAATTATTCCTGGAGAAAAAGTATTGAAATTATTTATTGACTTCAATATTCTTAACGACGATGGTAATTTAATTGATGCCGCTGCATTAGCTGCAGTAGCAGCATTATTAACAACAAAGTATCCAAATCCCGAAGCGATTATAAAGGTCGAGGGAAGTATCGATTTAAAGGAAGTAGAAAGAATACCACTGCCAATTAAGGATATTCCCGTTACAGTTACTACCGCCGTTTTAAATGGAAAATACCTCGTAGATCCCTCATTACCTGAGGAAGTAGCCGCCGATGCAATATTAACAGTTACACATACAAAGAATGATGAGATATGTGCAATGCAGCTTCTTGATGGCGAGCTAGATTATAATCAACTTTTCGATATTTTAGAAATCGCACTTGAAAAAAGTAAAGAAATCCGTGGTCTTTTACTTAAGGAAATAAAACAGTAAATATAATATTTACGTATTTTTCTGTCTTCTTTGTATTCGGGAATTTTTCTTTTTTAATATGAGCTAATGATGTAAAATATATTTAGGACTTAGGACTATTGATATAATGCGTTATAAATTTAAGAATTAGATTGAAGAATCAGAATTTGTTGTTTGAGCAAGGGAGAGGTGACCTAGAGTGAAAAAGAAAGTACCTAGGTTAGATAAGAGATTTGGCTCACGTTACGGGGCTACTGTCAGAAAGAGATGGAACCTAATAATGTTACAGAGAGTTAAAACGTATGAATGCCCCAGATGTGGATATAGGCGTGTTAAAAGGGAATCTGTAGGAATATGGAAATGTAGAAAATGTGGTTTTACATTTGCAGGTGGGGCCTATACACCATATACAGTTCTTAAATCTCTAGAAGTAACCTATTAGGGTAAATAGTTAACCTAATTAAGGTTGTCATAAAGTATAATAACTATTATTGAATATTTTTGGATTACTCCTATAAAATTATATGGAGGTTATTAGTAATTGCTCTTTATTACAACATCACGAAGACCAGCTGTTAGAACTAGGATTTTTATAAAAGAGTTAGAACGTGTTATACCCGGGACTAAAAGAGTTATTCGTGGTAAAAAAAGTATAGAAGATCTTCAACGTTTGCTCTTTATAAATGGTGTCTCAAGACTAGTTATAGTTGAAAATAAGAAGGGTAATCCTTGGGCATTACATTTCTATAAATTTGATTTTTTTAAACTAAAGATAGTATGTACGCTATATATAAGAGGAGTATCATTACAAGTAGATGTAAAAAAGAAGAGATTTGTTTCGTTTCTAGAAATTGAAGATCAGTGCCTAGATGAAACATCTAAAATTGTATATTCGTTATTAAAAGATTTTATTCCTGAATCAGGGTTTGTTAAAAGGCATACTGGTGTTAAAGCTTTTCTCAGAATTAAGTGTAGAAATAGTGAATATATTCTGAGTTTTGAGGATGAGGATGGTAACCGTATCTATCCTATCATCCGTATTTGTGGTGTTAAGGTGTATGACCAATAAAATGGAGGTATATGCTGAAATATCTATAGAATGTAAAAATGGAAAACTATTGAATTCAATTTATCTTTCTCTCTTACCGGATATTAAGGAGGAAAAAATAATTGGTATAAAAAGAGATATTACTAAAATTGATAATTCAAAAATATGTATAACATTGTCAAGTAGTGTAGATAAGATTAATAAGTTTAGAGGGGTATATTCAAACATACTAAGACTTATTATGATTCTAAGCAAACTAATAATGGATGTATTATGAGTCAGAAAATTCCGCCTCATGTTCAACAATACTTAAAGCAGTTAGATGATCTGCAAAAGAGTTATGCGGCTGTTATAGCGCAAAAACAGTCTCTTGAAGCTCAGTTAACCGAAATTAAGAATGCATTAGAGGAGTTAAGCAAAGCGAAGGAGGATACTGAAGTATATAAAATAGCTGGAAGTATTCTTGTAAAAGTAAATAAAGAGGATGTTGAAAAAGACCTAAAGGAATCTAAAGAATTAGTTGAAACTAGATTAAAGGTTTTAGAAAGTCAAGAAAAGCGTTTGGTAGAAGAAATTAGAAGATTAAATGAAGAAATTTCAAAAGCTTTAGGTGTTAGGCAAGGACAAAGCTGATGAATAGGTATTACCATGGATAATTGGGAAAAAATAATAAGAATTATAGAGGATTTATCCAAAAGTAGTAGAAAAACGAGTATTTTAATAGTAACTCATAGGCGTGCTGACATCGATGCCTATGTATCAGCTTATTTATTACACAAAATATTGAAGCTTAAAGTACCTAGCGTAGAATTAAACATATATATACCAGAGGGAATATCGACAAGAGTAAACAAAATATCTAAACTTCTGCCAATTGATTATGTTGAAAATACTAGAGATGTTAGCAGAAGTTATGATATATCTTTTTATTTAGATATAGGAGGAGTAGCAGTAATCCCCGATATAGAGTACTTACTATCAATTTCAGACACAAATATACTAATTGATCATCATTCAAAGAATTATGACTTTATAAAGAAGTTTAATATCGCTTACGTGAACGATACCTTAGTGTCGTCTACTGTAGAAATAATACTTGAGCTTGGAAATGCTATTTTAAAGGACTTTTATAATACTTTTTCAAATGCTGAAATATTATCGATATTGAGTACTATTCTAGTTGAATCTAGGTTTCTTCATTTAGCTAAACCAGAGACCTTTCTTCGCATTTATCACCTACTACGCAGAGGAGGAAGTATTAGTGAAGCATTAAATCTTTCTCGAATAGATATGGATAGATCTGAAAAAATTGCGCTATTAAAGGGTATGTCTAGAATAGAGGCCTACGAGGCAAACAGTTATCTTATTGTATTATCAGAGTTAGGAGCATACCATGCGTCACTAGCTTCAAAACTAGCTTCATTAGGTGTTGATTTAGCTATAGTTTACGGCGAATATGATGATGACTATAAAGTTACGGTTAGGCTTTCTAATAGACTCATGGAAGAACTGCATATTGAAGCGCCAAAAGACATACTAGCATCTATTAAAGACGAGTTAAAGGGAAATATCGGTGGACATCGAGGTGCAGCTGTTCTGATAGTTAAGGGGAATAATATTAAGAATCTCGAGGTTCTAAGAAATAGAATACTCAATAAGGTTCTAAGGATATTTACTGAGAAAGGACTAAGCTATAGACGAATAATATAAAAATTAAATAACTTAACTAAAGTTCTATAGAACTTTAGTGCATAAAAATTACTTAAGGTGTCTAGCATTGGGTAATAAGGTCATAGAACTGAAAAATGTCAGCTTCAGATACGCAGGAAATAAGGAAAATGCTATTAAAAATATAAGCCTAGATATCCGAGAGGGAGAATATATAATACTAGCTGGACCAAGTGGCTGTGGAAAAACAACACTAGCAAGGATTATGGTAGGATTAATTCCTCATTTCTATAGTGGGGATTTAAAAGGTGAGGTTTTAATCAATGGAGTTGATGTAAGAAAAACTACGATCCGTGAAATTACAAAAATTATAGGATACGTTTTTCAAAATCCAGAGGATCAAATTTTAATGACAGAAGTTCTTAGAGATATATCATTTAGGCTTGAATATCAGGGCTTACCACGAGAGTATATAATCAATGTCGTGCATGAGGTAGCAAAAAAGCTAAGGATACAGCACTTGCTTTACCGAAATGTGAATACACTATCTGGTGGTGAGTTGCAGAAGGTCGCTATAGCTGGTGTTCTGGTATCAAGACCTAAAGTTATAATTTTAGATGAACCTACCGCGTATTTATCACCAAAATCAACAATCGAATTAATGAGCTTTCTTGATGAACTTAAAGAAAATTTTGGTGTAACAATAGTGATTATCGACCATAGGCTTGACCTTGTTGTTAAAAGAAATTCACGTATTATAGTGATGTATGATGGTAGGATAGTATTAGATAATTACGCGGATAAAGTTTTGGAGCAGCCACTAGATAAGTTATATGGTTTAAATATACCAACATTAACTAGATTAGCACAATATCTAAGTAAGAATTATGGAATAAATATCTCTACGTATCTACCTGAAGTTAGTAAGTTTATAGATACTCTAGCTAAGGTGTTATCTTAATTATGATAGTAGTTAAAGATCTATGGTTCAAGTACCCGTATAGAGAGGAATATGCGCTAAAGGGGATTAATCTAGAAATTAAGGAGGGAGAGTTTGTAGCTATAATGGGTGACAATGGAGCCGGGAAAACAACCTTAATTAAGCACTTAAATGGTCTTCTAAAACCGAGTAGGGGTGATGTTTATATTGATAATATAAGTACTAAAGAAGCCTCGATCGCAGAATTATCACGTAAAGTAGCTCTAGTATTTCAGTACCCGGAAAAAATGTTTTTTAACGAGTCGGTTGCTAAAGAAATCGAATTTGGGCTAAAAAACTTTGGCTTCCCGGAGATAGTTAGACGTAGGCAGATCAATAAAGTACTATCATTACTATGGTTAGACGGCTTAGAAGATAGATCGCCTTTTATGTTAAGTGGCGGTGAACAGAGAAGATTAGCATTAGCTACAGTATTAGCATGGGATCCAAAATATGTCGTTTTGGATGAGCCGACAGCTGGACAAGATAGATTCAATAGAGAAGTTCTGATGGGTATCATAAAGATGTTAATTAACCAGCAAAAAACTGTAATAATCGTTACACATGACGTAGAATTTGTTGCAGAGCTTAAGCCTAGAGTTATCATAATGTGTAGAGGGAAGATAATTGCTGACGGGAGCGCTGAAAAAATACTTACAGATGCAGAGTTACTAGATAAAGCCGGACTATACCCACCAGCAATTGCAAAATTAACACTAGAACTTAAGAACCTTGGTTATATAAATAAAGTTATGGTAAATTTAGAGGACATCTTAAGTTACCTTAGTATAGCTATTAAGGGTGTAAAATAATTCATGGCAATGTTACTCTTTCAAAGAACAGAATCTAGAATTTTTGATCCTAGGGTCCGGGTCTTTGGAGTAACAATTCTAATGATTTTAGCGATTCTGACTTCAAATCTAATTGGTCAAGTAATATTACTGTTATATGTTGTTGGAGAACTTGTTGCTATTAAGAGACTTAGACATGCACTAAAAGCTATTATTTATGCGGTTCCATTTTTCATCCTTATAATCTTATCTAATATTTACATAGCTAATTTAACATTATATGAGGCATTAATACCAGCCTTAAGATTACTTGTGATAGTCCTATTATCTCTCTCATTTTTCATAACGGTCTATCCAGATGATATTTCTATATTGCTCGATAAACTTAGAGTGCCAAAACAATTTTCATTAGCCTTTACATTATCAATAAGATTTATACCATCAATGTTCCAAATGATAAATGATATAAAAGATGCACAGATGTCACGTGGGTTAGAACTATCAAAAGGAGGACTACTGACAAGAATCAAAAATTTAATTCCCATACTAACTCCAACTATAATCCTAGCGATTAAGAAGAGTATTTCAGTAGCTGAGGCGTTAGAAACCAGAGGAATAGACTTTAAGGCTAAAAGAACACATATCGTGGAATATAAGCTGAGAAGGATAGATTACATCTATATCTTAATAATAATTATTGTGATGATACTAACTATATTTTCGCCAATAATCCAGAGTAGTCTTTATCTTCTCCTAAAATTTTAAAAAATAAAATGATGTAGATTATTAATGGTATTGAAGTCAGAGTTAAGGGCCCGTAGCTCAGGGGTCAGAGCACCGGGCTCATAACCCGGGGGTCGTGGGTTCAAATCCCACCGGGCCCACCACCTACTATTGAGATATTCTCTTTAATAGTCATTAGCCATTAGATGATTAGTATGAAACTATATCTTGGAACGTCTGGATGGAGTTATGACGAGTGGGTAGGAATATTCTATGAAAAATCTGAAAATAAGCTTCAGCAATATATTAGGGTATTTAATACTGTGGAAATGGATTCTACATTTTACTCTTATCCTAGCTTATCAACGATAAGTGCTTTAGCTAGAATATTACCTAAAAACTTTAGAATATGCGCTAAAATGCCCAATATAGTCACACACAAAAAGTTGCTGGGTAAACAAGGTAACATCGTAAGTGATTTAGAGAGGTTTTTAGCTGTTATGCAACCAATAATTAGAAAAGGTACTCTGGGAGCCATACTTACTCAATTGCCACCGGGACTAAGGTATGATTACAACTTATTGGGAAGTTTTTTAGATACTTTAAGCAGTTTTAGTAATAATATCCGGTATGCAATTGAATTCAGGGATAAAAGCTGGCTGAGAAAGGATATATACTTACTCCTCGAGAGATATGGTGTAGCATATACAATTGTAGATGAGCCGCTCTTACCACCAGATATAGTTATTACAGCCGACTTTAGCTATATCAGATGGCATGGACATGGAACTAAGCCATGGTATAACTACTGGTATAAAGATGAGGAGTTAAAAACTTGGGTGCCGAAAATAAGGGAGATTCTAAACAAAGTAGAAGTGTTATATGGATATTTTAATAATCATTATAGAGCATATGCTGTACATAACTGCCTAAAAATGCTGTTACTTCTAGGGTTAATAAATGAAAGGCAGAAAAAAGTACTAGAAACTGTAGAAAGTAACATCTTAAAACCAAAAGTATCAATCAAGAAGCTAAATATAGATGTTAAAGAGCTAGATCAAAAAAGTGTACTAGAATTACTATTTATATTAAGCACGAAAGAAAGAGTTCAGAGAGGGGTAAAAATAAGTCCACATGAAGTAGTAATAAGAATTAGGGATAATATCATAGAAGCTAAAATAAGAGAATACAAAGTACTAATTGATATAGGTAAGAGAGTGATATTTCACAACTGTGCTGACTGGGCAAAAATAGCAGTAAATAAACAGCTATGTAAACACTTAGTAAGAATATTTACACAAACGCCTGAAGAAAAAGCGAAAAGTATACTAAAAGATATTATAATTAACATAGACAAATGGCAATTTAAAACGGTGTAGATTAAGAACCAAAAAACTTAAAATAAAGACAAGTAAAAACAAATAATTATTGGAGAGTAAGGGTCCGTGGTCTAGCTTGGCTAGGACGCCGGCCTTGGGAGCCGGTGGTCGTGGGTTCAAATCCCACCGGACCCACCAATATTTTCTTAAAGTAAAAAACTTTTAGATGATTTAAGTTACCGGAAACAAAATTTTTTCTCTCTCAGTATGTTACGGATTTCAAGAAAATGTTTAGCTATCTTTTCTCCTTTTTCAGTTAAAGAATAAACTACTTGTATTGGTTTAGTATTAATAACTTTCCTTTTAATTAATTCCTCTTCCTCTAATTCAGATAAGACATATGCAAGTGTGCTTCTAACTACTATGACCTCTCTTAGTAACTCTGAGTATCTTGCTTTCTTATCATTATTATACAAATATAGCAAAATCCTTACATTACCAGTGTTCAATATTGATCCTACTTTCATGATTGTTTAATCCATTACATCTCTATACTGAAATATAAGGCTACACCTCTTAATATATACCTACCTCAAATAACTGAACTAGATATTACATCTGAAACAATGTCCTATTACTAAAACTTAATTAAAAAGTACATAACCTAGTAATTTTGGGATACATGGAAAAGGAAATCTTACCATTAATCTACCGTCCAGGACATACTTTCTGGAGTCTTCATATTGCATTTAAGGGTATGGGGTCCTTTTTCCGCTTATACAGCTTTCTTAGTAAAGCTGAATTAGAGGTTATCGATACGCATCTGTCAAAGCACATCGAAAAAGGGGAGGTATCTTTCGTAGTTGACGCAACAAAATCAAGGGTTTCTATTAATATGTTAAAAGAGAAACTTAAAGCCATCTCTGGAGTTGTAGATGTATTCGCCGAAGAAATTTCTATTGAGGGTTTCGGCTACCATTTAATATATCCATATAAAATAGGATCGCATAATATTGTAATTTCAATTGATTTATTAGTATCTGCTTTACTAAACTCGATTAAAGAGGAGTGGGGTTCAGCAGGTGAATTCGCTATATTCCGAATAGGGAAGTCCGTAGGTAAGAAGATACATGATATTATTAAGAGCATATACAAAGTTGAGGGTAAGCAGTTACTTACTATAATATTAATGATGCATGAAATATCAGGGTGGGCTAAAAAAATAGAGTTATTAGAGTATGGCGAAGAAGGGTGTATCAAAATTAGGATTTATGAGAATGTGGAGTGTTTGCATGTCAATAAGAATGCTCCAAATTGTCATTTTATGAGAGGAGTGCTTACGGGAATATGTAATCGATTATTTAACAAGGAGACTGAAGTTCTTGAAACAAAATGTTTAGCTAAAGGAGATGAGTATTGCCAATTTGAAGTTAAATGTAAAAAGTAAGATTATAAACAATATTTAGAAACTACAGCTACTTTTGTATCACTTCAAATTCACAGTATTCATTCCCCATCGTTATGCATTTGCTCTCCTTAGCCAAGGTTTCTTTTCCAAATATTGCCGCAGCTAAACCTGCTAACACTCCCCTAACTAAGTGACTATATGGCTTATTTTGCTTTGGCCCCAGTTCACACTCAAAGCTATTATATACTCTAATTTTGATGCATAGTGGGTTTTCTCTTAGCTCAACAACTTCTAGTGATCCAAACCCTATACTCTGAAAAATAGGTACACAAATTTTTTCTAAAATTTCTCGAGGACTACGCAATCCTAGTATATCTCCAATTTGCTTGTAATTTTCGCCATAGCCTAATCCTATGTCAAAGCCCATATAATATAGCACTGTCTCGCCAGCTGATCCAAATTGCTCACGTAATTTTTCAATTAAGTATTTAAATCCAGAGCTCTCAAAAATGACTGCTCTCTCTTTTCCTATTACTAATGGTAATGAAATATTATCAGCTATAAATCCTTCCGTGACAGGCTCAATAATACTAGCATACTTTACATTTTCCACAGCTCTAATTTTCTCTATAATATCTTTAAGGTCTGTAGTAGCATTTGTAAAATCTAAAAATGCAACAACCCGATATGCTTCAAGAGTTCTAGAAAAAGATGCATATATCAAGGTAGCATTTACTTCAGCAGTTAAGCCTAAAAGTTGATGGAATACACCTGGTCTAGGTTCAACTTCAACAAATAAACCATATAGCTTTCTACCAGGTGACACTACAAATCTACAAATATCAAACGGCCTAAAATTCATCCCCCCACCCTCTAAACAAAATATAATACCGTACTTAGGTATAATAGTAGAAATAGAAAAACAAAAATATAGAATTTAAGTTATTTAACACTAAAATTAAACATAACCAATAAATATGAAGATAAAGAAATCATAATTCTCTATATACGATCTTTAAATAACTAAAAAATCTTTTTAACATTCTTTAGGATATTTATTCCTATAAATCTACTAACGTAAATATTCTTAATGAGAGTCATGAATCTATCGAGATACATACCTATAGTAACACAATCATCAATAGAAATATTTGATAATATTTCTAGACAATTTAGCTACGCAATAATTCCATAATTATACTATAACGGATGTATTGGGATTAAAGAAAAAACTAGCAAAAACAGTAACCTTTATTCTCTCAAGTATTATGCCAGATGAATATCTTCTCCAAAAAGATACGTATAAACAATTCATAGATACAGCACGAAAATTAAATATCAAATATGTGATTGTCTGGGATTTACCAACATACCTCAATAATAAAGATGAAAGTTTGAAAAATGTTTATCTCTCTATCAAGTATGTTAAGTATTTTATAAATGAAGGTTTCAATATTATACCCTTAGTTAAAGGTGCATATCCTGAGCATATAAAGGTTTCAGCATCGGAAATTTACGACTTAGGATTTAATATAGTTGCTTTTCATGTATCAGAGTATTTATATAGTGAGGAAAAACCATGGCCATATATAAATGACTATTCACTAACAGCTATAGATTTAATGATGTTAAACATAAATGAAATTCTTAAGTATGACTTTGACGAAATTCTCCTTATCGGAGGTGCAAGCCCTAGATATTATAAAACACTTATGGAGATTGATGATAGAATTAAATTATCTGGATTTTCATGGTATATAGATGCATATGAAAGAAAACTATACTTAAATACTGGAGATATCGTAGATATAAAATTCAAATACTATGAGTGTAGCTGCCAAAGCTGTATTGAAGTACCTCCTTCATTAAGGAGAAGACCGCGATACATAGCAAGACATAACCTACTAATAAACAAGTACTTAATAGAAGAGTCAGAAAATGAAGTAACAATTTCTTTCTACGATCTAATCATGGAGCCACATGAAGATGCTATAATAGCTGCTGAGCTCTACGTCGGACATAAAGACAGCATATGGAAAAAACTACTTACCTGGATTAAAGAAATTAAACCAAGCTACATAATATTTATCGGACCAACTTTCTACAAAAGGTGGAGTAAATACACGTTCAGCGAATGGAGTAGTTTCATAAAAGAATTAACAGAGCTATATAGTAAATATAATACAAAGGCAATCTTAGTTGCCGACCCAACTGAGAGAAAACCACCACTACAAACAGAACCTGATGCAGTTTATCCACCAAGCTTAGATCCGAGAAATGATGCCCTAAAAGAAACAAAATATGATGATACAATAATAAAAGTCTCAAGACTATTATGTAAAGTGAAGTCGTCAATAAAGATAAAGAAGTATGATAGTCTCATGAGGCCAGTGACAATTGAAGTATCTGTACATAAACCTGCTGAAAAAAGTATAGAATCAGCATTGGAAGACCTTAGAGGAATTAAGAAACGCACAGACTGGCTCATATCAAACTATATAAACCAACCAACTATAGACAAAGAATACAAAATAGCAACCCCAGGAGTATGGAGAGCAACTTGGCTATTTTATACAAAACCAGTGCCAGGAGCAATATACATAACAAGAAATGGAGAAATAAGGCTACATGTCTTCTAAGCAGGGATATAAATGGGACAATATAAACGGGTAGAAATAACCAAAGAGAAAAAACCATATATAGAAATAGATGCAAATACTATAGAAAAATGTGGATATACAGAGATCATAATACCAAAACAACCACTAGAAAAATTATATCAACAAACAAAAGCAGAAATCTACAAACTAACAATCGAAAATAAAGAAAAGTACGAATACTACTGGGAATATAACCAAAAAAGAAGGGAAAATAAAATAGTCTTTAAAGAACTAAAGCCAGGAAATTACAGGATAAGAATAGAACCATATACAGTTGAAGATTTCATAAAAGAATATAACCAAAAAATCAGAGAAAAACAAGAAATAAAACTCGAGATTAGGAACAACACGCTAATAACGTATATACAAACAAGAGAAGCGATAAAAACGCAAAACTGGAAATATCAAAAACAACACGGAGGCGCAGTAATAATAGAAGCAAAATATCCTGGAGAAACCAGAAAAACAATAACAATTCACTACCAACTAAAAAGAGGAAAAGCAAACATAAAAATCTTAGAAGAAAGAAAAACAAGAAGACCTGTGCCAGAGCATGTAACAAAAATAACATCGACTAAGCACGGAGTAGAAATACAATATAAACATGGAAAAGTAATTAAAACAACATTCATACCAAACACATCATTAATTGAGCTTATGAAGTATAAAATTCCTAAAGAGGCTATTACTTTTACCTTAAAAAGGGAATTCGGTAATAGCAGAGAATACTTCATAAAGTTTGCTAATGAAGACGCATACTACACATTTAAAAGGCAAATGATAGTTAGCTATGACTTACTCAAGAAGCAAAGATCAGTAGGAGTATCTATGAGAGAGAAAATGGCCATAAACATAGCATCTGTTTACCTTTTACAATATGAAAGACCCAACCAACTAATTATTGAGGCATATAAAAAATCATACTTTGGAGACATTTTATCAAAATTAAGAGTTAAACCCGATATTATCACGGTAAGTCATGATAATAGAATGAGTATTTATGAGGTAAAATTTCTCTCAAATAAAAAGTTGCTTAGTTTAAAACGAAAAGACGCAATTGCTGAAGTAGAGAAACAAGCCTATGCAATAAAATCTGCTGAAAATATGTTTGGATTACCGTTATCCCATTATGGGATAATTATTGTAACTTTAAATTTCAAGCGAAGGGCTATGTATCTATATTTTGAAAGGAAAAGACTAACTAATTGGAGGTATTAAAATGAATAAAGCACTTAAAAATATCTTAGAGAGTTTAGACCTGTTTTCATGTTTCTTAGATAGGATAGAAAAGTATAACTATATAGTACCTCATTTTGCATTAAGTTCATATTATTATAAGAACGCATTTTATTGGTCAATTTCTAAACTGGGAGTAGTGGATGTAATTGAGCCATATCAATTCTTTTTTGGAGAGGCGTATAAGAATAAAAGTAAAAATAAATTATATATCACAAGTCAGCCAGGAAAACTGCCAGATGAAATCGAAGAATTCTATAAAGTAGTTCTAATAAAGGAGTTCCCAAATTATGACCCATACGCATGGAACAAAAAAAGGTTTCTTGAAGAGGTAAAAAAGAGATACTCGATGGCTTTTAATACACTAGAGATGATGGAAAAAATGGCAAAGGAGTTCAGAAGGAAAGAGGGATTAAATATAAAAGTCATAATAGACCCAGATGGAGAATACTACTTTAAAATAACGTATGACACAAAAAATCTAGATATAAAAAAGGAAATCGATATGGTATTTGAAGGTATTGAAGTGTTAAGAAGAATTTATCAATTGATGTATAACGTAGAGGATAGAGACCAGAGGATTATTATCGGAACATTTATGGATGAACTAAACTTACTGAGAACATATATATACGCAACTCGTGATTTTATAAGGAAATTGCGAGATATCCAGATATATAGTATCGGCATACGTAATATACCATATGTACATGGAAGGGATATATGGATACGTGCAAAATCAAAAGAAATAGAACTAATAGATATTGTAGTTTTAGAAACTGAGGATCAAATAAAAAATTACTCACTCACAATGAGGATAGTACCACAAAAAGAAAAGTATAGTAAATATTTAGAGAAGCTAAGCCTATTCAAAGTAGATACCTTACCATCTCATAATATAATTGGAATAGAAGTAGGAACAGAAACATTACTATCAGCATTCAAACAAGCAGAAAATATACTAAAAACACTAATACCTTAAGTATCAAACAAAAGATTATCAAAAAACAAAAAACTTTATTTATATGACCACAAAAGTATTTTTAAATGGAATAAACAAGCCCCGGGTAGCTCAACCTGGTAGAATCAACCCCCAAAAAGGGGGTTGGTGTC
>CAYTHX010000008.1:0-81484 GCA_964437705.1 uncultured Nitrososphaeria archaeon
TACAAAAATGAGACAACCTTTTCTCAAACTCGTTTTCAATTCTCTTTATGAGATCGTTACGATTGTTCCTTGCCGATAAAGTAGATTATATTATAAACTTTCAATTCTCTTTATGAGATCCCGGCCATCCTGAAGTTCCTTCACAATCTCCCATCCTTCCTCTCTTTCAATTCTCTTTATGAGATCAGCAATAACACATACACTATCAAACGTAGTAGCAGTAGTACTCTTTCAATTCTCTTTATGAGATCATCTTATGATTATCGTGGTTAAGCGGGGTAAAATGGTTCTCTTTCAATTCTCTTTATGAGATCTCCTTCTGCAGCTCTACGCTTCAGAACTCTTTCTTTGTGCTTTCAATTCTCTTTATGAGATCTAGCTATTTCTGGATCTATAGTTGTAGCTTTAGAGACGTCTTTCAATTCTCTTTATGAGATCAGAGGATTCGTGAGATACATAAACGACTACAAAATGTTGTTATCTTTCAATTCTCTTTATGAGATCGCTAAATATATCTGCCGAATCTCCGGCGGCCAATCCAATAGCACTTTCAATTCTCTTTATGAGATCTAGAAGCATAAGCAACAACAAGAACACTATACTGATCAGCACTTTCAATTCTCTTTATGAGATCTTAAGCCAGTGTTTACTGGTGTTGCTGAGGAGCTTGATGTTTCCTTTCAATTCTCTTTATGAGATCATTTGTATAAGGTAATCTGTCGGGCAGAACGCTATGTCACCAGCTTTCAATTCTCTTTATGAGATCAAACAATAGATGTAGAAGCAGAAATGGCAGGGGATGACTTCTTTCAATTCTCTTTATGAGATCATTTCTATGCATCCGGGCTAGGCTTTTACCAAACAGATTTCGCCTTTCAATTCTCTTTATGAGATCGCAGGTCTTTTTCTAGCTAATTTATGTACAGCAGGTACACTCTTTCAATTCTCTTTATGAGATCTGATATAGTGGCAGAATTAGTTAATTATAGACAGTCATTACTTTCAATTCTCTTTATGAGATCGGTAGCTTCTTTCATCTAGCTTAGCTTTTACTGTTACTCCTTCTCTTTCAATTCTCTTTATGAGATCCAAGAACATTCATTTTATAGGGATTCATTATGATATACATGAAGCTTTCAATTCTCTTTATGAGATCAACCTTGGGATACATGTTTTTGGGTTTCACGGGTCGAAAACTTTCAATTCTCTTTATGAGATCGGGGAATAGTGGGTAGATGGGTTTCTTCAGGTGAACTCTATTCTTTCAATTCTCTTTATGAGATCGATGGTCGTATTCCTTGAATGCCCATTTGGTTTTTGGGCATATCTTTCAATTCTCTTTATGAGATCCCACGAGGATGTAATGATTGTGGGTGCCGGAAAGGATATACTTTCAATTCTCTTTATGAGATCGGGCTACCCTAGAGTCGATGACAAGCCCGATGAGTCCCTTTTCCTTTCAATTCTCTTTATGAGATCCAACATGTGCTGGGTATTAATGAAAAGCTTATTTTATTACACTTTCAATTCTCTTTATGAGATCATATTTAGTACTAGCGCAGATACCAGCGAGACTGTATATTTATCTTTCAATTCTCTTTATGAGATCCTATAGCTACAGGCTAATTAATAAAACTGTTACTCGTCAAATCTTTCAATTCTCTTTATGAGATCACGCCTAAAAAGATAGCTATTAGTCTTGGTTGGAATATTCAAACTTTCAATTCTCTTTATGAGATCGATCGTGCTGAGCTTGAGGGGGTGTTTAGTCGTGTTGATTCTTTCAATTCTCTTTATGAGATCCTGATAGTAATGGTAATGTGTTGAATATTGATGGTAGTAATCTTTCAATTCTCTTTATGAGATCCAGGTGGACTATTTCCACTTATAGTCGGTATTCTAGCTTCTACTTTCAATTCTCTTTATGAGATCGGAGTTTAGTAAAAACTTTTTGCAGTAGATATCTCACTTTCAATTCTCTTTATGAGATCATAAAAATGTTATTAGGGATAGGTTAAAGGATGTACAAAAGCTTTCAATTCTCTTTATGAGATCTACTTGATTTATGGCGACAAAGGTGAAGGCAAAACAACATCTTTCAATTCTCTTTATGAGATCGCTCCTCTTTGCCTATTTCTAATAATATTCTCTAGTAGAATCCTTTCAATTCTCTTTATGAGATCTGATATTGAGGATCTTGAGTTTCCAGCTGTATTTGATGATCCTTTCAATTCTCTTTATGAGATCCGTTAAAGTAGAGATTTTGCTTGACCATTTGACATTTGATACTTTCAATTCTCTTTATGAGATCTACGTACCTAGCCCACTAGATGAAGCCAGAAGTATATTCTTTCAATTCTCTTTATGAGATCGAATAAGAAGATAAATTACAACTCAATTGGTTTGGATTTATCTTTCAATTCTCTTTATGAGATCATGGTGGTTCGACTTGGGAGTCTGCGTTTTTTATAGATAAGCTCTTTCAATTCTCTTTATGAGATCTACATTAAATTCATCCACTAAAGCTAGTAGGATATTATGAATTTCTCTTTCAATTCTCTTTATGAGATCAAGACACAGTATATCATTAAGAATTTTGTTATTACTGACAACTTTCAATTCTCTTTATGAGATCGAGCTGAAGCTCATGGATTAAAACCTTTATCGATTTCTTTCAATTCTCTTTATGAGATCAAGGTGATTAGATGGTAGGAGTTAGAGTTATTCCTAATGCTCTTTCAATTCTCTTTATGAGATCTGAGAAAGTATCTTCCACCTAAAGGTTTAGATATTGATGTTTTTGAGTATATTGCTTTCAATTCTCTTTATGAGATCAAAATATCTAGCTACTTTGAAAAGCGGCCGGGTTTGTTTTCCCTTTCAATTCTCTTTATGAGATCACAAAATCAGGAATAAGATTGCCAGGTCGCACCTTAAACTCGCTTTCAATTCTCTTTATGAGATCGTGGGTGATTGTGAGATTTTAAAGAAAGCTGCGGATCTTAACTTTCAATTCTCTTTATGAGATCATTAAGACGGCGAAGGCATTCGAAATCGTAATGGACTACTTTCAATTCTCTTTATGAGATCTTGAATGTTTTTAGGAGGTTTAGGGTGAGGTAGTATGGCTTTCAATTCTCTTTATGAGATCTATAATGAGGCTACTAAAAAATTATTGTTGGATCATCTCTTTCAATTCTCTTTATGAGATCTAACTGTAAATACTCGTTTACATTGAGGGGTGTATTAGTTACTTTCAATTCTCTTTATGAGATCACATCTTTAATGGCGGTCTTTTTTGCCTTTTAATTTTACACCCTTTCAATTCTCTTTATGAGATCCAGTCGGCGAAGCAAACTACAAGGTCGGCATTGCACATCCACTTTCAATTCTCTTTATGAGATCGAAACTCGCAGAAATCATGGAAAAAGGTGCATAAAATGACTTTCAATTCTCTTTATGAGATCATCGCCGGTAAACTCGCATGGAAAGGTAAACTAAGGATCAAAGCTTTCAATTCTCTTTATGAGATCGTTGGATTAAGCTTTATGGCATCGATGATTTCGGTCACGTATTCTTTCAATTCTCTTTATGAGATCCGAGGGTTTCTGTGCTTATTTTCCATGAATTAGTTTATTATATATCTTATTTTAATTTTGTTGTTACGTCAGTTATAGATTTGTACTCAAGTCTATAGGTTGTCACGAAATTTTTTAGCTTTCATAATACTCTCTTGGCACATATTTTATCATTCCGAACCCTGCCGTCCTTCCACCACCTACATTTGTGAATTCTGCAAATTTGAGAAGCATGTCAGTTATTTTTGCATACTCCTTGTTTAGTAAGTCATCTGGTACATAGTATGCCACTATTCCTCTAAAGCCTTCAACCCATCTATTTGTAGATTTACGCTCATATGCTCGATATGTTTTTATTCCTCTTCTATATCCAGATACCGTTACTCCAAATAGCGATACCCAAGCTTTATACATATCATAATCAAAGTGGTAATTAGAGTACTGTTTCCATATTCTTACTATATTTCTTATTAGTAAACTTGGATTTGGCAGTGGATAATATCTATATATTCTCTTGAGATATTCTAGTGGGAATATCTGATTTTTAACATTTTTAGATATCATAGCCAAAATGTATGGAGAAACTCTAAAATACGTCGGTGTTAAGAAATTTACTAGGAAATATTTTATTGGCTCAGAATTCTTATATAAATCTACATAGTCAATACTTTTTATCTTAAAATCTATAATTTCTATTATTTCATTTTTAATTTTTTGTTTGTTAAAAATATCTTTCCATATTATTTCTGCTATTAAATTACAAAGTTTTTTACTGAGTATTGTGTACCTCATCGTATATATTTTATTTGGAGTTAATTTTCTATTTACTATTTCCATTTTTTCATTTAGTAATGTATAGATTGGCGTTGAGGAAAAAGGCGATAATTTTTTTGATTCATGCAGTTCATTTGCCAATTTTTCATTAGCCAATTTAATTACATTATAAAATATTCTTCTTGATTCAAATCCAGAAAATTTATTAAGTATTATTTTTTCACTAATTTTAAAGTTTATGTTAAGAACCATGAATTTATTTGTCATTTTATTTTACCTTTTTTCTAGATTATAGTTATTTTGTTAGCCTATAGCTTAATTCTTTATATAATAATTCACTATAAAATGATGTTCCTCCTCTGTTTTTTGCTGATATATAGTCAGCGATAACTATAATCCCTGTAGCTATTGGTATGAGGGGAGCTGTGTTGACCCCTCTATATCTATCTCCAGTAGGACTTATATACATCTTTATTTCTTTTAAGAAACCTTGAATTATACTAAGATTCCTTTTACTTCTCAACTCATCTATAGATTTTGTACATGCATCAATTATAATCTTGTTATCTAATTGCACTTTTTGGAGCAGAGAAATTATATAGTTATTATCAATTTTAAAATATATGTATGGTTCTTTAGAGATCTTCTTTAAATCATCAATTATTTGATAGGATATGGTATTAATGTCAATATTTTCTCCTACCATTTTTTCTATATAGCTTCTCATTCCGTGATGATGATTTAAAACAGCGATTAATGGTATTAAATATATTTCCTTTATCCCTATTCTCATTTTTCTATAGGTTTTGTAAAGGAACAGCGAGGAGAGTATCTCATGATGTGTAAATCTAGGTTTTAATCTACTGAGATTTTCCCTTGACTGATATATATTTATTGCTTTCCCTATATCATGTAATAAGATAGATAGATCGATACAGTTTTTAATTACTTCTCTGTAGCTATCAATTTTTTCACTATTTATGTCCCTCAATAATATCAGTGAGGATTTGTTTACATATGTCATTATTTCATTTTTAAGAAGAATTCGTGCTTGAATTAACGTATTTATCAAGTGATCATACAGAAATTCTATTTTGTTATCATGTTTCCATGAAATTATATTTTGGGTAACCATTTTTCATACTCCTCCTCTTTAATTTTGAAAGCTAGTGCAGATATATATAATATATTTCTGTTGATATTTAGCTTTCTCCTTATGTACCTCATGTATCTAATATAACTTCTGCACTTATCTCCAAATATTTCGTTAGGCTCTACATAGAAAGTTTTGATATAAGGAGATTTTTCTCTTTCGATTATTTCAGTAAGAAGCTTTATTTTCCCATCGCGTCTTTCTAATATATCTATATTTTTTCTTAGCCAATTTAGATTTACCCCTAGAGATAACTCTCTTAGTTCTTTGATATCTAAATCCTCGTTCCCTAACGTTAATGGTACGAGTATAACATCCCTAACTAGACCACAAATTTTTTCTTCAAGTTCTCTAGCGGTTTTTGTTCCGATTCCTGGCAAATCTAAAATCCAAAGATACAGCGATGAATTTACACCTATCATGTCTGTCATATCTGCTGAGCTATAGATCTCGTCTATTAAGTCTTTGTAACTTACATAATTACTATGATCATATTTAAGAGGACACCTCCAATCTATATATTTATCCTTTTCGTAGCAATAGTTTCTTATTTTCTCAATAGTTCTTTTAACTATATCTATGTTATATACACCTTTACATGGCTCAGATAAATCACATTTTTCACAGTCACTTATGCAGATTACTGCTTCGCCAACTGCATATTTTCCTCTCTTTATTCTCCCTGCTCTCTGCGTTAATGTTGTAGGAGGAGCTGGATCCGTGATCAAAACGTCAAAACTCTCATTTATTCCCGCTTCTACAATTTGTGTAGCTACTAATATTTTACATCTGTTAATTTGATTCACATACTTTAATCGGTCTTTAAGAGTTAATCTTCCATGTAACAGCATTACCGAAGATATACCCTCATCAATTAATTTTTTATACGTAGATACCGCTCTTAAAACCTTATTTCTAACAATTAATATTCGTTTACCTGAGTTATATTCTTCTTTAACCTTTTTTAGCCACTGAACATCATCTAAAAGTATGGTTCTCCAATTAACATTCTCTATAACTGATTTAAACTCTCCAAGATCACCCCAGCTCTCTGGTTTTATAACCTTAACGCAAATATTGCTAGATTTATAATAATTTATTGCTTCTTGTATTCCCTTAATGAATATACTTGGCATTGTAGCTGTTAATATAATCGTCGGTGTTAACGATCGGGTTAGTAATTTAACAGATGCTCTTAGCACTAAGTACATTTTATTACCTGGTTCATAATAGTAATGTTCTTCAGCTACTAATCCTGGATCACCACCATATAAGTGCGCTTCATCAAAAATAGTCGCTGATGTATATATAGACATTCTTGGTACTTCATAATGCGGATGCTCCTTGTGCATTTCTGCGACTGGTAGCTTATACAAATTATATACAAAACTGTCAAATGTAGTGATTACCATCGGCTTTAAAAATTGTGGAGACTTACTTTCATCTATTAATGACATACATTGATATCCTAGCTGATTTTTATCTATAGGTAGTGGATATTTATTCTCTTTAAAATCGAGGTATATCCTTTCTACGAGAGACCGCATCGGTAATATATGCAATAATCTACTACATAGGGAATCTTCATTTTTCATAATTTTTTCGGTGAGAATTCCACTTAGTGATGTTTTACCATATCCAGTTGGTGCTTCATATATAATAATTGGACAAACCTTCTTTTTCAGCGAATCCCCAACTATAGTTATTAACTTTTGATTTAGGGGTCTTAACTCTTTATCCATAAGTTAACACCGATTATTAATATTAAATACTCACTACTATATTATATGAAACATTTTTAAGTTGCCGTTTAATATTTGAAAATACCCTTATTTAGATTTACATTTTTAAGTAAGTAGTAATTTAACGTGGACGTCTTACTCGTCATTATCTCAAAGCAATATGATATACTTATACAACTTTTTGATGTCCACTGTGGATAGACAATCTACTACATCTATTAGGTTATCTTTAAATATCTCTTCTTGTGTAACTCCAGAGAGTTCCATAATAGATAGTCTTTCCAATAACGTGCAGCATGTATAAAGTCTTTCTGGCGATAATGTATTTGTAAATATTAATAAATTTTCTGAGAAAGAGTCTATTGTATTTATGATTGCTTGGTAACTTTTCATCGTTTCTTTAGGAATATTTCTTTTTTGTTGAATTACTGGGAATACCTCAACATATTTATCTAGTATTGTGTTAAGGGAATTAATTAGTTTTTTAAAGTTATCTATGCAGTTAAATAATGATATTAGTCCATGTGTATGTATAGAGTGTCTAGATAATAGAGTTATCCTCATACCCTCCTGAACGTAGGATATAGTTGCAATTTCACTATCTCTATCTAATTTGTCTATCAATTTAATTGTCATAATCACTATTAATGTTGATGATGGAGCTTTTCCTATCCTACTTATTATATAGAAGAGCTTTTTATGCATATTTGAATCAATAGTCGTAATCGTTGGTGGAATAGTTAGGTATATTGAGGGATCTTTTTTACCCATATATACCCTTGATAGCGTAGCACCAATTAAAGAAAGGATAATTTGATTATAATCCAGTTTAAATTCTGGTTTTCTACCTGATTTTCCTCCCATTGAGGACATCCCACGTTCAAACTCGTAGAAATTTATTTTTAATAATGATGGAGGAGTTGATAGCGGAGCATCTGGAAATTCTTTTAGATTTCTAATTAACGTAACATATCCATTAATTAAAGGGCCGATTCTTCTATCCTCCGTGTTGGTGACTTTTAACCATGACATTATGTTTTTTATTATATGGGTAATATCATTTATAGTTAAGTTATATGGTCTTTTGTTACCTAGTTCTTTAGAAAGCTTCATCAGAGCTTTGCACAATCTTTCTGGGTCTTCTATTTTTACCTTATTTTCTATTCTTTGTATCCCATGTGGTTGTAGATAACATACAGTAACATTAAATAATTCGTATGCAAAAGTTCCTGTTGGAGGAAAATTTATATACTCCACTAATTATCCCCTCTGTAGGTAACTATCAATTCCCCATCAACATCATATATAACTGCATTTTCCACGTCTATTTTTAATTCCATGGGTTCTATTTCACCACCAAATATAACATCATATTTATTTACCAAATATTCCATTTCGGTAGGTTTTCTCCTTGATTTACCGACTCTATACGCTTCTATGTCTTTAAAATCCCAATACGTGACTCTATGATAAGCTTCATTATAGATTTCTAATACATGATTACTTCTTAGGTAATATTGTGTTGATATTTCGTCACTCTCAACACTACTTATATCTACAACCCTCACTTTCTCTACTGAAGATATTCCCTCTTTAGAACCAATTCTACTTATTAGAAACGCTGCTTTTTCTAATATGTCAATCCACTCTTCATGAACAAGATATATTACCCTTAGTTTACCTTTAATTACATATGTTTTTCCTACTGCTTGTGCAGCAAAAGGAGACAATTTTTGTCTATGTTGTACTCTAAGATATGGTGAGGATATTACTCTACCTAAATCTTGATAGGGACAAGCAGAGGACTCTATTATCCTACATGTAACATCATATATTCCATTTAGAATCTTTATCGTAGAACTATAAATCTTTCCATTTTGGACTATAGTTTCAGGATTGCCATTAATTTTATTATAGCCATAAGATAATGCACCGATAAGTGTAGATGGGGGAGGATATGGATATGGAGATTGCGCTGCAGACTGTTCTGTCTGTCTAACTATAAACCCCCAGTGAAATGTAACGTCAACTTTAAGTGCTTTCAATCCAGTTTTTCACCGTAGACCAGACTTCATTAAAAAGCTCCTCAACGCTACCAGTTATTCTTTTAATACTTAAACCTTCAACTTCTTCATCCTTGGGTAATTCTTCCTCCTTAAATGCTGATTTATCTGAAATGTAATAGTAAATCTTTAATTCTAATTCATCACTTAATTTTGTATCACTAAATAGTTCTTTATAGTCTTTAGCTTTCACTACCGTTGATGATATATATATTTTAGAATGCGGTGGAGACACTGTAAATACTAGCGGTTTTGCCAATGCAACAACTAAACTTTCTATCTCCCAATGTGGATTAAATCTACTTCTGTGTCCTCCAAATAAAGGTGAAGCTAATGTTAAATATAGTGCCTTAATAGCTATGTCCACCCTTTTCTTAAACTCTTCTTTAAACTTTTCCTCTTCCTTTATGACATTTTCTATTTTGACCATACTTGTTTTTAATATTCCTGATAGCTCCAGATTAGCCATTACACCATATAATGCAGAACCAGTATCCACGTAGTAAATTGCCTGTGCAGGTTCCCTAGGCTCTGATGGGGCATATCTAACATGGAATTGAGACTCAACGGCTACATTCTTAATAGTATCATAAGTAGGAATCATGTAACTAAATTGTATTTTTGATGTTCTCTTAACTGGATCCGAACAATAGTCTCCGCCAGTATATAGAAAGCCTCCAATATCCTCAACCGTACAATGTTTAATAATCCTCTTTTCAAACTCGTGCGGATCTAACTTTTCATTAAATAATTCTTTATCCTTGTTGGTAAATAGC
Organism: uncultured Nitrososphaeria archaeon; assembly: GCA_964437705.1. Taxonomy (GTDB): domain Archaea; phylum Thermoproteota; class Nitrososphaeria; order Geothermarchaeales; family JDFR-13; genus CAYTHX01. The sequence continues at coordinate 10,087 of CAYTHX010000008.1, forward strand.
TCGTCAGTAGAGTGTTTAATGAACTCCTCCCTACTACAACGTTCACATACTGGAACTCCAACTTCACTAGCTAATTTCGCTAAGGTAGCCTGGTAGCCATGTGCCAGAGATTCTCCACTAATAGCAGGAACAAAGACAATCTTATATTCATTAGATTCTTGTTTTATTACAACGGGGGCCTTCCTATGCCTAACCATATTACCTATGGACTCAATCATATTCAATGCTTCTACATTAGCTAAAATTCTAGCAGACAAGCTTAAGAACATATTCTCACCCCCCTATTCACTTAGATTTTTCAGATTCACGTGAGGCGGGTAAACCATATGCCTTAATAGCGATCTCCCTAGCTAAATCGAGATTGCCTTTCTCAATCTCGTTTAAAAATTTTCTTAGTTCTTCCTCGGAAGGTATCCCCCTGCACGGAACACAATAGATCTTCTTACCCTTATATCCTCCTTTCCCTCCATAAACCTTTTCAACAGTACCTATTATCACCCTTCTACTCGGTGGATTATCAATTTTAACATCATACTCACAACAAGTAATCTCTACTTCTTTATTGTTATCTAGCTTTAGTTTTACTCTTAAACTATTATTTCTCATAGTTTCGGCCAATCGAACAGCTTCATACAACGCTGATTTAATAACATCTGGAGATAGTGCATAAGCAATTTTATCTACTATACTATACCTGCCAGCAGTAATAAACATGTTAAGTAAATTTATAATTCCCTTATAATTTTCTTCACTCATAAGAATAGATTTATGAAATAAAATATATTAAGGTTAAAATGTAAAAAAGATGAAAATTTTCATTTAAAAATAGAAATGAAAAAATCTCTACAAAAATATTTTTACTTTACTTAGGTAGTTAATTAGTAGATAATTCATTTTTTAAAATGATCATTAACAATCGTCACACTTTTCTGCATATCCATTGCCATCCGCATCCGTGGCATTTTTTGGTTTGTTTGTATTGTGGTATTTTTTCTTCGTTTAGTATTTTGTTTATTTGTTTTATTGTCCAGATTACGTGTTTTTTCATGTGTTCTGTTATTGGTATTTCGAAGGTTTTTTGTGATGGTAGGTATTTTAGTATGATTTTTCTTATTGGTTTGTTTATTTTTTCTTCTGCTAGCATTGCGTATGCTATTGCTTGGTATATGTGTCCTGGTGGTGGCTTTCTTGATGGATATGCATGTTTTACTTCAACGATAGCTAGCTCTTTTCCTGTATCTATTACCTCGTCTACTACACCTATTATTCCCAATCTTTCTGACGCTACTTCAAGTTTTCTCCACCTCTGTTTTACTGGTATTTTTCTGTGTTTATCTAGTGTTTTTCTCCTTCTTCCCTTTATATCCTCTTTTATATGTGATTCTTTTCCTTCTAGCATGCTTTCTGTGGTTCTTTCCTCTACTCCTAATACTCCTAGGAAATATATTATTCTTGGGCAGTAGTGGTACTGTTTTATCCATGTTACTGGTATTAATTCTTTTTCTTCTTCAGACAAGGTACTCACTTAGATCGCGTGTATATTCTGGATATGGTTTTCCTAGAGTTACTTTTAGGGATAAATCTGCTCTACAAATTACAAATATTTGAATATTTCCATCTGCATCTCCTAATACTCTTCTTAATGCTGCTATAAGCTCTTTTCTTGCTGCACTTGTTATATTTCCCATAAATGCGCTTCTCTGTATTCTCGATAATCCGAATCGCTTACATATATCGCTTACTCTTGACCTAATATCATCATCTGAGATATCATATATAACTAGTGTATGTATTTTTATTCACCTCTCGATATATGGTTCATATCTAGGAGCTTTATCCATTATAAATAGGGCTAGTCTTCTAGCTTGAAGTAAAATATGATCAATTATAGGTACACTTCTATTCTTAAAAGTGACTTTTTCATCTAACCTCTCATAAAATGCTTTAATAACATCCCATCTTGCATCTCTACTTAACCTTCCATCACGAATTATCTTATTGAGATCTAAACGTCTTATTAACCTTAGTACTACTCTATCGACAACTGGTTGCCTAAACTCTTCCATTAAATCCATAACTAAAGCTGGTCTTCTTGAGGAATCTTCATGTAAAAAACCCATATATGGCTCAAGTCCACTACACTCCACAGCAAGCAACACCTCTCCAGCTAGTAATCCATATCCATAATTAAGAAGGATATTTACGGGATCCTTTGGTCTATCATATCTCTTTTTTCTCCCTGGAAATCCTACATCTTCTGGAAGTAGTAATCTAAATCCTTTCCAGTATGCCTCTGCAGCTTCAGCCTCGATACGTATAACTTCAAATCGAAGTTTCTTTAAATCATCATATTCTAGCCCTTTAACAATACGCTGAAATTTTGATAATTCCGCAGATATTTCTAGTAATTTTTTAGCTACATCAGGATTTATTCTTAACCTTGCCTTAGCTGCATGATAAATAATTGCTTTTTGATTTCCTATTTTAGCCCAAATAATTCTCTTGACAATATGTGCACACTTCCAACTATTCTGTGCATCTCTCTGCATCTTCTTTAACTTAATAGCTCCACCTTTAATAGGAAATGCTCTAATAACTGGAAAACCTACACTTGAATATACTATTAGTGGTATTTTATGTGTCGCTAATAACCTTAGTAGTGCTGTTGAAATTGATGCTCCTCTAGTAGTAACAATTACCCTAGTAATTTGGGCTGGAGAGACCTCACCAACCTTATTACCCTTCTCCCTAATAATTATCATTCCCCTCTTAACTCCTACAAACATTCCAGGCTTATTAATTAGCAATCTCATTGTAATCTCTCCTTACTACAAACTGGGTAGTAGGGACAGTAACTCGGGCATCTAGAAGGTTTACCAGGATCTCTACCTACCTCAAGAATAGCATATGCCTCATCCCTTATATCCAGAAACTCTCTTCTTAATTCGTCACCAACAACGAAGCATCTTACCCTAAATCTAGGAACATTATTAATTACTTTTACGTAAATTATTAATCCATAATCAATCGGAATATTTTCTTCAGCCTCTAGCGCTAATGCATAACCAGCAATTGTTAGTGGATGGAAAGCTCGAATTTCTCCAGTTTTTAGATCTGCAATAGCATTATAAGGAGTATAGATATCTACACTTAATTCACTACTTAATCCAATTAAACTTCCATCAACTTTACGCTCAATCACAGGGGGAACAGCTATACTAACAATAGAATCAGAAGTTGCATGAGGATACTTAGATAATGTATTATCAATTTTAGCGGCAGCCTGAATAACTAGGAATTTATAAAGGGATAAAGCTTCATTTCGAAGCATATCTTGCTCTTCACTAGTTATTTTATTAAAGATAAAGCTAGCATCATTAATACACTTAGAAACTACATCATCAGCTCTCGGCAATAGGTATTCTGCAACTTCATAACCAGCTACACCAGAAAACCTATCAAAAAGAAGCTTCTTAACCTCAAATAATACTCTATGACAAATATTATGAAAGATTAATCCACGTGCTAACTTAACACTAGGTGGCGGCTGTATTCTACAAATCCTACGCAAATAGATATCTCTAAGTGTTTCACAATATCTACCAGCAATCTCACTAACACCTAAGTACTTACTATCACTTGGAGGTTGAACTGGAGGACTATCGAAAGACCAACCACGTAAATCCTCACTAATTCCCCTCGCCTCAATCTCTTTCCTTAATAACCTAAATCTCCTATCTAAATCAAGCCTATCTAAGAAAAACATCAACAAAATAAATAATAATATCAAAAATAAAGTTTAATTTTCGTGACTCACTATAAGGTATACTACAATTCTCATACTCACGAAAAATCAAAATTAAAATAGTCTAAAACACAAAATAATTCATAGAAAATAGGCACAAAGAAACTCGGATCTCATAAAGAGAATTGAAATTTAAGCTCCGTCATAATCCCATTCCCCCAAACATACTTCCACAAGATCTCATAAAGAGAATTGAAATATAACGATGGATAAAGCATTATGTGCCACGTTTGGAAGATCTCATAAAGAGAATTGAAATAATTCTATTAATGCGGTTTTGAAGGAGTCTCTACTTATTGATCTCATAAAGAGAATTGAAATTGGATTCCAATCTATAAGCCTTTTCATCAACTCATAGTCGTGATCTCATAAAGAGAATTGAAATTCTCATAAAAACAAAAAAGCTTACACTCTTTTTTTAACTGTTTGATCTCATAAAGAGAATTGAAATTTTACATTACGACCTCCGCAGCCTCTTTACGTTTTTCCTCGGATCTCATAAAGAGAATTGAAATTGTGAAATCTCTGCTTAACTCATTAACATACTGACCGAGATCTCATAAAGAGAATTGAAATCTAATGTAAGCTTCTTAGGATTTATTGGATTAGGCTTTGTTGATCTCATAAAGAGAATTGAAATTTCAACCTTTCCAATACGGAATCTCTTCGGCAGCATATTAGATCGATCTCATAAAGAGAATTGAAATGGTGGATATGTTAAATTGTTTGCATCCGTGAGATATCCCGCAAGATCTCATAAAGAGAATTGAAATCTTGAGAAACTAAAATAGGGATGATGAGCTTAACCACTTGGGATCTCATAAAGAGAATTGAAATTATATTATCGTAGAGATATCGCTATATTTATCTTTTGATCTCAGATCTCATAAAGAGAATTGAAATTGTAGTAGTCATATTGATATTCCATCCTTGCTCTTTCCGATCTCATAAAGAGAATTGAAATGCCGATGTCCTCGCGAGATTTGATAATCAACACAACGCTGATCTCATAAAGAGAATTGAAATTACTTCGAGGCAGGCGTAAGATCTCCACAGAAAGATGATCTCATAAAGAGAATTGAAATATTTGTAAGATCCCCAAATGCACCCGAGATTTTTTCTTCTAATGATCTCATAAAGAGAATTGAAATAGGTTATGATGAAGCAAGGGTCAAGGCCTTAGCTGATATTTTGGATCTCATAAAGAGAATTGAAATCTAAAAACAATACGAAATTTGGATACTGTAAATGTTGTTCGATCTCATAAAGAGAATTGAAATGAAAATACATCTCAATCAACTTACCCACAAGAAATAACAGATCTCATAAAGAGAATTGAAATTCAGTATAGAAGTTTCCAAAGTTTCCTCACCAGGAAACTTGGATCTCATAAAGAGAATTGAAATATATTAATAACCTTCCTATCAAAATATTTTTTCTTCTGGCGATCTCATAAAGAGAATTGAAATAAACGTATAATAGGTGTGCACGAAGAAAAAGGAAGAACAATAATGATCTCATAAAGAGAATTGAAATATCAAGAATTGGCGATACCGTTATTCTCCCATCTCTTCTAGATCTCATAAAGAGAATTGAAATCGGTGTTTACGGCTCCTACGATCATTTCAACTATCCAGCTGATCTCATAAAGAGAATTGAAATATACTCTAGTCTTTTTATCATATTTCTAATTGTCTTCATTATGATCTCATAAAGAGAATTGAAATGCACTTACATTATATGGCGCATTCTTAAGCGGTAAAGAGATCGGATCTCATAAAGAGAATTGAAATTTTAATAAGATGCTTTAAATTCAAGGTCTATGATCCTGATAGATCTCATAAAGAGAATTGAAATTGAATCCCAATTGTTTATATGGTATATGTGGATTATTATGCATAGATCTCATAAAGAGAATTGAAATAAAAGTTATATTAAGGCTACTTAGCGGGGTAAACACATATGATCTCATAAAGAGAATTGAAATTGACTTTCTTTATTTTTACTTTTACAATGTCACCTTCCTTTAGGATCTCATAAAGAGAATTGAAATATATTAATAACCTTCCTATCAAAATATTTTTTCTTCTGGCGATCTCATAAAGAGAATTGAAATTAGTACAAGGTCACATACTATTGACTTTTTCCTTAGCATATTGATCTCATAAAGAGAATTGAAATACAATAAAACCAACTATAAAACCCCGCCTCATCAAAAAGATCTCATAAAGAGAATTGAAATTGATATAAAATGCATCTCTGTTATGCTATCGAAATCTATCGGATCTCATAAAGAGAATTGAAATGAGTGTTGATTATTTGTCTTAGCTCGGTAAGGTCATTTAGATCTCATAAAGAGAATTGAAATAGTTCTAGCTCTAACCTTTTTGGTAATGCTTGTACTATTGATCTCATAAAGAGAATTGAAATTGACATAGTCAGCGACAATCACACCTACTACTATCACACAGATCTCATAAAGAGAATTGAAAGTTGTGCTTAACTAATTCCTTAATATTTCTATATAGTTTTTATGTTTATTTTGTGTTTTTTGTATGATTTATTTTGTTGTTTTATGTTTATTTGTAATACTTTTTAATGTTTTTAGGTTTGGTAATTGTATATGGTTATTGGTGGATTATTTTGGTTAGGGTTGGTAGGATTAAGGCTAAGAGGGTTAGGGTTGGTAGGATTAAGGGTTTTATTGGTGTTATGTATGGCTGTAAGAGTGAAGTTAGAGGTAGCGAGAGGAGATAAGGTTATAGGGGTTATTGCTCTTGTGAATAGTGGTTATGAGGCTGATACACCGCAGCTTATGGTTCCGATATGGTTAGCTAGGGAGTTGGGTTTATGGCCTCCTCCGCCGAAGGCTCTGGAAGATGTTTTTGAGACTGCTGGAGGTCCTTTACGAGTATGGATTGTAAGGAATGCTGCTAGGGTTAGGGTATCTGTAAGTGATGCTACTTCTAGAAGTGTTGAGGTGGATATAGTTATTTCGCATTTAGCGGATGAGCCATTAATAAGTGATGTGTTAGCTGGTGAGTTGGAAATAGCTGTTGAGGATTTCGCTAAGGGATTATGGAGGTTTAGGTGGGAACCTAAAGAAAAGCTTAGACCAAGTGAAAAATAGTTTTTGTGGATTAGGGGGAAGATAATTACTTATTAAAGCAGAATTTTTCTAGTTTTAGTTTATACTTGGATTTTTGTGGTTAGAGGATTCTCTAGCTATGGGCTTATATTAAACTCTTATTCTATGATCTCTACACTAACATTAAATTCTGATAGTTGTGTAAAGTGTTTTTATCCCTAGTTACTACTGTAGCTTTCTTTCTTTTTGTAATAGCCGCAATTATCAAATCTCTATCTGGAATTTCTACCCCCTTCTCCCTCAAACTATACTCTAAATCTATAATATCTAAAATTACCTCCTGATCAATATGTTCAACCTCAAAAATCTCTTCAATAAATTTCTTTGCCTCCTTAATATCCTTACCAACACCTTAAGTCTATAGAGATACTCATAGAGAACCACTATCGGTATCATAACTTCTTATATCTACCCATTAGATCTACATATAGCTTCGTATTCCCCCTATCCAAAATATCAATCAATACATTAGTATCTAGAAGACCTACTTCTCCCCCAACCACTTCATCCAATAAACCTCACCTAAAACCTTCTCTAGAGATTTAATTTCCTCCTCACTTAAACCAAACTTCATTTTATACTCAAGAATCAGGTAAAGCTTAGACTTAACCTCCTCCCTCAACAACCGTCTAATCGCTTCATCCATAGACTTCACACCAACCCTATCCTTATACCTCTTCAACTCAACATACGTATCATCTCTAACAACTATAGTCTTCATCAAAAAATACAAAAAACAAAATGAGACTTTATAAACCCCTACAAATCAACTTCTGTCCCACCACTAGAAATTAATAAACCACAAAAATCAATATCCTTAATGAAATAAACAATCTAAGCATTAGAATTCCCAAACAAGGAATGGAATGTCTTCTACTGATTATTTTTGTTAGGGATTTTAAGTTGGGGATGGTTTTTATGTTATGTTTCTAGAGAGAATTAAAAGTTAAGTAGTAGTTATTTTTATATTTAGTTTAGTTTAGATTAGATTTTTAGAGTTTTTGATTGTAGATTTTATGGCTTTATTTTTGTTTTTAGATTTTTGTGTATTTGAGTTTGTGTTTTTCTCCGTATTTGATTAGTTTTTCGTCTTTGGTTATGAGGGTTATATTCAGTTTTTTCCATGTTGTAGCTATAATTGCGTCTGCTATGCTCGGCCAGAATCCATCTCTTTTTTCGATAAACATTTCTTTTTCTTCTAGTAGTAGGTTATATGCATCTATTAAATCTCTTATGTTTAGGGGGATTATAGTTAATTTGTTTATTCCGAGTATTTGGTAGTTATTATATAGATTATCATATCCCCTCTTTAGGTTTTTAAATAGTTCTAATCCCATCTCTATATCTAATCCTCCTCTACTTTCTAGTTTATAAGCAGGATAGGCTAATTCATGAAAACTTATTACATGAATCATAATATCATTGCCTTTAATTAATTTCATAACTGGCTCATGATACTTTGAGTTTACAAATATTAATCCCCATACAGCAATTGTATCGAGAAGTAGTTTTTTCAAAGGTGGCACCAATTAATAGTAAGTGTAAAATTTATATTTTAAGTTATCCTTATAGAAAAGTGGGATAACTAAATGTATGAAATAATTAAGATTTATGATAAGAAGGGGCATACTGTTTTAAGAAAAAGGGTTTTAGAGCATTTAGGTGTTAAAGAAGGAGATTTATTAATTGCTGAATTAAAATATAAAGGTATGGTTATCTTAAGACCATTAAATATGGATGATTTTCTAGCTAAACTAAATAACGTTGAAAATGAAGATCTAGTCCTTGCTGAGAAAGTAAAAATCTCTTTCGAAGCTAGATAACATCTTACATAAATACAAGCTAAAATTCTCTAGCGTGAATTTCAAATAGAAAGGGTGATGTGGTATAAAACGGAGTTTTTGTGGATACTGAGATTTCTCTAGATATCTCCTGTATCTAGACTATACTTTTGATTAAGGTTTATGTTTCTATTATGAATTTTCCGTTTTTGTATATTAATTCTCCATCTGCATATACTTTTCCTTCTTTCATGCTTTTTATTAGGTCCCAGTGGATAGCGGATTTATTTTTTCCTCCAGTTTTTGGGTATGCTGCACCTAATGCTAAATGTATTGTCCCACCTATCTTCTCATCAAACAGTATATTCCTTACAGATCTGGTTATATCATAATTTAATCCGAATGCGAATTCTCCTATTCGTTTAGCTCCTTCATCAGTCTCCAACATTTTCCTTAGGAATTCTTCTCCAACTTCTGCTTTTGCATCAACAACTTTACCTTGTTTAAATGTTAGCTTAGCACCTTTAACTTCTACTCCTCGCCAAATAGCTGGATAATCAAATTTTACATATCCTTCAGCTGAGTCTTCATGTGGAGCTGTAAATATTTCTCCACCTGGCATATTAACTTTTCCATCATCATTAATCCATGTTCTACCACTAACATTAATGGTTAAATCTGTATCTTCACCTACAATTCTTATTTCACTAACCTTCTTTAGAACATTTATAATTTTTTCTTGCCAAGAAGCTTGTTCAGCCCATGCTTTTACAGGGTCATCCCTATATAGCTTTAGCGCCTTAAATACAAAGTCCTCAAATTCTAGGGGTGACATTCCAGCTTCTTGAGCTAATGCTCTAGTTGGATATGCAGTTACAACCCATCTTAATTTTCCTTCAGCATCTCTACGCATAAAAATTTCAGTTAACTTTGTAGTAGTTTGTGCTCTAATCTTCATTTTCTCTGGATCTATATTTACTAATGGCTTAGTATGTGTTGATGAAAGTATGGATATCCTAACGTCAATATTCTCCATAATAAACTCATCAATCTTAGAATAGTACTTTAATAGGCTTTCTGGAGCATACCTATAAAATAACTCGGTTAATACTTCATCCGTTAAGTTTAACCTTGGATAAGCTCCTTTAGATACAACTTCTTTCCATAGCTCTCTGATTAATGGAAAAGCCTCATAAGTGGAAGAGATGAATACTTCATCATCTGTCTTAACACATGTACAGTACTCAACTAATAATTTTGCAAATTTCGTGAACATGATCAAGACACCTCATGTCTAAAAATATTACATAATAGTTATGAATACTTACCCCAACAAAAAATTATTGTGGATATACTATTATGATTTTAATATTAATTTATCTTTAAGCATATTTTTCTTTAATAGTTAATTCTCTTCCTAGTATTATCTTAATTATTATGTGAAAATGGCGTAGGAAATTAAGAGTTATTATGTTTTGGTATTAATTAGATATTTCTAGATATATTTATTAAAAATTATTCTTCCTATGCTTATTGCCTTTTTGTCACTAATAAGGGGTAATTGGGGACTCTCTTTATGAGCAGTGATAAAAGCTATCTTATTGCTATTGTTATACTGGTTTTTGCTTCAACCATCATAAACTTGGGCTTTTCAGCATTATCCCCTGTTTTTCCTTATTTGATTTTAGCATTGAAGGGTGTATTGAGTGAGCTTCCTGACCTTGTTAGTGGAGTTATTGAGGCCCATAAGGGGGCTATGGAGTTTGGGGCATTAATGGCTGCTTTTATGGTTACTAGGGCGCCTACAGCTGGTGTAATTGGTTTTTTGAGTGATGTGTTAGGTAAGAAGAGGACTATACTATTCGGAATGGGGCTTTACGTTATTGTATCTATCGGTTTTCTTCTCTCAAATAGTATAATTTTGTTTATAGTGTTTAGAGGAGTCCAAGGTATAGCTTCTGCAATGGTGTGGCCTGTTGCCGAAGCTTATCTAGCTGATATCAGTCCTCGATGGTCTAGAGGTAAAGCTATCTCGCTATATACCTCTAGTATGCTTATTGCCGAGATTTTAGGTCCTGGAATTGGCGTCGCGATATATAAGCTGTATATTACATGGTTTGATGCGGGAGATGTTATTGCTGCGCTAAAGTCCCCTATAATATTCTTGGTTATATCAAGTCTCGCTTCCCTAGTAACCCTACTTTTCATTCCTGAGTATAAGATAGGCCGACTAGTGGAGGCAGGTGGAGTAGTTAGTGGGATAAGAGAGGTTCTTTCGACTATGAAGGAAGTTCCTAGCTACATAGCTAGGAGCCTACGAGTTATCTATTTGAATGGACTTATTAATGGAGTGGCGATGGGTGTGACACATACAGTTGTTATAGTATACATTATTGAGGTTATAGTTAAAGATCCAGTTTATATAGGGCTTTTTTACACGTTAATGTCTATAGTTGCCTTACCTGCAAGTCTCCTCGCAGGTTATCTTAGTGACCGAGTTAAAAAGAGAAAACCATTCGTTATAGCAGGTTATTTAATTGGGAGATCAGTATTAATTTTAATGCCATTTATTAGAAATTTAATTGCAATGCTTTTCCTCGGGAGTTTACTTAGCTTAGTATTTGGTCTTGCAGCTCCAATTATGAGGACACTACAAGCTGATTTAGCGCCAGAAGGTACTAGAGGTAGCATATTCGGCATACAACAGTTTTTCTTTAATGGAGGCGCTTTTTTAGGTTCACTTCTTGGAGGCTACTTAACCAATAAATATGCTACACAAACATTCCAAATTTTCGGATATATTCTCTCTGGCTATATAGTTCCATTTTGGTTTGCCGGTCTCCTAGGCATAATTACAACTATTCTGTTCATAATATATGTTGAGGAGCGTAAGTAGATACCTAAACTACCGTCATGGTAAATTAGTAGAATATGATGCTTTAATCTACTTTTACTAATATATAGACTATAGAAAAAATTGATATACGTGTAGAGTTATTGGTTTGGATATGAAGAAAATCGAGGTTTATACTGTTGATGATTTGAAGAGGGATCTTGATGCTGGTGCTCGTGATAGCGAAGTTGCACTTAAGAAGTGGAAGTCTGTAATGAAGCTTCTAGAGACTATAGAGGAAGTTGCTATTCAAGTAACTTCATTTTGCTTTAAATATCAGGGTCAAGGATGTTCAGGCTGTCCAATTCTAAAATACGACTATCCATGTGGACATCCATACGCAACCTTCACAATATTTTATCAAGAGCTTAAAAAACTTAGAGCTCTCGGAGAAAAGATCTATATGATGCTTATAGCGATAGATAAGGAGGAACAAGAAAAAGAATATTATAGCTAACTATCATAATACTATCATTTTAATTTCAAACTCCTTTTATCGTTAATTTAGAATATTTATTTTGGTATGATGGATTTAGTTAAGAAAGCTTGTAACTTACTTATTGAAAATTTAGGTGATAAAATTGTAGCTGTTTCTCTTTTTGGTAGTTTAGCTAGAGGTGAAGCTAGTAAATATAGTGATGTAGATTTCTTTATCGTAGTTAGAAACTTTAATGATCCAAATAGAAGATTTAAAATATATCACTATTTATATAGCGTTTTAAAAAGGATGTGACGGTTATTGATATCGATGAAGATAAACTTTTTAGAGATGATTTAAAGATTTCCCCTCTACTACTAAATATTATATATGACTCTATAATTCTCTATGATCCAACTGGAAGATTAACTAAATTATTCGATAGGATTAAGTATGCTATAGATAAAAATTTAGTTAGGTATAAAACTCCAGATGGTAAATATGGCTGGAAACCTAGAAAAGGAATATTAAGTATAATAAAGGTGTAAAATTATGGAGATAGATCCCAGCTCTGAAGTCAAGTATAGAGTAAAATTATCAAATAAATATTTAAAGAGAGCTAAGAAGTTCTTGACAACTGGTGATTGGAAGGAAAGCGCTGAAGCTTCCCCGTTATCTGCTGAAAATGCGGCTAAAGCTATAATTGCTATAAAGAGGATACCAAGCTGGGACACACGACTCCTCCCATGAACTTAAGGAGATAATTAATGAATTTAGTGAGGATCTAAGAAATTTAATACTAGAATTAGCGTCTATTGTTCACGAATTAGCACCAGAGCATATATTAGTATCATATGGAAAGTCTGATGAAGGATTGACACCTTGGGATATCTATAATGAGGAGAAGGCAAAACTATTGTTTAATAAGGCTAAGAGAGCTAATGAAATAATGAATAAAATCATTAAGAGAGAGTTTGGATATACTACTTCACAATAAATCTAGTTAAAAAGGTCCTTAAAGGCAAATAAGGTAATATGTTAGGAATCTTAGAGTGTAACTAATTACAAAGATAGAGCTAATAAAATACTTATACTCTTCTACGTTACTTCTCTATATTCATCTATGAATCTCTTATACCAATTTCTATATTCATTTGGTGTTACTATGTGTATTTCATATGGTGTATCTCTTCCTATTTTACTCGCTATTTCCAACCTTAACTTTAATCTATCCCTAATATTTCCCGCTATATCTGTAACTATTAATATATCTATATCACTATCTGGTTTCATATCACCTCTCACGTAACTTCCAAAGAGAATTACTCTTGCTTTTTCATCATATTTTCTCGCTGTATTAAGCATCTCTTTTAAGTAGTACTCTAGGTTTTTATAATATTTCTTCCACGCTTTTATCCTTTCTAACTCTAATTCAATTAAGCTTTTTCTAGACATTTAAATACACCTAATATTTTATCTGAAAATTTTTAAGATTCTCTCAGCTATCTCCCTATCATATTCTCTTGGTAGGTATCTTGACGTAATATATGCCTCCTCTAATAGGTACAGTATCTCGAGATCTTCATTATAGATTTTCTTAAGTTCCTCACTTCCATATACTTTAATTACATCTTGTATGAGTCTAACTATTGAATGTGTTTTTGGATAATCTCCTATTTTCATGTATAGTAAGTGCTTCAAGTATAACTGAATAAATTGTTCAACATGAAATAACACAAGGTCATAATACCCCCTAGAAAAATTTATTTTCGCAGTATCTAGGAATGCCTCAGCTCTTCTCCTTAAAAATCTCATCCTAAATTATTCACCACAATAAAATAGTTTTATACTTTGCCTTAAAGTAATACAATTACTACTTTAATTATTTACTCAATTCCTTCATATCTATTATTAGTGATGTAATTGCGATTGCTAATAGTAGTAATACTCTATTCATTTGTCTATATGCCTTACTAAAATATTCTAGAACATCCATTTTTACTTTCTATTTCACACCTAACTTTAAAAAACTTTAATATTTTTCCTACTTTCTAAATCTATGCTAATAATTTTAGAGACCTACCTACTAAAGATCAGTATCAATTAATCATATATATCGTAGATTTTTGAAGTATCTGTTTTTTAGGTTTTGTTATGTCGCTATATATTCATGGTGATTTAGCGTCGGTTAAGGTTCCCAATTCTAGAATTCAAAGGATATGTGCTGTTGGATTAACTAGCGATGCTATTTTATTATCTTGTTTTGGAAAGTTTTCTTCATGTTTATGTGCTAGAATGGGTCCATTACTAGAAGAATATATTGTTTATAAGCGGTTGGAGGGTAAACTTAGGGATTATGATAGTATTAAGGCTATATCATATTACTCGATTCGAGGTGTTAAAGCTATGGTAAAGCTTGGCATAGAGATGCTTACAATCGAGGCTCAAGATGGTATTTATGAGTTTGTAGCTGTTGGCCGCTATGCTAAATTTGGTATGCGTAATTTTTAGAGGAGCGCAAACTGAGACTTAAAATGATTAATCCAACCGTGAAGTTTGAGGAGAATTTATGAACCTAATTTATTCTTACTATTCATATTTACTGGTTTTTCTTTAGTATGTCCTCGCTCACTATCTTCTCTAAATACTTCTTAAGTGTTTTTCTTATTTGCCATCTTTTATTTATATTTCCATAAAGCTTTAGCGCTGCTGCCCGTATACTATTTAACTCTGCTACTTTCTCTAGTATCTGCTTCTCTTCCTCCGTTATTTCTTCTTTATAGTGTTGTAAAGCTGTCGTAGCAATTTCTCTCGGTTCCAGACCCATATAGATATACTCCTTATCCGTCGGTATATCCAACTTCTCAATAACCTCAAACTCTATAATCGTCACTATATCATCTGGAGTTACTCTTAACCGGTACACTCTTCTCAAACTTCTAACTAATTCCTTTACACTTCTAAATCCATCTCTCCAAGCATCCTGATCTGTTAACTCCCTAATCTTCTTAAACCTAACTCTCTTAACCTTTATCTTAGCAATTACTTTTCCACCACTATGGATAACTAACTCATCACTCATTGGTATAACTTTACCTAACCTAATTGTAGTAGTCTTCCTTCCCCTTAGAATAAGCTCTGCAAATCTCCCCTTAACAGTAATTATCCTCTTAATATACCTCGGCTTACTAAATATAGACATCGCAGAGGCCTATACAGATATTACTACCCCCACTATCAATAGAATATACTTATTTGTATCCTCATTAGATTATATTTAGGTTTTCTATATTATGGCTGGTTTGACCACCTAAAAATTCTGAAATTTCCAAAATATATTTTGGAGTTATTTGTTTAATCTCAATAATTCTTCTCTTGAAGGCTAAAGTTACTGGAAAATATGCAATAGAGAGTAAAAGTGGTATCGTACCCAGAAAATTTATTTTACATAATACCTGTATCCCTAGAAGTCACTTCTATAGTCGAATTATCACAATTGTACTGTAAATATGGGTTTACACGTATTTACACGCCCAATATCCATAAATTTTCTAGTTAGTTATCTAGGTTTACTTAATGATATTTAATATGTTTTCATACCTCAGCTTCGGCACTTCTATATTATTTAACCATATATAAGTGTTATACTTTTTGATTTCACCTAGGGTCATTTTTTCTTTGGAATCTTCATTCTTCAGCCTATCTTTAGCTTTATGTAGTAGTTTTGCTATTGTTGGAACATATCTCCATAAGTGATACTTTTTAAAATTCTCAAAACATATTTTCTTGTACCACCTCTTCCACTCTCTCTTTAACACTTCATCAATTAATCCTGGATCCTCAATTTGCGGCCTAAGAAGCTTTAACTCAAAGATTGATTTATATGGGCAGTAGTAACATGATACTCTGGTTGCACCCATAAGATAATCTGGATGTATAATTTTATTCTCCTTTGCTATAGTTATAACATCGATTAACGTTAGTGGTGCGATTGGATAAAACTTTCTACCTTCGATAAACTTTCCTTTCAATAGCTTGGCTGATAGTTTTTCATGTCTTTTTGAGGCTTCCCAAACTCTATCTCCAATAGCATGTACATCTACATTACTCTTCCTAATATAATCCTTAATTGGCTTAACCTTTAGATATGTACACCACCTCTCTCTTCTATATGGCAATCCTTCTTCAAAAAGATACTTCCTAATGATACTTTTTGGTGGACTGGTAATAGTAATATCAACACTCAACCTTTTAGCTAAACGCTCAATAAACCTAATATTATACTCTGGCTCTAAATATGGCATATGAACATATATCGCTCTAAGTCTAAAATTAATTTTTTCCATAAGCTTAAGTAGAATTAGTAATATAGCTGTAGAATCTTTACCACCACTAAAGGATAGAACTAAATTCTTACCTTCAAGCTGCTTACCGATAATTCCATGTAAAAAATCAACATATTCATCTAAATTGTCAATAAGCCTACAAAAAATCCATGGATACTCACCAAACCACTTATTAAAAAATAAAGTAGAATCATCAACATAGTAAATGCCATTACAGATTTCGCTAGAAACATTATATGCAAAATCTTCAACCCATAGAAACCATTTAGTAATTCCTTCATCATAAGAGATAACTTTAGTTATATCCATACAAGAGGATATAAGCAATAGCTTATTCTCCTTTATAACTGGTAAAGCCTCAACCATCCAACAATAATACACAAGGAAATACTGTAATTAATTTTACTATACCTAGCGTTACTTCTATAGAGCGTATTAACAAGTAAATATCGTGAATATACCTATGCCAAATATAAACAACCATCTAATAGCTATTTTTCCCCTTTATTTTCTCTCTATATAGCTTAGGTACTTACCTATATAGATTACTTCATCATATATACAGATTATCAAGAAATCTATATAATTATTGAAGTCCTCTATATAGAATTGAGGAAATATATGGTGAGAGCTAAATGACGAGGAATGTCATCTACGCTATAATTGGGCTATGTATAATAGTAGTGTTAATAGCTGGCGGTATATTCGCTTTTCACATAATTGGAAGTAAAACTGGAATAGAGTATGGTACTAATATTTTAATTAAGGGGGATGGAGCGACTTTCCCAGAGCCTCAGATTCAAGCTTGGATCAATGCCTATACATCTATGAAGAAAAACGTTAAAATTGAATATGCAGGTGTTGGTAGTGGGCAAGGGCAAAGCGATTTTATTAATGGTATTGTAGATTTTGCTGGTAGTGATCCTCCTCTTAAATCTGATAAGTGGAGTGAAGCTGTTAAGAAGTATGGTAAGGTTTATCAGTTTCCAATAATTGCTGGTGCCGTAGCTATCGCATATAATATACCAGAGATCCCAGATACATATCACCTAAAACTTTCCTCAAGTGTTCTAGTAAATGTTTTACTTGGGAAAATCGTATACTGGGATGATGACAGAATTAAGGAGTTAAATCCTGATATTACTGATAAACTACCACATAAGGAAATTATCTTTGTACATAGAAGTGATTCAAGTGGAACAACACAAATATTCACAACATACTTAAGTTTAGTATCTACTGAATGGAAGAGTACAGTTGGTTCTGGTAAACTTGTCGAATGGCCGCTAGATGCTACTGGAAGAGGATTAGGTGCTAAGGGAAATCCAGGTGTAGCTTCTACATTAAAATCTACTCCTTATTCTATGGGGTATGTAGAGTTGGCATTTACAAAGGGGTTGGGGGTTGTAGCTCTAGAGAATAGAGAGGGGAACTTTGTTATTCCAACTGAAGAGTCAATTAAAGAGTCTCTAAAACAAGTATCTTATGTACTACCTTCTCCAGATAAAAACTGGGATGAATATAATATTCTAGAGAAGATTCTTAATCCACCTGGTGAAAATAGCTACCCAGTAATTGCGTTTAGTCACTTCATAGTTAAGGGAGCTAATAACTATGATGAAAATGTTGCTAAAGCACTAGCAGATTTCATCGAGTGGGTGTTAACAGAGGGTCAGAAAGGTGAGTATATTGTTGAGGGTTATGTAGCGCTACCTCCAGAAATAGCTCAAATAGGTTTGAAGGTAGCTGAGGAGTTGAGGGGAGGCTAATGGATAGATTTAAATTCCTTACCTCTTTTTTTCCATCAATTCTAATCCTCATCTTCTCCTCTATGTTTATAGTCTTAATTTACAATTCCCTTCCTATCCTCGAGCGGGAGGGTATCAGATTTATAACTGATAGTACTTGGAGAGCTTCTGAAAGTAATCCTGAGGAAGAGTGGTATGGTATTGCAACAGCACTGTGGGGAACACTCTACACCGCTATATTAGCTACAGCTATAACATTACCGTTATCCCTATCAACAGCTATATTTATATGTGAATTTGCACCTAGGAAAGTAAGGGAGTTTCTAGCAATTACCCTTGATATGATGGCTACACTACCAACTGTTGTTTATGGTGTATGGGGTATGACTATTCTCGCACCAACAGTAAGAGATCACGTAATTATCCCTATAGTTGAGGCTTTAGGATGGACACTAATATTTAGTGAATACTCACCATCTGGTCAATGTATATTTACAGCAGCGTTAGTACTTGCAATAATGAATATTCCATATGCAACAGCTATCCTTAGAGAAGCATATACGATGATCCCACAAGTATATCGAGAGGGAATTATAAGTTTAGGAGCAACACGTACAGAGGCTATAAGAATACTACTAGGAATGATTAAGCATGCTATAATTGCAGCTGTAGCGTTAAGTTTCGGTAAAGCTGTTGGAGAAACAACTGCAGTAACACTAACAGTAGGAAATTCATTTAAAATGAGTTTATCCCCATTTGTAGCTGGATATACCGTTACAAGTTTACTTGTTAATCAATTTGGAAATGCCTATACGTACAAGTATGCTTCATATGCACTATATGGAGCAGCACTGGTCATGTTGTTAATAAATACTATATGTATTCTTGCTGGTTTAACTTTGGCTTCGAGGTGGGCTAAGACATATGGTTTTAGAACATAAAAAAGCTAGGATTATTAAAGATAGAGTATTCACTATCATAATAATCGGATTAACTATACTCTCAATTCTACCACTCTTTCACATAACTATCGAAATTTGCATAAGAGGGTTACAAGCAATCATGCAGTCAAAACTAGACTTTTTCTTTGGTGTTCCTTCCCCACCGGGATCTAGTCAATTAGGAGGTATTTGGCCAGCTATAATTGGGTCATTTGTAACAGTCTTATTAGCATCTCTAATAGGTATACCAATAAGCTTATTAACAAGCATATACATAATTGAGTACCCAAAATCAGTTTTGAGTAAGATTTGTGATAAGCTAGCTTTAATGCTTACGGAATTTCCAACAATTATCATAAGCCTATTCATTTATATTGTAGTAGTTGTACCGATGGGTACTCCATCAGCATTTGCTGCAGCATTATCATTAACGATAATCATGATTCCATACATAACTATCCAAGCTAAGGAAGCTTTAAGAAGTATACCATTTACGTATAGAGAGGCTGCATATTCACTAGGACTACCAAGATCTAAAGTTATATTTACTATTTTCTTAGGAATCGCTAGACGTGGTATACTAACTAGTATTCTAATTGGCGTTGCACGTGCACTTGGAGATACAGCTTCAATACTATTTACAGCTGGCGCAGCTACATACTCATTTTATGGATTATTTGGACATGCAGGTGCAATTCCACTATTAATATTTAAGTTTATTCAGACAAGCTATGAGAACTGGATACAACTCGCATATGGAGCAGCATTTATACTAACTATCTCCACAATGATGATCATCCTTATACTTCGTTTATTGATTAAGGAGGTGAAGTTATAATGTTGATAGATAGTGAGTATGTAATTGAAACTGCAAATTTAAATGTGTACTACGGGGAATTGAAGATTCTCGATAATATAAATATTAGAATCCCTAGAAATGTTGTTTTCGCTATAATGGGCCCGTCTGGTAGTGGAAAATCAACATTACTAAGAACATTTAATAAGTTAATTTTGTTAAATCCAGATGCTAGGATTAAGGGAGTAGTTAAGCTTTTTGGTAAAAATATCTATAACCCTGGATATGATTATACAGAGATCTCTAAAGTGGTTGGAATAGTTTTTCAAACTCCAAATCCCTTTCCTCACCTATCAATTTATGATAACGTTGCTTTAGGTTTGAAGCTAAATGGAATTATAAAGTCACGAAATGAAATGGAAAGGCGTGTTCAAGAGGCTTTAGAGAAGGTTGGGTTATGGGATGAGGTTAAGGGTAAATTAAAAATGCCGTCTACCGAGCTTAGTATAGGGCAGAAGCAGAGATTATGTATAGCAAGAACATTAGCATTGAAACCAAAAGTTATTTTGATGGATGAACCTACATCAAGCTTAGATCCATCTAACACTAGGAAGATTGAGGATTTAATAATGGAGTTAAAGAGGGAAGCAACAGTTATTATTGTAACACATAGCCCTGCACAAGCATATAGGATTTCGGATTATGTAGCTTTCCTATTCTCAGGAAGGTTGATTGAAGTGGGTCCAACAAAAGAACTATTTGAGAACCCGTCACAAAAACTTCTTAAAGACTTTTTACGCGGTGGGTATGGATAATGTTTAGGATAAATAAAGAATTAATCTGAACATTTTAAGTTTACTAAACTACTTGGAAGTACCTTTAATTAATATAGATATTTCATATAGACGTTTTACAAATTTACCGACGTCACTTAATGCTCGTTCATCATTCAAAATTTCACCTTTTTCAAATGCTTCTCCTTGTAATCCTGGACAGCCAATAATCATTCTATGTTTAATCATCCATGCGTATATTGCTTGTAGAGCTTGCTCTAATCCATAGCCCCTCCCAACTACAACAGCACCACCAACTTTATTCTTTAATTTTCCTCTAATACTCCAAGTCCTATCCATAAAAATCTTAACATAACTACTAACATTATTAAAGTAAACTGGACTAGCAACAACAATAATATCAGAATTAAACAATTTCGGAAATACTATTCTTCTAATATCATCATTAATACAACAGATACCCTCTTCTAAACACTTTCTACATTCAACACAAGGCTTAATATCTAAGTTACTTAACTTAATCTTATCAACACTAGCTCCTAGCTCAATAAACCTATCTTTTATAATGTCAATTAAAATCTCAGTATTACCTTTAACTCTAGGGCTTCCATCAATACACAAAATTTTAATATTCATGTAAATCACGTTAACTCTATTTACCAAAATAATTTACTTAGCTAACTATTCTACCTAGCGTTAATATTTTAAATTTATTTTTTGAAAAGATTTATTTCTATTCTCACCATAATATTTTGGTGAAAATATTACCATGATAATAGAAAGAAGAGAAGCTCAACAACTTAAAAAGATTGATAGCTGGATTCTAGTATATGGCCGTAGAAAAACTGGAAAAACCTTCTTACTTAGAAGGTATGTAAATTGGAATTTGTATATAACCGTTACAAGGGGTTTTTCCGCGATTACAGAGGAGAGAAATGGTGATATAAGGTTTTCTAATATTAAAGATGCCCTTCTCAATGTTACTAGGTATATAGAGAGTGGAGGAATCGTAGTTATTGATGAATTTCAAAGAGTTCCATATGAATTCTGGGATTTAATAGCGGTTACTAAACATAGAGGAGGTGGTAAAGTTATCCTATGTGGATCTAGTTTTTCAATTACTCGAGATGTTTTTGATAAAAGAAGTCCATTACTAGGTTTATTTGCACCAATAGAAATCGGTTTAGTTCATCCGGCAGACGCTATATACTCTTTTCAAAAAATATTTTCTGTTAAGGATGCTTTCCTATGGGGATTGATAGCTAGGGATCCATGGATACTCGGGCTAGTTAAACCTAAGAATGGTGTAATAACTACTATAATAGAGAATTATAAGCCTTTAGTTTCTTCAGTTTCTGGATTAGTTGGAGAAGTATTTGAAGAGGAAGATAGGAAGTTAACTAGACTTTATGATGCTGTACTACGTCTCCTATCTCTCAACTATTGGTCATCAGCAGATATTGCTCAAAAGCTCTACGAATCCAGATTAATCGAGAAGCCTGAGATGGGAATTGTTACTGGTATACTTAATCAGTTGTACAACATGGGTTTTGTAGATAAAGTAAAATTAGTTTACACTAGAGGGGGGAGAACATATTATAGGCATAAGTCAAGCTTAATTTCTCTACTACTATATATCGATGAGAAGTATGGAGATAGGGATGTAAAGCCTAATCTAGATGATATAGCAAGTAAAATTGGTTTCGAGTTACAGTTTTTCTTAGGTGAAATACTAGCTGAATATAAAAAGTTGGATAGAGGATACCTAATTATGCCTAGAGGAGAGGGTGATATAGATATCGTTTTACTATCAAGAGGTAGACCAGTTATAGCATATGAAGTTAAAATAGGGCCAATAACTGTTAATGAAGCTAGGAAAGCTGTTAAAAATATGGAGAGATATGATTTTCTAAAGACAGGTTTAATAAGCTTATCTGAAGAACCACCGCAGTTAGCAGATGAAGTATTAGGTCCAGAAAAATTAGTTAATATTGTTAGAGGGTTAAGGGGAGGATTGGGCTAGGTGGAAGACCAGCGATCTTCGCTAGAAATATAAAAGCCGAAGATACAGCAATTATAATTATTAAATTAACTACTTGACTCAGTATTATGTATCTTAACTTTCTTCCATGTCTCTCGATAATACTTGATGGATATCTAAATAATCTTGAAATTATATTTGGCAGTGGTAGAAGGAATGGAGTTTTCTCTCTATACTGAATATATTTCTCTCCATACTCTTTCTCCATAAACATCTCTTCCCATTCAGTAACTACTAGTACAACTAGAGTTTGTATTGTCCAGATTAATGTTGGTGGTGGTACATAGCCTCCTTTAGGTGCGGGTAAACCAGTTGACAATACTAATAATCCATAGCTCCAAATTATATATCCTAAATACTGAGGATGTCTACTATATCTATAAATCCAAAAATCAATAATTTCGATTCCTTTGTACTTTCCATATAGCCAAGTTGATACTCCAATTGTGAATATTAGTATGCCTAAGAATATTATAACTAGTGATGCCGGGACTAAAATATTTGTATGTGCTACATATGGAATTGAGGCTCCATATAAAATGGCTACTATAGTATTAATAATTAGAAATGGTAGTAAGACAATTACGCATGAATTAATAATATTCGGATTAACCTCAAGAAATGGAAGCCACAAGGCTCTTAAAGCTCCAATACCAGCTAAGAAAAACATAGAAAAGGCAAAGTAACCAAATGTCGGAAGGAAAAATACAAATGAACCTAAAATAGATAAGCTTCCTTTCTTAAAGATAAAACCGAGAATTATTAGGGCAATAATAATTACAAGGCATATAGCGCCGATAATTCTTAAAAAGTTTAAGGCTTGTTGCATACCTTCGATATCCCACATTAGAAAGTAATCTGGAACTATACCTAGTAGGAGCTGATGCATATATCTAGGTAGCTCTACGGTAAGATAAAATAATGCTAGAGAGAATACAGCTGATAATAAGCCAATAATGATGCCAACAAAGACAGACAAGTAAGTTCACCAAAGGTAAATATGTTGGGAGCTAACTAATATAAGAGGAAAGTTCTAGAATAATCATTATTTTCTCTAGAGGTGATCAAGTACTTCTCAAAATTTCTAAACTAGGTAATATTTGTAGTATTAACTTTTACTTGTTAGTATTTTATTCTACACTCTACTCTAATGAGTAGAGAGTGAAGTATATGTTTCTATAACAATATATATGTGCTTCCGTTTTATTTGGTATGGTTGGGATGTTATATTGGTGATACTGCTTTGTTCGAGAATTTAGTTGATATATTGAAGCGTTTTATTAAAGTGATTGCTACTAGATTACCTAATGATGTTCTTGAGTTCTTAGAGAAGGCTAGGTCAGTTGACTCCAGTGGTTTAGCTGGTCTAGCATACAAAGTAGTATTTGACAATTTAGATGTTGCTTTATGTGAAGGCATCATGATTTATTGAGATATTGGTGTGCTATTCTCATTTCCAGGAGATATCATATAATTTTTTGCACTATTAAGATTTTCTATTTTTTCTGAAATTAGTATTATTAGTAGGTGTATGTGATGCGCTATATTGTCTCAGCGACATTTGAGATCTCAGCTATTAAGAAGGGTATTCTTAATCGCTTTTCAGGGTTAAGCATTAGATCATTATTATACAACAAGATTTTAGCATCATTCCTTGATGCTGAAAGTATTCATGAATATAAGGGGTTAAAACCATTTAGTGTTTCACCGATATATGATTACCTAAAAGGTAGGCCTATGGTTTTCGATAGGGGAAGTGAATTTCAGCATGGTTTCTTTAAAGTAAACTTTCTGTCAATAAAGGATTACTATAAAGTTATAGATGCATTAACAAAATATGATGCGTTAATGATCGACGGTATACAAACAAAAGTTCTTAATATTGAGTTTTCAATTAAGTCGTACAATCAGCTCGTAAATAATACAAAGGTTATTAATGAATTCACAATCAATTTCATAACGCCAACATCCATTAGAGCATCACCATATTATATTAAAACGGTTAAAGTTAATGGTAAACGTAGGGTTATAGTTAAAAAGAAAAATAAGAGGAAGGTTACATATTTACCAATTCCACAGCCAAATTTACTTTTCAAAAGTATTCTTAGACAATTGAGGAAATTTAGTGGATTAGAAAGTTTTCCATTTAGTGAGATCTCTGACTTTATCGAATCTGACGGTGTATTTATAAAGGGGTATGATGATGGAATAAGAACTAGATTAATTAAAATTTCTCCTAAAGAGATGTATCTAGGTTTTGTGGGTAAAGTAACATTTAGAGTAGACTCAGAAAATGAGTACTCAAAATTTATTTATACCTTACTCCACTATGCTGAATATTGTAATATTGGTGTTGGAAGAACAGCTGGCTTTGGATGGATAAAAACTATTCAAATGAGATAGCTTTTAAATTCTAATCACCCAATCGTTATCTTTAAATTATATATCATTTGAGGTAAGAACCTAGCTATTATATATCTCTGAATTTCATTTGTTCCCTCGTAAATTGTTGTTACTATCGAATCTCTTAAATATCTCTCAATACCAACTTCAAAATCTAAACCAAATCCACCGTGAATTTGAACTGCTTGCCTAGCACAAAATTCAGCAGTTTCTGTAGCAAATGTTTTAGCAATACTACCTGCAACAGCAACTTCAGGTAAAGCTTTATTAGGAGTATTTAATTGTTTTTCACTAATTTTAGCCGCCCAATATGTTAGTAATCTAGAGGCTTGTAATCTTATAAGCATATCCGAAATCTTATACGATATACCTTCAAACTGATAAATCTTCTTGTTAAATGCCTCTCTCTCAAGAGAGTATTTTAATGCTTTTTCAAATGCTCCTTGAGCTATACCAACTGCTTGAGCAGCAATATTAATTCTAGTAAAGTTTAAGAGTATCATTGCATATCTATACCCCATACCCTCAACACCAATTAAATTCTCTACAGGAACTTTAGCATCTTCAAAAATTAACTCATATGGTCTATCACCACGCATACACATAACATTAATCTTCTGACCAATTTTTAGCCCTGGAGTGTTTTCTTTATCAACTAAAAGTAACGACATACCGGCATAAGGCTTATCCCTATCGATAGGCGTTGTCCTAGCTAAAATAATGATGTATTTTGCATATTCAACTGTACTTATAAGACACTTTTTCCCATTAACTATGTAATAATCCCCTCTTCTTTTAGCTGTAGTTTTAATACCAGCCAACCAACTACCAGCTTGAGGTTCTGTATATGCACAAGCGCCAATAGCACCATCAACAATTTCAGGTAAGAATTTCTTTTTCTGATTTTCATTACCCCATAGCAAAAGTGCTAAAGTAGAGAAATCAGTTGTATCTAAAACTACACCTAATGATGGTATAGCTCTACTAATTTCCTCTATAACAATCATTTTAGAAATTTGATCCCCACCCTCTCCACCATACTTCTCTGGTACGCATATACCAAATACTCCTAAACTCACTAAATCCCTAATAATATCATCAGGGATAACATCGTTCTTCTCTACACTTTTCCATAAATCTTCTAGCTTATCACTAACGAACCTCCTTATAGTCTTTCTTAGAAGTTCATGTTCAGGTTTAATAGGTATAGAATATATATCTAAAGAGTCAAATGGCAATACCATTAATGTCACCAAAAATAAAAACTATGTCTCATACTATTTTACCATTACTAATATTCATTTTTAACTTTATCAAGATTAAAAATAATAGAGTCGTCTTAGCTTTCGACATAGATCATGAAGCTTTAGAATCTCAGGCTTACAAGTAAATTTATAGTTACATAAATAGTCTTTAGTAATTAAGTGGAAGAGGCATTTCTAAGTATGATTATGTAAATTTTTCCTTCTAACGCTGAATATTCATCATCAGAGAGTTTTACATACCTATACTCACCTTCATATACATATATATCACGATAGGTTAGCTTCACATCATTATTCCAAGCAAATCCATAAATAGAATATAAGGTGTTGTTCCATGTACAGGTAATGAAAATAATATTATCATACTCGTCTCTAGGCCAATTCCTAAAGTAAAGTTTAATTTCCTCTTTAGTAGCTTCCTGATATGATGCGTTTAATAATGTAACGCTAATTCCAAGTTTCTCAACATAACCTCCACTAACCTTATAAACTCCGATAACTTCTTCGGGTTTATTTAGGTATTTAATATTAATTATAAAGCCAATATTATATGTTTCTTCTTCACTAATTATAGCAATTAATGATCCATTAACTATAGCTTCAAGGATGCTCTCATAATCATATTCAAGCACTTTTAGTAAAGCGGTAGTAGCATTCAACTTTTCATTCGTTTCTATAATGGGATGTATAGGTATGTTAATTATACTAGAGTTCTGTGTTTCAATAGAAATATTTTTAAAGTTAATGCCTATGTTGCCTAAGCTAGGTGAGTTATCATACTTTAGCGCAACTGAAGCGCTTAATACAACAAGTATTCCCGCTACAATAAATAGTATTATCTCTTTATACCCTATTTTACGCTCCATCTCTAAAAGTATCTAAAAAACTACTTGATATTAAGACCTACATTTACCTATAGCTAATAAAAAAGGTACTAATAGCTGATAAAGCAACGTACCTATAGTGGAGACTGAAAGATTTCAATAATATCCCTAACCTAGGGTTTATATCTAACTGAAATATTTCTCAAACAATATTTCTATTTGGTGACCTAGTTTGATTAATTTCGAGGAAAAAATTCAGCTTCAATTTCTTGTAAATGGTGAAATTTTATTAGATGAGGAGAGAGCAAAGCTTCTTCTTCTAATAAAAAAATTAGGTAGTATTTTGTCAGCTGCTAAGTCATTAAGTATTCCGTATACACGTGCTTGGGAACATATTATGAAAATGGAGAGAATTGCTGGTACACGCATACTTGAGGTAAAACGTGGTGGTAAGGGTGGAGGAGGAGCGAAACTAACGAGTGAAGGCCTAAAGTTATTAAATATGTATCTTAGGAGTTATAAAAACGTATTTAATCGAGATTTAGGTATACCTGAAAAGCTAGAATTTGAAAAAGTTACTCATATATATGCTGGTAGTGACGATATCCTATTAAAACATATCTTTAATATCCTTAGGAAGAAAGGTTATAAGCTAGAGAGTTATATAATCGGCTCAATAAAAGGTTTAGCATCCATTCTACTTGATGAAGCGGAGTTAGCTGGTATACACTTACTAGACCCAGATACTGGAAGGTATAATACTTCATATATAAAGAGGTACTCTGCTGGCGTAGACTTAATTCTCATTAGAGGCTATAAAAGGTTACAAGGATTCGTAACTAGAGAGAAGTTCGAGTACACAGATATAATTGACGGATTACTAAATGGAAAATTAAGATTTGTAAATAGGAATCCTGGCTCGGGAACGAG
Source organism: uncultured Nitrososphaeria archaeon (assembly GCA_964437705.1). Lineage (GTDB taxonomy): Archaea > Thermoproteota > Nitrososphaeria > Geothermarchaeales > JDFR-13 > CAYTHX01. The sequence goes on from CAYTHX010000008.1 coordinate 38,220, forward strand.
GATACTTGTAGATCATATATTTAATCAAATACTTAAGGATAGGGGTATAGAAGCCAAACCAGAAAATATTATTATTGGATATAGAGAATCTGTTAATACGCATCTTGAGGTAGCATCAACAGTAGCTGAGGGTAAGGCGGATGTAGGTATATGTATAGCTCCATGCGCAGAGTATTTTAATCTCAACTTTATACCTGTCAAGTGGGAAAACTTTGATTTTATCATAAGATCGGAAGACCTAGAAAAACCGATAATTAGGAAGTTTATAGAGGTCTTGAAAAGTGAGGAAGTTAAAAATTATGTGAGTAGCTTATCTGGTTATGAGTTGCATGAAGATACCGGAAATGTAATTAAGATATAAACTATATATGTTATTCCTTATTGGTTTTCCAATAACGAATAATATTTTGAAATGAAGAGAAGGAATATAATAATAGTTATCGTAGCAATTGCTATAATACTTCTTGCCGGATATTTTACTACACAATATTTCCTCCAACCAAAAGTGACTCTAAAAGTCTTCTGCGCTGGATCTCTAAAGATCCCACTTGATCAGCTAGCAAGCATCTATGAGGAAAAATATGATGTTAAAGTCGAGATTGAGGCTAGTGGAAGTGTTGAAGCCGCTAGAAAGGTTATCGATTTAGGAAAACCGTGCGATGTACTGGCTGTAGCTGACTATAGACTATTTGAACAGTACATGTATCCAGAACATACAGAGTGGTATGCGGCTTTCGCGTCAAATGAAGTTGTATTAGCATTTACAAGTAACTCTAAATATGCTGACTATATAATTAAGAATCCAGATAAATGGTATGAAGTACTAGCTAAGAAAGATGTTAAGTTTGGATTTTCAGATCCAAATAAAGATCCATGTGGATACAGAGCTGTAGGCGTAATTGCTTTAGCATCAATATATTATAACAATGAAAGTATTCTAAAAGATCTCATTCTTTCAAAAACTAATATTGAAGCATCGGTCAGCGCGTCAAAAATAGATGTTTATGTTCCGGCATCACTTGAAAAGCATGCTAGGGATTTAGAGATAAGATCTAAAAGTGTAGACCTAATTGCGTTATTAGAAGCAGGGTCCTTAGACTATGCATTTGAATATAAAAGCGTAGCTAAGCAACATAATTTATTATATATTGAGCTTCCAGAAAAAATAAATCTTAAGAATCCAGGATACGACGACTTCTATTCAAAAGTTACAGTTCACATTTTAGTTGGTAGCGAAAGGGAAGCAAGTATGACGATGAAGTCCATAGTATACGGTGTAACTATTCCTAAGTGTGCTAAGCACTTAAAAGAAGCAATTGAGTTTGTAAAGTTATTACTTAGTGAGGTTGGACGGGATGTATTTAGTAGAAATGGTCAAGATTTTCTAGAGAAACCCATATTTTATGGTAATGCTCCAAGTGAGATTAAGGGATGAACAGAGTAAGTGCAGAAAAATTCCTAATCTTACTTTATGGTATATCGTCACTAGCAATACTCCTTATACTGCTCCCTATAATTGCTTTATACCTAATGGGTGATCCAGAAACATTTTATAAAGTTTTATTTCAGGATCCAATATTATCTAAGGAGGCTTGGTCAGCATTATTCTTAACATTCGAAATTTCAATACTGTCAACAATTATATTATTGATTATAGGTATTCCGATTGGATATATTCTAGCTAGATTTGACTTTAGAGGTAAAAGTATTCTTGAAGCAATAATTGATATCCCATTATTAACTCCACATATAATCGCTGGAATAATGGTAATATCGGCATTTGGAAGAAATGGAATAGTAAATAGAATTTTGATGGGGCGATATTTCTCAGTAGAGGATGATGTATTAGGGATTCTTCTTGCAATGATGTTTGTCTCAATACCAATAATGATTGATACAATAAAAGTTGGTTTTGCTTCTGTAGATAGAAATCTTGAGCTTGTTGCTAGGTCTTTAGGAGTAAGTTTACATAGAGTATTTTTGTCAATAACCTTACCACTATCAGCTAGGAGTATAATAGCTGGTTGTGTGTTGTCGTGGGCTAGAGCTGTAAGTGAAGTTGGAGCAATATTAATAGTTGCTTATCACCCAAAGACAATAAATGTACTTATTTATGAGTGGTATACTACATATGGTCTAAAATATGCAGTAACTCTATCCATACTATTACTATCGATATTTATAGTGATATTTGCAGCTATATGGGTGATCTATAAAAAATGATTAAAATTAGAGATCTTGTAGTTATACTTGGCGATTTTAAGCTTGAAATTCCTAGCCTAGATATTAGAGATCAAGAATATCTGGTTGTTATGGGTCCAAGCGGAGTTGGGAAAACAGTTTTTCTATATACATTAGCTGGCTTCATAAAGCCAATAAAGGGTAGAATCTTAGTCAATGATGTAGATATAACGGATACAGAGCCTGAAGAGAGGTGCTTTCCAATTATACCTGAGGAGTATTGCTTATTTCCACATATGACTGTCTATGAAAATATAGCATTTGGATTAAAATTTAGAGGAGTTAACTATGATAAAGCTAATGATAAAGTTAGAGAGATAGCCAATATTCTTGAAATTAATAACCTCCTTAATAGATATCCAGAATCGTTAAGTGCTGGTGAAAAGCAAAGAGTAGCTATTGCAAGAGCGCTAGTAGTAAATCCAAATGTTATCCTACTCGATGAACCACTACGTAACCTCGATCCAAGACTACATAGTAAAGCTAGGGAATTCCTAAAAAACCTACATAAAAAACTTCGTTTTACAGCTATACACGTCACACACGATATAGTTGAAGCAATAACATTAGGTGATAGAATTGCATATATGGAAAAGGGAAAACTTCTTGGAGTATATGAGCCACATAAATTTATAGAGTCTCAGTATGGAAAGCTATATATTGAAGCACTAAAACCAGTAATAAAATACTTAGGATAACACGACACAACTAAGCTTCTTAATAAAAGAAAAAAGCTAAAAGTCAGCTAGGGTGATATTCATCATACTTCCAAATCCTCAGGTAGCCGATCCCTCATCATCCAAAAATATTTCTTTAACTATTTAGTATTTTTATTCTTGAAATTTAACTTACGGGGTGTTAGGTTACTTACGGGGTGTTAGGTTATGTATTTCGATATCAAACCAAAAGAAAAAAGGGAGGATTTATTTGATAGAGAGGAAGAATTAAATAAACTTATCAAGTATATAAATGTAGGTTCGAGAGTTATTATTTTAACTGGATTTAGGAGAAGTGGAAAAACTTCCCTTTTAAAAGTTGGTCTTAACCTTCTTAATAAACCATATATTCTGGTTGATGCTAGAGGAATCTCTATTAATCCTTCCTTAAGAGATCTATACATACTACTTGAAAGTGGAATTAATGACTTAATTAATAGAAGTAAGCATTTAGTGGAGAAGCTATTAAGTTCTCTAAGTATGGTTAATGGTATCTCTATACATGGTTTATCTGTTTACTTTAAATGGCGTGGTAAGAATAAGCTTCTTCTTCACCAACTTTTTGATAATCTAAATTATTTTGCAGAAATGAAAATTAAGGATAAGGTAATTATTGCATTTGATGAGGCACAATACCTAAAGGGTGTAATAGGAAAATACTTGTTATCAGCTATAGCACATGCATATGATTATAACGAAAACTTAATTTTCATCTTTACAGGTTCTCAAGTTGGTTTACTACATGATTTCTTAGGTGTAGATAATCCAAAATCCTATCTTTATGGGAGACATATGTCAGAAATAAAGTTAGGGAATTTTAGTAAGAATTTGTCACTCGAGTTTCTACGTGAAGGATTTAAGCAAATAAATCTAGAAGTTTCCGAAGAAATTCTTGAATACGCATATAATTGTTTAGATGGAATTGTAGGTTGGTTAACTGAATTTGGATATAGAGCATATGAAGCGGGAAATGTAAGTAAGGAAATTGTTGATCAAGTTGTGGAGATCGGTGCGAAACTAGTAAGAGAAGAATTTCAAAAGTTTATTGAATATAGAGGGGAAGCAAGAAGTAGGTATGAAGCAATATTAAAAGCAATAGCGATAGGTAAAAACACGTGGAGCCAAATTAAGCAATATCTAGAGGAGATCGAAGGTTCTCATATTCCAGATATATCTCTAAAGCGGTTACTCGATACACTAATAAAAGCATCATATATAGAGAAGCAAGTTGATGGAAGAAATATAACATATAAAATAACAGATCCACTATTAAGGGAAACATATAAAATTTAATTTACTCATGTAAGAATTCTATATAGTAAAATAATGTTGCTATAGTTTTTGCATCTCTAATTAACTTCTCTCTTATCATTCTTGGAATCTCATCAATAGGTACGAATGTAAGGTTTATTACTTCAGTTTCATCCAACTTCTGCCCTACATACTCTAGATCCTCAGCAAGATATACATGCATATACTCAGTTGAATAACCTGGGGAGAGATACATCTCAAACATCTTAATCAACTTATTCGCTTTATACCCAGTTTCCTCAATCAACTCTCTATAAGCACAACTCCTAGGATCTTCACCTGGATTAAGAGTACCTGCTGGTAACTCAAGAATCCACTCCTCAATTACATGCCTATACTGATTAAGCAGTATAATTTTATCATCAATAATCGGTAGTATAACTACTGAACCAGGGTGATCAACATATTCCCTAAAAACCCTTCTACCATCAGGAGAATCAAGATAACCGCACTTAAAACTAAATTTCTTACCTTTATAAATACACGTTTCCTCCTGAGGCATATAATGACTATATCCATATGCTCTAAAATATATTTACTATAAAATATAATACTATCTACTCAAGAATATGCCAAATATTCACTGCTTTATCTACTTTTTATCTAACTAAGTTTAAAGAACTAAACCATAATTACTCCTCGAGTTTATTAATTAACTCTCTAACAACGCTATTTAAATCATCACTTACTATATACAAATTATGCTTCAAGTAAGGAGTAGTTAATATACATCTATGTACATATTTCTAGTTCTACAATACTTATTAACTACATTTAGAATTAACTGAGGTGTTCCATAATTAACTAATAAATTGCTAGAGTAGTATATCTTTCCATCCCCCTTTCTCGTTACCGTTACAATAATCCATTTACCTAATGTTGGATCCCTAAACTGAATTAATGTATACTCTTCCTCATTAGATGGAAGTGTAATGTTAGATTGTTTCTGTGTATAGAAGTTATATATATCTATAGCTATATAATTAACTAACTTCTCTATTTCACTAAATAGGTTTTTATACTTACTGAGCTCTGGTATTCTTTGAATACTTGCTAAAATGTGTTTGACCGCATTTATAAATCCTTTAATACTCAACATTTCAATATTTTCAGAGAAATCTTCACTCAAAAAGTGGATTACATACATTAGGCTTTGTGCCCTACTTCTATAATACATTCTCCACCTCAAACAATATCATTATCACTTAATAAATCTACTATTAATACACTTTAGAATAAAAGCCTAATTTAAAAAATTAGGAAAATGAGGGTTGTTAGGGCGTAAAGTTACTTTAGATCATGTATTAAGATAAACCTGGATACCTAGGTCCACTTTCCCTTTCTTTAGTCTTTAGTCTTGAAGCTGATATAATATCATCTATTCTTAGAATCATGCATGAAGCTTCTGTTGCAGCTTTTATCATCTGTTCTTTGACAATCGCTGGTTCTATAATTTCCTCTTTCATCATATCCGCTACTTTACCATTGAATAAATTGATGCCATACCAAATCATACCTTGCTTATGCTTCGATCTAAGTTCAGTAGCGATATCTATAGTATCCAAACCTGCATTCTCCGCTAAAGTTAATGGAATCACCTCTAAAGCTTCTGCAAATTTTACTGCTGCTAACTGCTCCCTGCTTGGTAGGGTTGATGACCAATCTCTAACTCTTAAAGCCAATTCTACTTCTATAGCTCCTCCACCAACAACAATCTTAGGCTTTATCAATACATCTCGAACTACACACAATGCATCATGAATAGATCTCTCAACTTCGTCTATGATACGCTCGCCACCACCCCTAACCAATATAGATACGCTTCTTGGATCCTTGCAACCTTCGATAAATACCATTTTATCATCTCCAATTTTTCTTTCCTCAACCAGCTTAGCTTCACCTAAGTCTGTCTCAGTTAAATCCTCAAGGTTTGATATTATCCTTGCCCCAGTAGCTTTACTTAGCTTATCCATATCAGACTGCTTTACTCTCCTAACAGCTAATACACCAGCCTTAGCTAGATAAAATTGGGCTATATCATCAATTCCCTTTTGGCAAAATACGACATTAGCACCGATACTTATGATCTTATCAACCATTTCCTTAAGCATCTCCCTCTCTTCTCTTAGGAATGCACTTAGCATCTCTGGATTATCAATTCTAATTCTAGCATCAAACTCTGTCTTCTTAATTTCTAAAGGCATATTTAGTAATGCAATTTTTGCATTTTCAATTCTCTTTGGCATAGCTGGATGTACAACTTCCTTATCAAGAACTATACCGTTAATAAGCGTAGTATCCTTTATGCTACCACCATGTTTCTTCTCAACTTTAATATCATCTAAATCGATAACTACTTTCCCACTCACATCACGTTTTACAGATAAAACCGCTTTAACGGCGATCTCAGCAAGCATATCGCTATAACCACTTACAAGTTTTGACCGCATAGAAGTTAATGCTACTTTCTTAAGCTTATTAACATCATTAACATCAATGTCTACAGCAATATCATATAGAAATTCTACAGCTTTTTCACAAGCTTTTTTATAACCTTCAACTATTATAGACGGATGTAAGCCTTTATCCATAAGTCCTTCAGCATTCTCTAACAGTTTCCCAGCTAGTACTACAACTGAAGTTGTTCCATCACCAACCTCCGCATCCTGAACCTTAGCAACTTCAACTAAAATTTTTGCTGCAGGATGTTCAATATCCATTTTCTTTAAAATAGTTACTCCATCATTTGTAATTGTAACATCACCGATAGAGTCAACAAGCATTTTGTCCATACCTCTAGGTCCAAGCGAAGACCTTAACATATCAGCTACAAGCTTTGCCGCCTTAATATTATTGTACATTGCTTCTCTGCCCTTAGCTCGGGTAGAACCCTCTTTTAAAATTAAAACAGGTACACCCTGACCATGATATGCCAACACTCACCACCTCAAAACAAAAATATACATATAAACACACAACAAATAAATAGCTCTAAATAAATACTTTGATTATAAAATTCTTCATCACATAATAACAATATAATAATTAAAGATATCTTAAACATAGAAAAAGTCTACAATAAACTATGAGAAGTTAGGAAGAGCTTATGTAACCGATATATTAAACTTTGTCTAATTAAGTATGTTTCTTTCTCAGGAACGGTATTAAAAATGGAGTTTTTCTCTTATATCTAATATACTCATCTCCGAATTTTACCTCAAGTCTTTTTTCCTCTATAAATTTAAGGTATAATGTAACTACTAATGTAAAAATTGGTATTATTATAATTAAGGTTGTAGTAGATCTAAATAGTATTGATATGCCTATATAGTAAATGATTGTACCTAATGTCATCGGGTTTCTACAATATTTATATGGCCCATTAGTAGCAAGTTTCTGAGTAGGTACTATCGGTACAGGAGAACCCTTACCTACAACGTATAATGTATATGTACTCCAGAAAACTAGTATTAAACCGATAACTATAAATGCTATACTAAGTACAAGTAAGAGAGGAGTTGCTAAAAACCAAAATAATGATATATAAATAATTATCTCTAGTAAATGTCCTAACTGTAGGAGGATTATAGGGATAATTACAAGGAATATTACTCCACCAATAAGTAATGATAAAATTCTCTTTAATTCACTTCTTTTAATTCTATGAAGACTGGTTAAGATATTTATGGCTGGATTGTCTTTCATTACTTAATCTAAATATCATCATCTTAGCTAGGAAAAATTAAAAATAATATTTATCACAGTGTTGAATTTCTTTTTAGCTGATGTTTATTGGAGGATTAGTTATGAGTAGTGAATGGAGTGGATATAGTGGAGGATGGAGTGGAGGTAGAGGAAAAGGGAGGGGGAGAGGAGGAGGTTGGGGAAGAGGGCCGATGGGATATTGTGTATGTATAAATTGTGGCTATAAAATACCTAAGCAACCAGGTGTTAGATGTAGAGATATGACTTGCCCGAGATGTGGCGGGAGAATGGTTAGAGAATAAATCTATGTAACATAATCAGGCCGTCCCTTCTCCCTAAGTTTTTTCATTACCTTCTCATACATGCTCTCGACGTATCCATGAATTATGTATAACTCGTTTGCTAACTTTATAATATGTTCAAAATTTTCAAGTTGATATCTCCATTTCTCAGGGATTTTTGCAGAGCCGTGAAGTGCGCCAGACCATGCACCAACTATAGCAGCAATACTATCTGCATCACCACCTAAATTTACAGCATATATAACTGAGTCCTTAAATGAAGAGATATTCTTTAGAAATGCATAAAGAGCTATCGGTATCGTATTAAATACCTCAACACTATTACCAAGCCGTTTAACAATTTCTTCTTCAGATAAGTCTCTACCTAGAATCTCTTTCAAAATCTTAATTTTCTCGAGAAATATGTCTGATCTACAGGTTTTTACTGCTACATCAGTATATCTATTAGTGTCCTTACAGTTATCTATAGCTAATAGCAGTATATTCGTAAATATCTCGACAGCTTCTAATGCATACTTATGTGCATGGGTAATCATACATAGTTCATGCACATATTTTCTAAGGGTATCTCTATGCTTATGTAATAACAGCACTAATGGTGTAGACCTAACTATACATCCATTACCATAAGAACCAGAACCAAAAAGTTTAGGCGAAATTTCCCGCCAATTCTTACCTCTCAAAATCTGCCTAAGTATATATAATGTTCCTGGACCATAACCTCTTTCAAAACTATGTTTCTCTGCTAACTTACGAGCTATATGATTAATATTGGTTCCTTCTTCAAGAAGAGCTTCGGCAACAGCAATCATCATTTCGGTATCATCCGTGAAGGATCCCTTTGGTAATCTACCATCAAGAAAATTAGAGACGATTCCATATCTATTTCTAATTTCCTTAATAGGTAATCCCTCTATAGGCATACCCAATGCATCGCCAACAGCAGCGCCTATCAGCGCTCCTTCAAATTTCTGCCTTAAATCTACACTTGCCATACCTACAAATCAATTTTAAGGAAATTAGAAAACAAAAACTTTTAATATACTTTACTAGGTTATCTTATAAATCTACCATCATCAGCAATAGTTTTCAATTTATGAACATTATTTGATAACCATCCAATCTTCTCCGCATCTCTAACGTCGAAGTGAGGAACATATGGCTTTATATCAAGAAGAGGAGTACCGTCTACAATATCTAAGTCTGAGACATAAAGCAAGTTTCCTTCTATACGTAATAATCTAACAACAGAAATTCCTATGGGATTGGGTCTAGATGGAGCACGAGTAGCAAAAACACCATGTTCCTTATAATCCAAAAATGGCTTTATAACTAGCCTACATTTATCAACCATATGAAAATGATAAATTAGAAATATGTGTGAAAACCCATCTAGATCTTTCAATCCATCAACGTACTCAGGAAAAATCTCAACTACTCCTCTAACACCTTTAGCTGCAGGTGGCTGTATAGGTACTCCTTTCACATTCTCAAATGAAGAATGTATAATCCCGATTGGTCTGTAAATAATAATAATACTACTCATATTTACCATCCTATTCACTAAAAATCATCGACTAACTAATAACCAATAATTAAGTAAATTCTATTAAAAAGTTTACTGTCTAAATATCACAGCTGCTGATAACTTCTCCTAAATTATTTAACTATACAGATTTATGGACTATTCAGTATTCAATATGATAAACTTCAGATATTCTATCAATAAAAATCTTGTCTAGATCATCTTGAGATATCTTACCGGCATCAATAAGTTTCTCTATTTCATTAGGTATATTCCATGGATACATACAGACTCCTGGTCGATTTAAGTCATCAAGATAGTCACTTTCAATCATAATGTTATGTATTATTCCTCCTAGCCTATTGAGCATGTTAGCATAACCAAGTACAGTTACTCGTAAACCGTTAGAAATAGATGCTGTAGCAACATTAAGATCTGCATGGTGTATAATTATATTGTCCCTCTTAATATTTATTCTACGGACTTTCTCAAGTATATTTTCTACGGTAATTATACTACCTTGCTCTAAGTGAAGATGAACAATACAGTCTAAATCTCTGGATATTTCTAAGGCCCTATCTAAAATATAGTCTGACAGTAAAAGATTGACGGGGTTAACACGATAGTGTTGTCGACCAACCTCACCTATACCTATTAGCTCTCCACCCCTAACCTTATCAGCCACATACCTTAAACATCGTAAGAGAAATTCCCGTGCTTTATCAATATCACTATACTTAGAGAGTACTTGATCAACCATACCAGGATGTATCCCAGCTAGGCAAACAGTTTTCACGCCACTTTCAGCAGCTGCTTTGCTTTCTTTAATTATTAAATTAACCATTTTCTGAAATCCTTCGAATGTCAATGGTAAATTATAGTGCTGAGGTGTTAGGGAAACTATAGCTAGAAACCAACCATTATTTAACCTAACTCTCTTAGCAATCTCCCTAGCACCTAACCCTCTAACTGGATTTGTATGTAAATGTGCATCACTAAAAATCATCTTTAAGAATCAAAATAACTTTCTAACCATATATCTTTATCTCACTACCTCAGTATTTTCGATGAGTTGTCTAAAGCTTTGTCTCTTCCTAATAATAATCACCTTACCGCTTTTTCTAACTAGGATCTCCGCTGGTAATAATCTAGAGTTATAATTCGACGCCATCGAGTAGCAGTATGCACCTGTATTCATTACCGCGAGTATATCTCCCTCTGAAACTCTAGGAAGCATCCTATTAGAACCTATTACATCACTACTCTCACATAAATTTCCAACTACATCTGCTACGATAGACGGCTTCTCATCTACCCTATTCGCTACAACTATCTTGTGATACGCATTATATAAAGCTGGTCTTATTATATGATTTATCCCCGTATCAGTCCCAACTATATACCTTTCTCTATCAACTCTCCTAATGTCAGTTATCCTAGTTAATAAAACTCCTGATTCAGCCACAAGATATCTGCCAGGTTCTACCAATATCTTGTAGTGGTTGATTCTAAGTTCATCAATCTTACTCTTCAATTTTAACCTAAATTTTTGCCAAGGAAATCTTCTGTCTTTATCTCTATATGGAACTGCATATCCACCACCTATATTTAACTCCTCTACAGACTCAATATTACTAGCAATCCTAGCTAAAACCTCTAGAGCCTTTAAGTACGGTTCTACACTTAATATTCCAGAACCTAAATGAATATGTAACCTCTTAATCCTAATTTTATAGCTTTCCGCTATCTTCACAGCTTCATAAACCTCATTTATAGGAATTCCAAATTTAGCGCCATACCCACTCGTAACTAAAAACCTATGTTGACCATATCCAAAAAGTGGGTTTACCCTAATTCCAATTTCACCTTTAAACCCAATTCTACATAACTTCCTTAAAGACGAATGAGAATCCACATCTATATTAACCCCAAAATCAATGGCATACCGAATATCTTCATTTGACAAGTTATTACCAGAGAAAATTATATCCACAGGATCTACACCAGAACTTAAAGCTATAAATATCTCACCTGGAGATACAGTACCAATACCCAATCCTCTCTCATAGAAAATCTTAATTATCGATGGATTACTATTTGCCTTCATCGAGTAATAAATTCTATAAACTAAACCATTGACATTAGATGATATCTCATCTAATCGCTTAAGCATCGTATCCTCGTCATAAACATAAAGTGGAGTTCCATATCTCTCTACAAGGCTTTTAACATCAATGCCTCCAATACATAAGTATCGTCCATCAGTGGTAATCATTTAATCACCTCCTATAAGTAATGCATACAAGTTACATGATTCTCAAAGCTTAGCTTAGATCTACATAATATATCTTATAATAATGTTTTGATAGAAAACGTTTATGGAACATGAAGATAGGAAATCTATATATTTGATAGGAATTGTTCTGTATTATTGAAAATGAACTACGAATATCTAGCTCCATGCCCTCCATCATTTCCAAACATCATTATAGAGAAGTGTAAAGGAGCAGAGGTATTTGATAAAAGTGGGCGATGCTACCTAGATTTTAGCGGTGCCGCTCTTGCTATTGGTCATTGTCATCCAATGGTTGTTAAAGCTGTTTCCTCTGAAATTGGAAAGGTAACTGGGTTTACAGGATTAGTAGCATATACAACTAAGTATTTAGAGCTAGCACGTAAGCTTAAGGATATAGTTCCAATTAGAGATGCAAAGGTAGCATATGCGACGACTGGTAGTGAAGCTTGTGATTTTGCTATAAATCTAGCTAGATGGTATACTAAAAGACCAGTTATCGTATCTTTTCATGGCGCTTATCATGGTCTCACAGGCTTCTCTCTATCATCATCACCAATGCATGGCTACAGAAAGGTATTTCCAATAAGAATTGAAAATGTATACTCACCATATCCATACTGTTACAGATGTCCATTTAAGCAAAGTAGGGATAGCTGTAATATTGAGTGTCTAAGCTATCTAGAGGATGACGTCTTAAGGTATCAAGTGGAGCCTGAGGATGTGGCTGCCATTATTATTGAGCCACTACAATCTCATGGAGGAATATTAGTTCCACGAAAAGAATTTATGTTAGGAGTTAGAAAGATTGCGGATAATATTGGTGCACTACTAATAGTAGATGAGGTATATACTGGATTTGGACGAACTGGGAAGTGGTTTGGTGTTCAGCATTACAATATAGAGCCGGATGTTATATGCTTGGGGAAGGGATTGGGTGGCGGCTTTCCAATCGCAGCTATTGTTGCTAAAGGGAAAATTATGGAAAACTGGACGTTATGTTCTGGTGGAAGCTTAGGGACTTTTGCCGGGCATCATATTTCTGCGACAGCTGCACTAGCAACGATAGATGCTATCGAAAAGGAGAAGCTTGTGGATAATGCCATGTATATGGGCCAAAAGCTGATAAATGGATTAATGGATTTAAAAAGTAGATATAATGTGGTTGGTGATGTAAGGGGACTAGGGCTGGTACTTGGAGTTGAAATTGTAAAAGCAGATGGTAGTCCAGATAAAAAGGGTGCATTTAAGCTTAAGAGTATTCTTATGAAGAAAGGGCTTCTCATTATACCAGTAGGAAAATATGATAATGTGCTTAAGGTTACACCACCAATTGTAATAAATGAGGAGCAGGTTGAGAGAACACTAGAAATTTTAGAAGATAGTTTAAAGGAGTTTACACAACATATTAAACAAGATTTTTAATTATATGTTGCTAAATTGAGTTCTATAATTAATGATTTGTGTGAGTGAATATGAAGGTCACAGATATTAAGGTTTATCCTCAGGAAATACCGCTGGTAGAGCCATTTAAAATTGCGTTTGCAGAGGTTAATGAAGCTCATACAATAATAGTTGAAGTTTTAACCGATGAGGGTATTAGTGGAATTGGAGAAGCTGCACCTACATCCAAAATTACTGGGGAGACGTTTAGTCAAGCAATAGAAAATCTAAAGTATATTCGTGAGTGGCTAATTGGTAAGGATCCATTGTATGTTGGTAAAATTGAGGATGAGCTAAACAGTATGTTACTTGGAAACTCTAGTATTAAGGCAGCTATAAGCATGGCATTATATGATATTCTCGGCAAAGTTTCTAATAAGCCAGTTTATAAACTACTTGGTGCCTATAGAGATCATTTCGAAACTGACATTACAATTGGAATAAAAAGCGTCGAAGACACTGTGAAGAACGCATTAAAACACGTTGAAGCTGGATTTAAGGTATTAAAGATAAAGGTTGGAATTAATGAGGAGGAAGATATTGAGAGAATTAAGAAGTTAAGAGATGCTATAGGATATGACGTAAGGATCCGGCTAGATGCAAATCAAGCTTGGTCTGCAAATCAAGCTGTCTCCATAATGCGTAAAATAGAAAGATATGAAATTGAGCTACTTGAACAGCCTACCCCATACTGGGATATTAACGGCTTACGATATATTAAGGAAAGAATCGAAGTACCAGTTATAGCTGATGAATCTGTGCATACCGCTAGAGATGCAATTAGGTTAATAAAGGAATCTGCTGTCGATGGAGTTAATATAAAGCTTATGAAGTGCGGAGGAATAGGAGAAGCAATAAAGATTGCTAGGGTTGTCGAGGCTGAGGGATTAAAATGTATGATTGGATGTATGGAGGAAACTAGGATAGCATTAACTGCTGCAGCACATGTAGTAGGTGCGTCTAAAAACATCGTCTACATAGATTTAGATGGGAATCTTAACATGGTTGACGAACCTGCATCTGGAGGTATGGAGCTAAAAAATGGCATTATTCATCTTCCATCTAAAAGTGGTCTAGGGGTAGAGCTAGATAGAGAGAAACTTGTGAAGTATAAGTTTAGTGGCGATTACAAGAAGATACAGCTATAAAAATACAATTCCAAGTAAAATAGCAAGTATAAGCATAATAACTGCTATCACTATAACTGGTAATAATTGTGTCTCTAGCAGTGCAATTACAAATGCAATATAATCTTTAAGCGTTAGTTTAACTTCCTTCTCTTTTTCTCTATTATTCAAGATTTTCACCAACATAGGTATGAACGGACTATTAATAATAGTTACTTCTTTTCGTATAGCCAGCAAGCTACCTCATGTAAGTTACCAACATTAATAAGATGCGGTACTTTTCTCTTACAAATATCCATCGCATACGGACATCTTGGGTGGAAATGACATCCAGGAGGTGGATTTAGTGGGCTTGGAATCTCACCCATTGGAATCATTCTTTTCCTGCTTTTAGCAATCTTAGGGTCAGGAACCGGAACTGACGAAAGTAGCATCTTTGTATATGGATGTAATGGGTTATTAAGTAACTCCCTCTTATCTGCGATCTCTATAATCCTACCCAGATACATTACACCTATTCTATCACTCATATAATCTACTACAGCAATATCATGTGTTATCAATAAATATGTTAAACCAAACTTTTTCTTCAGCGAATTTAACAAGTTTAAAATCCTTGCTTGTACAGATACATCTAGAGAAGATGTTGGTTCATCAAGCACTATAAAAC
Organism: uncultured Nitrososphaeria archaeon; assembly: GCA_964437705.1. Classification (GTDB taxonomy): domain Archaea; phylum Thermoproteota; class Nitrososphaeria; order Geothermarchaeales; family JDFR-13; genus CAYTHX01. The sequence goes on from CAYTHX010000008.1 coordinate 53,553, forward strand.
TTGGATTAAGTATAAGTGCCCTAGCAATAGCTATTCTTTGACGTTGTCCGCCACTAAACTCATGTGGATATTTATAAATATCCTTAGGGTCTAATCCAACCTTAACAAGAATATCCTTAACATAATTCTCTACCTCATTTTTCTTACAAATATTATGGACTATTAATGGTTCACCTACTATATCCTTAACCTTTTTCCTTGGATGTAGAGAGGCATATGGATCTTGAAAAACAATCTGCATTTTTCTCCTTATACTTCTTAAAGCCTTACCTTTAAGATTGGTAATATCAGTATTTTCAAAATATATTCTACCCGATGTAGGTTCTATTAAACGTAAAATAGTTCTTCCAAAAGTAGTTTTTCCACTTCCTGATTCTCCAACAAGACCGAATGTTTCTCCTTTTTTGATGCTTAAGGTGACTCTATCCACAGCTTTTACATAACCTACTACTTTCGAGAATAACCCTTTAGTAACTGGAAAATACTTTTTCAAATCTTCCGTACGTACTAAATCACTCATACTTCTCCCTCCATAAAGAGCCAACAAGCTACTTCGTGGTTACCATCTATCTTAATCATTGGTGGAGCTTTACTTTTACAAATCTCTATAGTATATGGGCATCTTGGGTGAAAATGACATCCAGGTGGCATTTTTAAGAGACTAGGTATCTCTCCTTTCATACTATACAACTCTCCTTCATATCCAGGCTTAGGAATTGACCTTAAAAGTCCAATTGTATACGGATGCTTTGGTTCTTCAAAAATATCATCTACATATCCAACTTCAACTACATTACCAGCATACATAACAGCTATTCTATCAGCAATCTCTGCTGCAACAGCTAAGTTATGAGTAATAAATAACACAGAAATTCCGTATTCCCGAACTAATTCCTTAATAAGAGCTAGAATTTGAGCTTGAATAGTTACGTCCAATGCTGTAGTTGGTTCATCAGCAATTAAAAGCTTAGGCCTTAAAATTAGAGCCATCGCAATCATAACTCTTTGAGCCATACCACCACTGAGCTCATGAGGATAGGAATTCATTATTCGTTTTGGATCTGGTAATCCAACCCTACTCAAAAGTTTTAATGCTATTTCATAAGCTTCATCTCTACTAATCTTTGTATGTGCCATTAATGATTCAATAAGTTGATCACCAACTTTCATTACTGGATTGAGAGAGCTTCTTGGTTCTTGAAAAATAATCGAGATCTCCTTACCTCTAACATCAATTATTTCGTCATTTGAAAGCTTTAAAAGATCCTTGCCTTCAAAAATAATTTCTCCATCTGTAATTTCAGCAGTGGGATCCAGCAATCTAAGAATCGAAAGAGCTGTTATCGTCTTACCACTACCACTCTCCCCAACTAATGCTAAAACTTCACCAGGATATATCTTCAGATTCACACCAAATAGCGCATCTAGATCTCCACGTAGTGTATGGAATCTTAGCCTAAGATTTCTTATTTCTAGAAGAGGTTTCATATTATCTCCTCTCCCTCACGTCCAAAATATCTCTTATGCCATCACCTAGTAGGTTAAATCCAAGTGTAGCGAGTAGTATCATTAATCCTGGAAATGTCGATACCCACCATTGACTACTTATGTAATGTCTACCTTCACTAACCATTAAGCCCCACTCAGGAGTTGGTGGCTGAACACCTAACCCTAAGAAACCTAGTCCTGCAGCTGTTAATATAGTTCCTCCTAAATCCAGTGTTGCTTGCACTAATGCTGGTGTAATAACCATTGGAAGAACATGTCTAAACACTATTCTTAAATTACTTGCTCCAACCGCTCTCGCAGCTTCAACATAAATCTCATTTTTAACTTGTAATGTAGATCCTCTTATTAATCTTGCATATATAGACCACCATACGAATGCCATTGCTAAGATTGTATTAAATAGTCCTGGACCTAGTGCAACAGCTACAGCCATAGCGAGTATTAATCTTGGGAAAGCCATGAACATATCGGTTACTCTCATTAATACTTCATCAATTTTCCCACCATAATATCCAGCAAATATGCCAATTACAATCCCTATAAAGAGGGATATTGAAACTACTACAACACCGATTATTAATGATATTCTAGCTCCCCATACAACCCTACTAAAAATATCTCTACCAAGTTGATCAGTTCCGAAGAAATGCTCCGAGCTAGGTGGCTGAAGCCTAATATCAATATTCTGCTCTAATGGATCATATGGAGCTATAATGGGCGCGAAAATAGCTAGCAGCACTAGAAGAAAAACTAGAATTATACCTAAGATTGTGAGTGGGCTTTTCCTAATTAAAGCTACTGTAAACCTAAAATCCTCAGACTCTAAATATTCTTTGACAGCCTTTATAACACTACTCATGATCAACTACCCATATCTAATTCTTGGATCTAAAAATGCATATGCGATGTCTACGATGAGGTTTGCTATTGAATATATAAGTGCTATTAAGAGTACAGAGCCCATAACAGCCATGAAATCCATATATAAACATGCTTGTGACGAATATCTTCCTAAACCTGGCCAAGCAAATATAGTCTCCGTTAAAACTGCACCTTCAAGAAGTGAACCATAAGTTAATCCTATCACAGTAACCGTCGGGATTAAAGCATTCCTCAATGCATGTCTAAATATAACTATACGTTCCTTTAAACCTTTAGATCTCGCAGTACGAATATAGTCTTTACTCAATACTTCTAGTAGGCTAGCTCTAGTTATTCTTGCTATCGAAGCTGCCGAGTAAAAGCCCAGGACGAATGAAGGCATTACTAAGTGTAAAAGGGCATTCGTAAATGCATCAAATCTACCAGTTACTAAACTATCTATTAATAATAAACCAGTTATTCTCGGCGGAGCCGATATACTAGAATCTAGCCTTCCTGGCCCCGGCAATATACCTAACATATAGTAAAATATGTAGAGTAATACTAATCCAAGCCAGAATACAGGCGTAGATACTCCAGATAATGCAAATAATCTAGATATATGGTCAATCATAGTATCCTTCTTAACACCAGAAATTATTCCAATAGGAATTCCAATTATTATAGCTATAATTAGTGAGAATGTTGCAAGCTCAATAGTAGCAGGAAAGAACTTCATTAGGTCATATGATACTGGCTTATTAGTCCTAATACTTTTACCAAGATCCCCCTTAAGAAAGTTAATTATATAGTCAATATACTGTTGATAGAGAGGCTTATCGAGACCCCACTCATGCCTAATCTTTTCAACTAACTCGGGTGGAGCTTGTGGACCTAAAATAGCTCCAATAGGATCTGCAGGGATCATATGTGAAATTATAAATGTAAGTGTGAGTACTCCCCAAACTACAAATATCATTAAAATTATTCTCCTTAGAATGTATGTTTTTAAATCCATGTAGTTTCACCTAAAAAATAATGTAAGGAAAAATTGAGATAAAAAATAATTAGGTTTAATTCACTAGGTGATATGATGCTCTGCGGAGATACTCTGCAACATAGAGTAATGCGACATTGGCTATAATGAATACTGTTAGAGAGCTAAGTATATAGTTGAGTGGTAGTATGCATCCTGTAGATGCTTTGCTAGGAATCTCCTTATATACCTTAGATAAGTCTTGTAGGAAGAATGATGGATCTGGTAGGTAATTCTTGACCCAGCTTCTAACTGCCTCCTGAGCAACCTCCTGATATAGAACTGCATATGGACCGTGATATAATATGTACTCTTGTAACTCTTTATACATCTCCAATCTCTTCTTAGTATCAAACTCTAAGCCTGCTGCTTCAGCGAGATCAGCTGCATGATCGTCATACCAGCAGTTTCTCCATGCTAACTGGTGTACTCTGTAATCTCCGAATGCTTTTGCATTATTATCAGGATCTGGATAGTCACATCCCCAGCCAGCCAATACAATCTCTAATCCCTGTTTTCTATATTTCTCATACATCTCTGCAGCAGTCATCTGTACTATTTTTACTTGAATACCAATCTCCTCTAAATCTGCCTTAATCTTTGAAGCTATATCTGCATATGGATATACCGGTGGAGTTGTTAGTGTTATCTCAAATCCATTTGGATACCCAGCCTCAGCTAATAACTGCTTAGCTTTCTCCACATCTTTACTAAATGGTGTACTATTAAGTGCACCTGGTACTGTATATGGAATTATGGTCTGCCACTTCATAGCTGAGCCCTTAAGCATCTTAATTATACCGTCATAATCAATTGCATACTTTATAGCTAACCTAACCTTCTCATTACCTAGTGGCTCAACTTTAACGTTCATACCGAGGTAGACGATATGTTGTCTAGGCGTTGAAACTATCTTTATATCCTCACGACCTTTTAATTGCGCTATCTGATCAGGGGTTAGCCCTGTAGCTACATCAACATCACCTTTACTAATTAAGAGTAGCTGGTCAGTAGGCTCAGGAACGTGCTTAACAATAATCTTTTTAACCTTAGGTAAGCCCTCCTTCCAGTAATTTGGATTCGCAACAAGTACAATTTCAGATTCTCTTTCCCATTTTTCTAGTATAAATGGACCGCTACCAGCGCTGTGATCAGTCATCCACTCACTACCCATATCTCCATTCTTTGCATGAGCTTCTACAACATTGGGATTAACGATAGCCGTTGTTGTGAATGTTAGTGTAGTTAGGAAGAAGCTCGGAGCTACAGGTTTATCTAGAACAATCTTTACTGTATAATCATCTACCTTCTGTATTTGGTCAGGGCTAGAAACGAATTGTGTAAGAACCCATGAAGCCGTTTGACCGAGCTGTATAACTCTTCTTAATGAATACACTACCGCATCTGCGGTTAATGGGTCTCCATTTGCAAATTTAATTCCATGTCTAATATGGAATATCCATACAGTACCATTTTCAGAGTACTCCCAACTCTCGGCTATCTCAGGCTTAACGGTAGATAAATCTGGAAGCTCGAAATCAACCAACTTATCATATATCTGATTTATGACGAAGCATGATGAGAATTCATATGCTCTAGCTGGATCCATGGATACAGCATCAGAGGTATCCATAGCTATAATAAGAGTTTCTACGTCAGTCGGGGGTGGAGCTGTAGTCTCCTCCTCTGTTGGCTTCGGTAACGTATAGTAGTAATATGCACCTGCCGCAATAACAATAAGTACAACGACAATTACACCAATTAAATATTCTTTCCTCAAATATACTCACCCCTTCTACCGAGGTACCTTATATATTTTAATATTTATACACTATTCTCACTTTAAAAATATAAGTCTTATTGAATCATTTTTGCCATATTTCTTTAAATTAATATAATAGCAGAAACGTAGAAATAAGTAATATAATTTTTGCTATTAATTAAAATAGAATATTTTCAAATTTTGTAGAAATGGTAGAAGTAATACTATATTTCTATTTTCATAATAGAAACTACTTTTTAGATTTATTAAATCTAAATATCTATTATAAGGTTATCACTTGCCCAGATAACATTTCCATCTAAACTTTTACTTTCATTTTCGATTTCAAAGCCTATATGTGTAAGAATTAATTGTTTAACATTACTAGTTTTTGCCACTCTTAATGCATCAATGGGTGTTAAATGCCCGATGCTAAATGCTTTATCTCGCATTTTACTTGGGAAGCTTGCCTCACAAATTAATAAGTCTGTATCTAATGCTATTTTCTCTAGTCCATTACAATATCTGGTATCACTTGAATATCCAACTATCCTATCATCAACATATACTTTACAACCAACGTTATAAATTGAATGATTAACTTCAAAAGTTGAGATTATATACTCACCTATATTTACCTCCGAACCGTTAGAAACTCCAATATACTTAATAGTATACGGAGCGTCTGTAATCAACTTCTCAATTAATTGCTCTAGAAAATTAAGATATACTTCTGGCGTTATTAAATTAACTTCTCCTCGAACATTACTATACTTCATATAGAATAATAGTGATGGTAGTCCAAGTATATGATCACCATGAATATGTGTAATTATTATTCCCTTGATTTTAGTTAGAAAACTCTTATATGTCTCATATTGAGTACCGTCAAAAGAGCCACAATCTAAAACTATAACTCCATCAGAACCTTCGATAAAAATACATTGATATTTTCTATATGGTACTGTTATCCACCCACCAGTACCTAAAAAGATCAACCTAACCATATTACATAACACCATACTGAAATAGATAAATACATAGATACCTATAATCTAATTTCTAACTAAGCAAAATATCTTACATAAGTTATAATCTTAGCTTTTCTTAAATACCCTAGCATAAACAAATAATCCGGCTAGTAATACAAGAAATATAGCTAGAGATATAAGTATTACTAGTATAACATTACTCTTTCTCTCTTCAATAACTTTACCCTCCTCTATATTGCTAGTGGACTCTATAGTCTCATTTTCTATTAACTGTTCACTAGGATGTTCACCAGTAAATTTTATTATTAGTTTGCTTAAATCGCTTAATGTTATGTGGTAACCAACTCCGGCTAATATTGCTCTATCATCATAAGTCTGTTTAAAAATTTCTCTAGCTAGTTCTCCCGTACAGTGTATCGGCATTATAACTTTAACGTAATACATGTCGAATACTTTAATAATTTTCTGTATCCTATCAATACTTGCATACATTAAGTGAAAACCGCCACATACCATGAGGATATCTTTAAATCCCATTTCATCAGCTACAAATTTAACTATGTTCTCTATACCTGGATGTGCACATCCAGTAATTATAATAGCTCCTCTACTTGTATTAATCACTAATGCTTGTTCATACATCGAGCCAAAAGACAGTCCACCAGTAAGGTAAACTCCATCAGCAATACATGTAGGGTTATCAATTATGTGGACATCTATTCCCATCTCAATATATCTGTTTATAAGCTCTCGAGGAAACCCATTAGGTATATAAAGCGTAAACCTCTTATTAACATTAGCTAAGCCCTCTAATCCACCAATATGATCACCATGTGGATGAGATAATACAACGATATCAATATTATTAGGATCTATCCCAAGCTTATCTAAGTTATATAGTAGTGTAGATGATTTACAGCCGGTATCAAATAGTATACTGATATTTCTATACTTAATGTATATTGATAATCCCCAACAAGTCTCTAGATCGTCCCGATAGATGTTGTTATCTACAACAATATATAAATCAAAGTTTTCAGTAGCGTGTGAACAATTTACTAAAAATATTTGTATTGCTATAAGGAGGAGTGAACATAAAAAGATAAACTTATGTTTCCTCATAAGACCTCGCTCCAAAAAGATATTTTATTACGAGGTAGTATATGGTCTTTCTCAAATAAATACCCTTGTCTAGATATAACCAGAGGATATTTTTAGAAACTATTTTTCTTCTTTTGTAGATATTTTTTCCGCGGCTCTAACAATTATATATGAGCGTATTAAGCTTACACCTGCACCTAAGGTTATAAACCCAATTACTAATGATGTTAATCCAGATACTATAGCATATACCTCAGGCATTAATAAACTAATTGATAATAAGAAGAAGTATACTGATACTGCTATTAGAATTAATCCAGCAATTAACGCAATTATCGACATTTTCTCCATCCATATTACCTCCATATCCACCAAAATAAAAACCTAATTAATCTTTCAAGCCAAATTATCATTCCTCTAAATCTTATAAAAAGATTACTTATAAAATCTATAAGATTTATTACTATATACTCACCTTTAACCCTAGGTATATCACTGAAATATTCTGGAGGTATTAAGCTAAATAAGGGAATTTTTGGAATTACTCCTAACGTTTCCTCTAAGAAGTTAACATATCTATGTATGAAAATTGGAATGTTTTCAAACCCTGAATAGAGAAATATAATCGTAATTATTCCTAGTGCTAAGGCTATAGTTGGCAGAATACCACGTATCGATGGGGAATGCTTTGGTAATGCACCAATTTTAATCTTTAAATCCTTATTCTCAACTCTCTTTTTTAATTCATTAAATTCTTTAATTACCATTTCCTTCGCAATTAAACTGCCAACTCGAAGGTATAACAGGATTTGCTCCAAAATATTTCTTAAAATCCATATTATACCGCCTAAAATCGTTAGTACAGTAAATAGTTGTGAGTATGGATTTAATAGATATACATAAACTATGCCACTTATCGCTGGAGGTAACTTATTTACAGCTTCAGTAATAGCAGACAGCACTAAATTAGTTAGTATTAGGAAGAAGTATGCTAAAGCTATTGGTCCGATAAAAATTATAATTAGATTTAGTGCTTCAAGCGACAATTTCCTTTTTACCCTAATTTTGGTAAGCTTAACTCTTCCACGTATAGAAAAATTATGTATTATTAAGTAGATTATTGTTAAGCTTAGCATCTGTAGAGTAATTCCATATACACCTTTCCCAAAAACTGTACTTGTATACTCTGGATATATAACCGCGAGTATGATGTGTACTAAAAATATTGATAGGATTATCAAATCTGTTCGTGTTAAGACTAAGCCTATAACAAATATAAATACGCCTATTGTTAGAAGAGTTTGTATCACAATTTGTACTATAATTGTCGTATTAATTGACTTCAGAAGTGGTAACGTGATTTCTGACTCTACTTTAATTGGATGGATAATTAATGTTATAGCATTTGGAATAAATAATGACCCAAGTAGAGCACCTATCAAATAGTAAATCAATAAAAATAAATTCACTTTGTCCTTTAGATTTATCTTCTTTGTAATCTTCACACGATTACCCTCCTATATTCCTCGATTCTTTTAATAACTGCTGGGATAAAATCTCTCGGCCCTACCTCTATAACCACTATCCCCTTTGCTAGGAGATTTTTAATCATTTCTTCCCTATCAGCTAAATAATCTACAGTTATTACTCTATATATTGTCGCATCCCAACCTCTTAATGCCGGAACTTCAAATAAAGGTGTTGAGGGAGATATAATTGTAATTTCATGATGCATAGCTTTGATTTTTAATAATGTATCTGGCAGATCACCTATATTTCCCTCTAGATCACTAATTAAAATATATAATGCCTTTTCCCTTATACCTAACCTAGGCATACTATCTAGGAGAAGCTTCGATAAGCCAGTTTTATTAATGCTTTCACTTACTTCTAATTTGCCCAGTAAGTTGTAAATTCTTGGGAAAACGAGATTAGCTGGTGCTACAGGTATAATCTCACTTCTTACTCCATCGTAATATACAAATCCGAGATAATCTTTTCTCCTACTTAAATACCTAGTTAAATAGGCTATTGTTCTTGCTGCATAATCAATTTTTCTCTCACCTAATATTCCATATGACATTGTAGCAGACGCATCAAGTACAATCACAATTGTAGCTATTCCCTCAGCATCAAATTCCTTAATAATTAATTTTCCATGCTTAGCTGTTGATTTCCAATCTATTCTCCTTAAATCGTCACCCGGAACATATTCACGTAAGTCAGCAAATTCGTATCCACTACCTTTTCTCTTAGAGTAGCTTGTCCCAGTTAATGTTTTACTCCCTGGAAATACTGACGAAAAACCTGTCGGTTCATAGCTTTTAGGATAAACCCTTATTTCATTATCTAACTCCTTTCCAGTACTAAAGTAGAATAATCCTAAAAAATCTCTTAGTGCAAAGGTGATGTTGCCAAATCTATGTTTACCTATCATCCTAGTTTTTAAACAATAATTTACTTCAACGGTACCTTGGGCTGGAATGTTAACTACAAAATGATTTGTACCCTCTATCAGCCGGGTAGTTGCTGGGTAATTATCCATGATCTCAGCATTAAATATCGAGATATATGTAGGATTTTCTATTCTTAAGGTAATATGTATTTCTGAGTCTTCAACAGCATCTTCATTATAAATCCTCATTAAATTTAGTGAGTTAATTACTGTTGCTTGTATTAATAGGGATAATCTAAACCCATATGTTAATAGCAGTCCACATAATCCAGTAATCATTATAAGTAAGGGTCCACTCACCTTTAAAGGTACTCCTTGCGTATATGTTAACTGTCCACATATAATGAAACCTATTGCAGTTAATGTGGCAGAAATTAGTATGAATACCCTACCTCTAGTCGTTAGCTCAATATTTGTCAAATCGGCACCTCCACAGATTCCAGTATTCTGTTTATAATGTCCGTTGTGGTTAATCCTTCAAAGACTGCTGTTGGATTAAGGTGTATTCTATGATTTAAAACGTGGGGAGCTACTTTCTTTACATCATCTGGTATCACGTAATCCCTGCCATTAATTAATGCTTCTGCTTTCGAAGCTAATGTTAATGCTATAGCACCTCTAGGACTAACACCTAATTTAACCTCTGGAATCTTATTACTATACTCAATGATGTTTACAATATAGTTCATGATAGAATCGTCTATGTGTACCTTATAGACATATTCTTGCATATTAATAAGTTCATTCTTACCAATAACTGGCTTAACATCCATTCCATAAGGATTTGTGTACCTCCTAAGAACCTCTAGAATTACATCTGCCTTTGGATATACGACATTTACCTTAGCTAAAAACCTATCTAACTGAGCAGCTGGTAGTGGATATGTACCCTCAATTTCAATCGGGTTCTGTGTAGCGATAACTATAAATGGTTCTTCAAGCTTAATCGTTTTACCATTAACAGTTACTTGTCTTTCCTGCATAGCTTCAAGCAATGCAGATTGAGTCTTAGGATTACCTCTATTTATTTCGTCAGCAAGGACAATATTTGCAAAAATAGGGCCTTTCCTAAAGTAAAATTCTCCTTTTCTCTGATCGTAAATGTATGATCCAATAATATCCGCAGGTAATAAATCTGGTGTAAATTGGATTCTAGAGAAATGTAAGTTCAGCGCTTTAGCAACAGTTTTTACTAATGTAGTTTTTGCAATTCCAGGAACGCCCTCAAGTAGAATGTGTCCCTTGGTTAATAGCCCTATAAAAATCATCTCTATAACATCATCCATATCAACAATTACCTTAGAGACTTCTTCTCTAAGAACTGCAAACCTCTCCTTAACTTCTCCAACCTCACTACTACTTAAAGACATACTATTCACCTACCAATTCAAATCCTAATTTTGCGAATAATTGATTTAAAACTCTAACATACTTATTAAATCTCCTTTTCCACATAATAATCGGGATTAACCTTCTCTTACCCTCTAAATACTCCTTAACCCTATACATTTCATATATAACTTTCCTAAATTCATCCATTTCCTTCTTACTAAGGTATAGGGATATAATATCCCAACCCTCTCCCCTTAGAACTAAGTCCTCAATAACTAAATTCAACTTCCTTTTTAAGATAATATTTGTTAATTCATATAATTTGCCAATTAGCTGCTTATAAACACCACGTCGTCTAATGTGAACTTTCATCTTTTCATATTCAGGACTGAATACTACAATTCTCTGTTCACCAACTGATTCTAGTGGGAAATCATGTATAGTCTCGCCAGCATACCATCTCCTAGCTATTCTATAAATTGTTAATGTAATTAAAACAACTAAGACGAGTCTCATTAATATCGGAACATTTACAATATAGGAGTAGAAATACTCATTTATCTCTGAACCATACGATTCTAAGTAGCTTGCAATAATTCTACCTATATGTGGTAATGGCATATTTATTGATGTTGAAATGTAGTGGCCACTATCTATGTATATTCTAATATGTCCTCCATATCCATTATAATCATTTAATCCAGTAAGCCAGTTAAATAATGTAACGACAAAATTTTTTATTAAATATGAATTCTCAGAGTCTTCACTAAAGTACTTATTGATAAATATACTTGTATCTGCAATAACATATACCCTACTTACTCCAAGTACAGTACATCCAGCAAGAATAAACTTGTTTCTGAAGCCGCTAACTGTATCTATATAATAACCACATGGTTTTAAGATGCCCATATCCACCAGATAACTTGGAAGGTCAATCTTTAATGACTTAACTTTTACTGGATATAGAATATCAGCGTACCACTCGATCTGTTGCCCTTCATTAATAAGTAATAAATAGCTACTAACTGTTTCATTAGAAATCTCCGCATAAAACAGTTTCTTAATTATATTATTAACAGTACCTAATTCATCGGCTATTAATAATGACCCGCCATTTTTGATAAAGCACCTTATTATGTTGATCTCATGATCATTTAATGGTATATCTGGACCAATTAATACAAGTACATCTCTTAAGTAAGTATCACCATATTTTTTTGAAGCATTTACATCTATCACAGAGAAATTATCTAACAATATTATATCGACATCCACGTTCCATATATTTCTCCTATATACTCTCTCAAGGTAATCTTTAAAATCGCTAATTCCGCTCCATGTAGTATTATAAGGAGTAGTTGAACCTAAGAATACTGTTATGGGAATATATTTTTGTGGTGCATTTATAGCGGCTATAAGAGCAAGTAATACAACTACCGTTGTTAGTAGCTTCTTCCCCATCCATATACACCCTCAATACTAGAGATTATTTCATCACTACGTGCAGCTTCACTTGAAGTAATTTCCTTACGAGAATACTTAGCTTTTTCAAACAAATCAGTAAGCTCTTGTGATAAATGGTAAATATCCTTATCAATTTTCTTAATAAATTCCCTTGGTGTTTCACTCTTTTTCTTAATTAACCCCCGGCTTTTCTCTAGTATAAAGAGAAATCTCCTATAATTATATATGACTATACCTCTAGGGTCACTAGGCTTTCCCCCTAATTTAATACGTACTAGTACCTTGTTAGCATACTTAGAAAGTACCGGTGATAACTTCTCCATGATATACTTCCTATAATAATATACTATGAATATAACTGCAAGTATGAGTATAAATGGCAGAATAATATCTAGATATGGTATACTTACGTTACTCACAGCTCCTACATTAGATGATAAGCTACCTATATTGGGTATCGGAGTTTTAATATTACTGAATGATGAAGATGGGAGGGAAATAGAGGTCTCAGGCGGATTACCTGCGATAGCATTTTCTAAATCAAGAGGTAAATTAGAAAGCACCTCAGATACAAGCTCCGGATCAACATCCTGTAAATTATTAACTAAATCTAAAATTTGTGGAAGCAATTCTTTATACTTTATAATTGCTTCATCATAATGCCCAAGTAATATCAAACCAGCTACTTCCCTTAGATTATTAGAAGTAGTACGATTATATTTCTCGAGTAAATCAGCAATTGTTAGTAGAGTATCAACTAAATTCAAGATATTAATATCCGTAATATTATATAACGTAGCATTCAAATCCACCTTCTCGTCGCCTAAATTTCTAACTGTTAAAATGATAACCGTATCTCCATATACATAAGGTATAGAAATATTTATGATACTAGATATCAATATTATTACTAACATAATCAGCGTTAATACTCTATATCCTCTTCTCATGCTAACTAATTAATAATTTAATGGTACGAGGTAAAAACTGTTTTGAAGCTATTCGATGTAAACGTAGCTAAAGGTATATCTTATAATCAACTCTCACTCTAGACCAAGAAGGTAAAAATTATAATATGATGTAGGAGATAGTAGGTCCAGCGATATACGGCTTTTCACCAATATATTCTTCTTCAATAACCCTTGTTTCTACTCCCTTAAGGATTTTATATAGTGATTCGACCGCTCCAGGCCTAAATAATGGTCTATTATTATTTCCACACTGATATGAATATGTACAGTTAGGGCAGCCATCAACCCTGTTACAATCGCAAGTTTTAACTATCTCATATGCTCTCTTAAATGCTTCATCAAGTTTTCTAAATAGTAGGAGCGTCGCTCCAGAACCACCTGGACAACCATCATAGACAAATATAGTTCCTGATAATCCCATCGATACACCACCAACTTCTCTAGCGCCACTACCAGTAAAAATATCACTACTTTCTATCAATATATGTTCAACTGCATGGTACGTTCCAGCAATAGCCTCAATCTCCTCTACCTCGAATTCATATATAACATCACCTGGATCCGGAGCTTTAAATACAAAACCTAAAGTTTCAAAGCTATATTCTAAAGGTTCATCTAATGAATACCTACCTTCAACTTCACCAGAATAAATATTCTTAAGTATGTATCCCTCAACAACCTCTTTAATCCTCAATTTACAATATAAAACCTCAACTCCATATACAATCTTTCTCTCTAAGATGTCTAATACCTCTGGCTGAGCATACCTTATAGCATCTGTCTTATACTGATGATCCCTTGGTAATGGTTCAACTTGAGAAACTCCTAGTCCAGATCTAATTATTTTCAGCGACTTAGATTGATATTTATATCCACCATGTAAGTACACAGCTCCTGGAAATAATTCTCTTAATGCCATTGGTAGTTCACGTTCACCGATGACTTTATCACCTAAGTATATCCTAACTATATCCCCAATACCCCTAATGTTATATCTCTTAACGATTTTCCTAGCGATTGGACGTGGATAATATATGTTATCCTTAATATAAAGTATTTTTTCCTTAACGAGATCGTCTAAAATATCTTTATACTCCCGGAAATCGTCTAGCTTTAGCGGCTCATCTAATGAAGCAGCGATTAGTTGATACTTAGCTACAACAGGGTTTCTCGGCTCTACATATATAGGCTCTAAATACGCAAAGTATTTCTCAGGATTTTTCTTGTAGTATGCACTAATAGGATCTCCATTTCTTAGAACTAAAACACTTACTGCTTCTTGACCTCTTCTACCAGCTCTACCAGCTCTCTGTAGAAATCTAGATAAGCCTATCGGTAATGTTATAACAGCATCTAAATCCCCAATATCAATTCCTAATTCTAAGGTTGATGTAGCTGAAATTACCATTAAACCTCCTCTTCTAAACTCAGCCTCGATGCGTCTCCTAAACTCTTTACGTAAACCTGCTCTATGAACATGGCACCTAATACCGCTTCTATCAAGTATCTGTTTTATAATCTCAGCTTCAGAATGGCTATTTGAAAATACTAATGTCTTAAATCCAGATTTAACTAATTTAGATACAATATCTGATATAGCGGCATGATGAGTCCTTAAAGATGGATAAAGCATTATAAAGTGCATTCTACCACGTTTTCCCTTTTTACACTCAACAACCTCTACATCTCTATCAAATAGCGCTTCAGCGAATTCTTTTGGATTAGCAATTGTAGCTGAACTACCAATTAATTGTACTTTACCACATAATCTCTGTAGACGCTTAAGTATAAAGTAGACATTTGAGCCGAATGCTCCTGTATACTCATGTAGTTCATCAACAACAACATACTTTACAGATTTTAGATGATACGTCAATTCTGTTCTATGACTTAAGTGGTAATGTAATATATCGAAGTTTGTAATTAAAATATCTGGTGGATCAGAATATATCTTCTCCCTTTCACTCGTACTTGTATCACCATCAAAGACCTCTACAGTAACGCCTACATACGAACCCATCCTTTTAAGCTTCAGCAATTGATCCCTACTTAAGCTCTTAGTTGGATATATAAATAATGCTTTTACACCACGCTTCATATGAGTAACTAGAGGATAAAATGAAACACCCTTTTCAGAAGCTATTAAATGCATAATCGGAACAGCAAATGCTTCAGTTTTACCATTACCAGTAGGTGCAACAATAACAATATCCTTACCATCAAGAATCTTCTTTATCGCCTCCTCCTGAAATTTGTATAACCTAGTAATTCCTGCACTTTTCAAAGCTTCTTTTAAGTCATCATGGACATTTAAATTATCAACTGTACAGCCATATTCTGCATCAGTAGCCTCAAAAAGCCTATACAAAGCTATATAATCCTTTTCACTAAACAAAATATCACGAACTACGTCGGGCAGGTCCTCTAAGTTTAAGCCATACCTCTTAACCATATCCACAATTTCACTCGGATCTCTTAATAATCCAGAAGATATAAGCTCACTCTTTAACTCTTTAATATCTTTAGCTAAACCTACATCATAGGCATCAAGAAATAAATAATATGCTACCAACCTATCCCTAACTCCAGCATCAAGTAAATATGACAATCCACAATTTTCACAAATAACAAAAAATCTAGTTGAATACTCAATATTTGTTATCTTAACCTTACCACCACATCGAGGACAATCAAATGGCATCAATAAGAAGTTATCATATAAATAAAATAATTTTCTTCAATACCTATGCTAATAGTAATTATTAGAGGTTTATGAGGATTCTTGCTATTATTAGGGGGTATTATGGAGAAAGAATCGTATCCAATATTTCTAAAAGAGCCAAGGACTGGGATATAAGTTATCATAAGATAAATATTACTTTTCCAAGCGTGATTGATGATCCGGAGGAATATATCGATAAATTCTTTGACCTAGAGATCTCTGATGTAGATTTATTGTTATATATGCCTGAGAATCAAAGTGCATATACACTACTACCAGAGTTTATGAGAAAGTTTAATTTAAAGAGGGCTATTGCTCCTGTCGATGACTATAACTGGCTTCCACGGGGCTTAGAGAAGCAAATACTTGAGGAGGCAAAAACATATGGCTTAAAAATTATTTTTCCAAGACCATTTTGCTCACTTACTAAAGTTGGTGATAAAGTTATAGATAGTTTTACAAGGAAATTTGGATCGCCAAGATTTAGTATCAAAATTAAAGATGGTGTTGTAAAAAGCGTTAGAGTACTTAGAAACACTCCATGTGGATCAGCATATTTTGTATCAAGAAAAATACTCGGTTTAGGCGTTAAAGAGGCACCTAGCTACGCTGGACTATATACACAAACGTATCCATGTTTAGCTACCCACACTATAGACCCATTACTTAAAGAGGAAATGATACATTTATCAGCTTCAATAATGAAGGAAGCTGTAAACCTCGCTATTAAAAAATCACTAGAAAAAGTTTAAAATCTCTATATCCTACAAAGGTGAATTTAAATAATCATTATCAGTAATGCAGAATTTTTAACTTAATAGATCGCTTAGAATACCTATCTATTTCACTGTTAGCTATGTTAATGTTAATGTGGTAGACTCATACTAACTTTATCTAGTTAGAGAGCGAATTTTTAGTTACTAAAACGATATTCGGTCCCCTAATACTTGAGTGCTGTTCTTACTGCATAAACAATGATATGCATCTCTACTTGTAAGAATTAAAATAATTTAGTTATATTACTACTATTCTTTTCATTTGGCTATGTTTACTGAAGAAATAAACGAACTGTTCAGCTATGATGTACGTAAGGTTGATAAGTACTTTAAAAGGTTAGAAGTTAAATCTATGGATATTATCAACTATCCAGCTATAATCAGGTTAGATGGCGTCAATTTTAGTAAGTATTTATCCAATTTTAATTCACCACGCGATATTCGTGTGCATAAAGCGCTTATATACGGTGCAGAGAAGTTGATAAGAACCTTTAATGCTATATGTGGGTATATTACTAGTGATGAGGTTAATATCTTATTGTCAAGATATATTCCATATTCATCTAGACACGAGAAAATAATTAGTATTTCCTCCGGAATATTATCATCAGCCGTTTCCATTAAGCTAGGTATTCCACTATACTTTGATGCTAGAATTATAGAAATCACCAATATAAATGATATAAAAGCTTATTTTCTATATAGGATGAAAATAGGCTTTAACAACTACATCTCTAAAGTCTATCACAATATATTTCCTGGTAGTAAAACCCCAGACTTAAAATATATGCTTCATAAACTAGCTTCAAAAAATATTAACCTTAGTAACATTCCTACATGGGAATATCTAGGTAGCTGTTTAGTTTGGGAAGAGTATATTAAAAATGGCTATAACCCTATTACAAAAAGGAGTGTTAAATCTAAGCGTAGAAAACTTGTAGTTTATGACGGTAGATATTGTATAAAATATTTTGGAATATTTTCAAAGTTTCTATGCACATGATATAAATTTCGTAGCTTTCTCAATTCCTTTCCTAACGATATCGGCACACTTTTTAAATCTCCTCATTTCATCTTCATTTAATGGAAGTTCAAATATTTTCATAACTCCCTCTCTACCTATTATAACTGGGACGTTAAGAGCAACTCCGCTGACTCCATATTCACCATCTAAAACTATACTAGCTATAAGTAACTCCTTTTTATCCCTTAATATCGCCTCTACAACTTGATAAAGTCCAATTGCTGGGGCATATGTACTGCTAAAACCACATAACTTAATTATTTCAGCACCAGCATTAATAGTCTTTTCAGAGACATCAGTTAATTTTTCCTTATCAAGTATTTCTTGAATAGATTTTCCAGCTATGTTACTAAATCTATGAAGTGGAACCATATGGTCTCCGTGATGACCTATAACGTATGCATTTATTGATGAAGGACCGATGCCAAGCGCCTGCGATAGATAGAATCTATATCTACCGCTATCAAGAATGCCGCCGAAGCCTATGACTCTATTCCTGGGGAAACCAAGCGTTTTATACATCAGGTATGTCAATACATCAACTGGATTTGTAGTCAAAGTTACAATTGATTTAGGAGCGTATTCCCTAATTTTCTCAGAAATCTCAACTATTATACGCGAATTCTTATTGAGCAGGTCTTCTCTGGTCATACCTGCTTTCCTAGGGAAACCGGCGGTAACTATCACAATATCACTACCAGCTATATCTCTAAGATCATTACTACCAGACACTCTAACATTAACACCTAAAATCCCAGTCACATGACTTAAATCGAGCGCTATACCTTGAGGAAGCCCTTTCACAATATCAATCAACATTATATCATCTAAACCATTTAATGTTAAAAGAAATGCAGTTGTAGAGCCTACTTTACCAGTACCAATTATTGATATCATGTTAAAAAATACAGTGAATGATATACTTAAGATTTTCAACTAAATAAACTAAAATATAATTATATTTTTATACCTGACTAAAATAATTGCAACAAGTAATAGCATAGTCTTTTACCAACGACAAGTCCATAAACATAAAAATTTTAAAGCCTTAATCTACAAAGATACACTAAACTTTAGTATCCTTTTCAACCATATAATACTTTCATTAATAGCGATCTTTCTATGATGAGGATTTGTAAATCGATGATCCGCATCACCTATAATGTATAAACACTTAGGAGCTTCAGCATCTTCATAAATTAGAAATGCATCGTCTATAGGAACTAATTCATCACATTGTCCATGTATAATTAGGATATTATACAAGCCATTTACATATTTACCTAAATCTATAGATAAAAACTCCCTGTATATCCTATCTGGAATTTCATTTCTAAACTTTATAGCTAATCTCCTTAAGTTATATGGCGTCGACCAGCAGATAATTCCAGATATAGCATCTACTTTCCTAGCCACAATGATGGAAATTACACCGCCTAAACTACTGCCCAATAGAAAGATATTTCTAAACTCGTCGCTAACGCTATCAATAATATTCAATAGGTCATGAACTCTAAACTGAACTGTGGAATCTAATATACTCCCCTCACTTTCACCGCAGCCTCTATAATCAAATCTTAGAACATTAAAACCTTCTGCACAGAATTTATCAGCAATTTCAATATATTTTGAACTATCTTTACTTGAGAATAATCCATGTGAAGTAATTACTAGAGGAGCTGTTTTATCTGAGTAATGTAAGATACCATGGATTTTATACCCATCAGAGTCTACGGTTATTTTTCTAACTCTCATCATTAAAAACAATAATTGTGAGATAGTAATTTACCCTTTTTAATACGCTTCTATACTAAAATCATTTGCTAACTACCAAATAGCTATGCAGAGAAGTAATGTTTCAAGTATTGCTGAGAATATAAAAATTGGGATAATAAGGTATACATATGTTAAAAGCAAATTCCTAAAGTTAATCTTCAAAGCATTTAATCTACCAAGATCTTTAGAGATAATACTAGGTCTAAATATCGATACTCCTAAATAATGACCAGTAGTTGCTGAAGCAGAAAATCCAAATAACTCTATAATCAATAAGATCAGTATCAATAGCGATAGATATGGATGTGTTGATATGACCGAAAATAAGAGTAGCCCCCTCATAAAATACTTTAAATATAGTAATAGTTTTGAGAGGACAATTATTCCTGGTAGTGTAATCATAAAAAGGGCTTCATAGACAATATTTGTCAGTAGTATATACACTATTGTATTGAGAGTTATGGCCCATCCCATCGAGCTTAGTATTGGATAGGAAATAAAATCACGTAGGTACGAATATGTTGATACTACTGTAGATATTGTTTCATAATAATTACTAGTATCGTGTATGAGTAATACTAGAGGAAGTACTAATCCTATTATTAACGAAACTATAGATTTGCGTATATTTCTCTTAATATCTCTCCTATAGTAATCTGGTATATTCTTTAAGATCAAATTTTCTACTTGATAAATAATTTTGATTGCAATATTATATTGCATAAAACTATATTGTATCTAATGATTTATTATTTTGGATTCGAGTGTTACTAAGGTGCTATGTAATACAAAAGTTTATTTTGAATGATTTTCATACCTATTAGTATGAAGAATGAGGATATTTCTCTTCTAACAAAGCATACATATGGTACGTGGTCTCCTCAAAAGGCGTGGAAGCAGCCTGTTTATATTGTTGATGCAGAAGGAGTATACTTGTATGACAATACTGGAAAAAAGTATTTAGATTTTTCATCGCAACTTATGTGTTCAAATCTTGGGCATAAGAATAGAGCTATTATTGATGCTATATGTGAACAAGCTAAAAAAATTCAGTATATCGCACCGAAATTTGCATGTGAAATTAAGGTTAAAGCTGTAAAAGCGTTATTAGAGGTAATGCCAAAAGAATTAGATGCTTTCTTCTTCTCAACGTCTGGTACTGAGGCAAATGAAATGGCGGTTAAAACTGTTAGAATGTATTTTGCATCAGAAGGAAAATATAAAATAATCTCTAGATACCACTCCTATCATGGTTCTACTGGTGTAAGTATAGGTTTAACTGGTGATCCTAGAAGATGGTTTGCAGAGCCTGTTAGTAAG
The DNA here is from genome assembly GCA_964437705.1 of uncultured Nitrososphaeria archaeon. Lineage (GTDB taxonomy): Archaea > Thermoproteota > Nitrososphaeria > Geothermarchaeales > JDFR-13 > CAYTHX01. Next base: position 74,657 of record CAYTHX010000008.1, read on the forward strand.
GTTCCAGGGATAATCTTCGCGCCAGACGCATACTGTTATAGGTGTCCATTTGGACTTAAATACCCAAATTGTGGAATCGTATGTGCAGAGTATGTCGATTATATGATCAAGAATGAGGGGAATGTTGCAGCAGTGTTCGTTGAGCCTGTAGTAGGTACTAATGGAATAATTGTTCCACCAAAAGAATATTTTCCAAGATTAAGGGAGATCTGTGATAAGAATAATGTACTCCTTATTGTTGATGAAGTTATGAGTGGATGGTGGAGAACCGGAAAATGGTTTGCAATCCAACACTGGAATGTTACACCAGATATGTTAACCACTGCAAAAGGGTCTACAAGTGCATATACACCACTAGGGATAACTGCTACAAAAATGGAGATTAAAGAAGCATTTGAAGAAAGATTCTTCGCTCATGGACATACATATGCTGCTCATCCAATTGCGCTTGCAGCATTACCGGCCGCTATTGAGGAGTATAAGAAGCTCGTCGCTAGTGGTCTTCCACAAAGAGTAAGTAAGTATTTAGAGAAGAGGTTAAACGAGCTTAAGGAGGAGCATAAGTGTATAGGTGATGTACGTGGATTAGGACATTTCTGGGCAGTAGAAATTGTTAAGAATCGAAAAACGAAGAAGCCATTTAATACTAGAGCAGATAAAGCAGCATTAAGACCACTAATGGTAGATAAGATTGCATCTGAAATGCTTAAAAATGGAGTTTACATGGTTGGGTGGATAAGCCACTTCATAATAGCACCACCATTAATAATAACAGAAGAACAGGTCGATGAAGGACTAAATGTATTCAGCGAAGCACTAAAAATTGCAGATAAAGAAGTCGAAGAATAAATTCTAAATGTGAGTTACCTTTACTCTCTTTTTTGTTTTAATGACTTCTAATACTATAACTCACCTCTCTTAAAATCTCCTTGATGGTCTCGATTATTCCCTGATGCCTAATCTTATTTGCTATATATCTAATCCACATTAATATTAAATTCATCGCTGCTCACCCCAGAGATTTCATCTACGATTTTCTTCGCTAGTGCCGGACCTCGAACTAACCCATAGCCACCTAATCCATCAATAACATAAAGACCCTCTACCTTATTTATTCTCGTCGCTACTGGTCGATATGTATACGATAAACTTATAGGTCCACACCAAGAATCAACTATTTTCCACTTCTTGAAGCTATACCTATATAAAAACAGCCGTATTATAAATTCTCTCGATTCTACTCTAGGCTTCAAGAATCCCTCCTCGGGAGTCGTAATTCTGTATGCTTCATATCCACCCCCAATTAACGTATAATCTCCAGGTCTCCAATAGCTGTAACACTCTTCATCCCATAAACCAACCAATTCACTAGAATCAACCTTAAATTTAAAGATCGGTACTGAAAGCAAGAAAGTCTTAACTTTAATTTTATGCTTCTTTAAAAATGCTTTTGTCCAAGCACCCATACATACAAGAATATTATCTGCATGTAAAACTTCACCTGAATGGACTTCAACTCCCTTAACAACTCCAGATTCAATTATTAATCTAGTAGCCTTACAGTTAAGCTTCAAATCAACACTAACATCACCAAGCTTTTTCCATAAGTATGCTAAAAATGCTTCTGGATCAATCGTAAAATCAGATTCAGAGTATAGCCCAACTTCATCTTCATAAAGCTTAATGTAACTCCATCGATCCCTAATTTCATCCGGATACAAAATCTTAATATCAGGAATAACTCTCCTAAATTTTCGTAGATCTCCCTCAGCCTCATCTATACCCTCAATACACAAATACCCTTTATATATAAACATATCTATATCCTTAGTAACCTCATTAATCAAATTTATAGTTTTTAAGGCTAGTAATGAATCTTCTAAATCATCCAGCATCCTAGTTATTACTCCACCTGATCTAGCAGTTGCACCATTTGGACTTATACACTCCTCAATGACTGCAACCTTAAGTCCATTCTTCCCCGCTATATAACCTGCAAATGAACCTGTTATACCTCCACCTAAAATTATTAGCTCATAACGTGTCAAGTATTACTCCCCTTTAGCTTGTACTCTAAAATCGTTTTTGCAGCTAGTATAGCCGCAAGTGCACATGCATCTAAACAGTCGTGCAACCTCTCATGAGGCTCTGGAGTATTTTCAATTTCAACAATTTCTTCTTTTAAGTGGTTAAATACGTCATTCCAACTCTTGTCTCTCCAACTATCACCTAACCTACCCTCAACTTCAATATATACTTGATAAGCCATATCTAAAGCATCTCTAACCATATTCCTAGACTCTATTAACCTACTACTTTTCAACCGATTAATATGCTCAATAAACTTATTGTACATCTCACTTGGTATAGAGGATGCTTTACCATTCACTTTATCAACAGCTACAACTATAATTTCACATTCAGCTGATAATTTTCCTTCACTTTCATTCCAAATTCTATAGAAATATTTAATTTGCTTTTCACTAACGTTAATTTCATCAATATCTACTCTAACCCACTGATTAAATCTCAGTGGATAACTGTACTTAAAATTGACTAGTACTCTGGGGAAGGAAACATTATGCTTCTTAGAAATCCCATTAAAATCTAAATTTAAGGTATTCAAGAACTCTTCCTCTACTTTTTCACAGTATCTTAGGTAGTTTGAGTAGTGTACGCTCCCTGAGTTGTCAATATCAGACCACGAAACTCTAAATCTACAGCTAAACAAGCTCATAACCAAAATTTAGAATATTATGTACTAGTATTATTTTATGGATATGTAAGATATGAATAAAATATAGGGTACTCTAATTAGTTATAAAGAAAGCCCTAATAAAGTAACACTTAAATATAATATTGGTGGGAATATGAGTCAACTTGAGAAATTTAAAGTTATTCTAAAGCATTATATCGAGCATAGCAAGGAACATACAGATAAGTATCTTGAATGGTCAGAGAAGCTCAAAACTGAAGATGAAGAAATATCAAGATTATTACAAAAAGCTGTAGAAAAATTTAGAGAAGGTGAGAATATATTAGAGGAGATTTATAGGAAAATTAGTTCTAAGGAATAGGTCTAGATAACTATCCTTATTGAAATAATTATAAAGTTTAAAGTTTAGAGAAACGTAAGTATTATAGCTATTACAATTAAATTACTAATAACAGATGTTATTTCCATTAAGATAAATACTTTTGTTCCAATTTTTGTTCCATACATACCAACATACACTGGAACCGCTCTAGGCAAATCGTTTATAGCGATAAATATAGTTCTACCTATGTATAACGCTATTAAACAGTCTCTCAATCCTAAGATCCCTTTTATATACATATCTCCAGCCATCGGTAATGCTACAAGTGGAGATATTATAGTTGTAGCTGAGATTGCCGCAGCAGACGGTTCTGAGAATAAGCCTGATACGTACGGAGCCAGCATCACAGATATCGTCCTAAATGCATCAATGAATATTAATATGGTAACTATAACGTATGCTATAGCCATCCTCCAAGCGATGTTAGTAAATATTTTAACACCATTTTTAAATCCTTTCTTTAGTACCTCCCTATTTAGCTTTATGCTATAATCCTTTACAGTAGTATCCGTCGTATTACTAGGTAGTGTACTGTAGTTAGTGCTCCTACCAGTAATTCTACCGTAGACAATACCAAACAGAAGATAAAACGCTGTAATTATAAACGTTAAAGCAATATAATATAGCCCTAAAACTGGACCTAAAACTGGAAGAACAATTGGAAGATAAAATCGAAGTAAATGATAAATTCTCTGAGGTACTTGGCTAATAAATATCGTAGTTATAATTTCATTTGAAGTTACAACTCCCTCCTTATATAACGTAGCTAGCATTCCATGAAAAGCAGTTGGGCTAAATATCCTTGTAGCAATAGGAATAGCGGTTTCAGGAGGAAGCTTAACAGGTTTAACCAGCGGCTTAAATAGACGACCAATAGAGTAAAATACTCCTATTTCGACTAAAATACATGCTAAAACTAATGCGATAAATGTAGCTATAAATGTTTGTAGATAAATAATTATATACCTGCCAATATCATTTAATGAGAAAATTTGATTCCTAACGAGATACTCAATAATGCTGTATGTGCTTAAATCTCTTAGTAAGATTATCATTAGTAAACCCCTTATTTCGTGATTGCCGACTTTTAATTCATCTTCTTAAGATTATAATTTTAATATTAAGCTTAAAACGAATGTTCTTATCTAGCACAACTCCAATCCGAATGAGACTTCTTAAGTCAAACAACCGGTATCTGACGATCAACACTGTTACTATTCAATAAAATAGTATTACCATTTAATAAAGAAAATTATATAGCATATTTTAAGAAATAAATGGATAATAGCATTAATTGCCTAAAATAGAAAATAGAAATTATGCTTTATTAGGTGCTGTTACTTGAAGGTCTATCGAGTTAAAATCAATTTAGAGCATTGTAAAAAGTAGTTTTTGCGTTAATTTACCTGTATAGTTAAAAAACGCTATTAGGGTTATGATAATTGGAGGGGAAGATTTAGGGGTCTGTGGAAATAATATGAGAGTTTATTTGTCTCACCCCATGATCTTATATAACTCTGAGACGAAAATTGAGTATCTAAGAGTTATCCAAGATACTCTTGGTGAGGTTAAAATTATCGATCCGTCTAAATTTAATCTTCCACATGGTTCTATGGAATTCTATCATATGTTAATTGATAATTGTGATGTAATTGTTTATGTACCAATAGTAGGTTTTATTACTGCAGGCGTGTATGACGAAGTTATATATGCATTTAAATCTGGTAAAAAAGTGTATAGAGTTAAGGATAATAAGTTAGAATTAGTTAGAGACATAGATAATATTAAAGATCATATTCTTGATATTGAAGCAACTAGGAAGTTATATGAGATACTGAATATTGTTGATAAATATATTCTTCAATCAGAATTGGATAGGATTAGTAAATATTGTATCGATAGGGTACGTGCACTAGAAATATTCATTCAGTGCCATCTAAATAAATATCTGCCAAAAGGAATAAGTATGAAACCAGAAAACAGATGGTTACATTGGTGGCAATTAATGCAGTTAAATCCAGGAATGAGAATTCCATGTGATAGCAAAGAGCTTAGAGGACATATTAGAGAGTTAGCAAGAAAATATAAGGTTGAAGAAACATTACTCAGAAGAATATCACGTGAAAAAGCTTTCTTTAAACATGCTTGCAAAAGTATCAAAGTACGTACTCTAATGGATGTATGCAATAAACTTGGAATTCCATATTATGAACTTGATCAATTCCTAGGTTATCCAGTTGACCTAGCAAATCCAAATCTTTGGAAATTAGCTGTTCATATTCTTAATGAAGGACATATACGACTTGACTCTAAAGGTAGACTTTCGGTAAGGTATTATAATAAAGACCCTATACTACATTACTATGTATATAAACTTGGTGGTAAACCTAATGACATGAATAATAGGGTGTTTAGATCTTATATTCCCGTTGAATACGCACCAAGACTAATTAGAATTGGTGTGCCCCCCGGTAATAAAACTATCAATATGCCTAATATCGATCTAGGCGCTATGGATAATGATGCATTTAAATATTACATTCAAGCAACACTGACAGAAGAGGGAAAATTTACCATTTATAAGATGAAGAATAAGAATACTATAAAGCAAATAATTGGATTTAGTAGGTCCTTTGATATTACAAAACATATCTCTAATCCAGACAAATATATTAATTCGCTAGGATATGGACAATATCCTATCGGAGATATAAGGAAGTACGACCCTGACTTATATAAACTTATCCTTAGTAATCCACACCCATATCTCCATAAGGAGTACTATGAGCTATATAAGAGAAATCCTATAATAGGAGACACAATACTTTTCTTCCCAAAGACATTACGTATAACTAAGGATGATAGAATAACTGTTCTGTGGTGTATTGAGTTGCACCATAGGGATAGCGTAAAGTACCTATATAGGAAGTATGGTTTCTTACCTGATACTTTTAAGGACTATATTGGCAGGAAAACATATGAGATTCTTCTAGAGTATGAGAAGGAAGGTTTATCTTCACAGGTTAGAAAAATGATCGATGAATTACATGAAAATAGAAAAAGAATGCTCAGGGAATGGATTGAAAGGAAAAAGGATAAGTACTTCTATAAACTTAAATTTAAAAAGTAAGAAACAATATGATGAACAAAATTGAACATAAAATTTGACGATAAAACTATAAGGAGTATCATTGATGAATTGTTTAAACGATATCACAGCCCAATTAGAGAGCCTATTGTGAGAAAGTTTTTAAGGGAATACGGCATTAGTGATGACGAAGATATATGGCATTTTTTAATTAAGGCAGAAGATTTGGGATTAATAACTCTATGTGGGTCACCTCATAGGTATGGAGAAATACTTGTAGTAAAAGGAAATATTCGAGAGCAATAATTGATATTAACGCTACATAACTAGAAGATAATTAAGATTAAGATTTTTCATCTACATTTTCTTTTCCTGATATCAACTATACCTAAATTGTACGTAGGCATGTAAATAATGTTAATTCTTATAAATTAAATGGAATAAGGATGTAGTTTAACTCATACTTGATTATTCTATTTTTCATTTATGTACCAATTATTTATTGCTTACAAAAGAAAGTTTGAACATAGTCCAAGTGGTATCTCAATGTATACTACTTATTACATTACAGCCTTGTTGGTCTAATTACTCCATGGTGGCAAGTTGATTATCGGCATTATGTTGAAGCTGCTATTTGGGTTG
>CAYTHX010000009.1:0-65691 GCA_964437705.1 uncultured Nitrososphaeria archaeon
TTTATGGGCTTAGTTGATGGTTTTGACAAGCTTGTCTACTATACAAAAGAGTATTTTATTTCTAAGAGAGGAATTGATGTTAGAACTAGACATGAAGTTGTAAAAATCGATGAGTCTGAGAAATCTGTTGTTGCTATCGACTTAGAAAGTGGTAGGGAAGTAAATGTAAATTATGATAAACTAATCTTAGCTACAGGAGGTTTACCTAGGAAACCAAATATTGATGGTATTGAGCTAGAAGGCATTTACACCGTAAGGAATCTTGAGGATGGAGAAAGATTACACGAAACAGCACTAAAGAGTAAAGTTATAGCTGTTGTTGGAGGTGGATTTACAGGGTTAGAGTTTGCTGAGGCATTTATAAAAATGGGTAAGAAAGTCTTACTCTTTCAAAGGAGAAATCATGTTATAAGATCTATGGATCCAGAGATTACAAAAATAATTGAGGATGAACTTATTAAGCATGGTATAGAGCTCCACTTAGGTGAATCCGTTGTAGAATTTAGGGGCAAAGATAAGGTTGAAAAAGTTGTTACTAATAAAGGTAAGTATACAGTTGATATGGTTTTGGCATCTACAGGTGTAGTGCCAAATAATAACTTAGCTGCTAAACTAGGTCTGAAATTGGGTAGCTATGGTGGTATATTAACAGATGAATTCATGAGGACTAGTAATCCAGATATATATGCTGCTGGAGATAATGTGGAAACGAAGCACATTGTTACTGGTAAGTATGTTTATATACCATTAGCCCCTGCAGCAAATAAAATGGGGCGTGTCGCTGGTGATAATGCTGCTGGTGGAAATAGTAGATTTCCAGGTATAGTTGGTACAGCGATAGTTAAGGTTTTTAACTTAGAAGTTGGTAGAACAGGATTATCTCTTCGAGAAGCTCTAGATAATGGATATAATGCAGTTGCTGAAACTATAAAACATATTTCAAGAAGTCACTACTATCCGGGACATAAAGAAATTTATGTTCGATTAGTAGTTGATAGAGAAACTAAGAGGATACTTGGAGGACAAATTGTAGGATATGAAGGTGTCGTTGGTAGAGTAAATACATTAGCAGCAGTTATAACAGCACATATGAAAACTGAAGACCTATCAATGCTAGATCTTGGATATTCTCCACCATTTGCGCCAGTTTGGGATCCACTTGTCGTAGCAGCAAATGTTATAGAAAGAAAGTTAAAGTAACCTTTTTCCTTAACAATTGTTCGTTATATCTTTGCTATATTTTTAATATGTGGATTCTTAATGTAAAGATATTTTGGTTATACTTATTTCCATCATAAGATATATTACTTAATATTATCGTCTATACAAAGGTTATAATATAAGTTTTTTCATGTTAATTCTTGACAAAATACGTAGTATATGTTTGTTTTATGAGGTGATGCTTTTTGCTTCTCCCTGAAGTACAGAAAGAATATGGTAAACTTCCTCTCTACATTAATGGCCGATTCGTTGAGTCAGAGACCGATTATTACCAAGATGTTATGAATCCAGCTAAGGATGAGGTTATAGCTAAAGTGCCATTCGCTACTAAGGAGGAGGTTGACAAGGCTGTTGAAGCTGCTGTTCAGGCCTATGAGAAGTGGAAGGAGGTACCGATACCCACTAGAATGCAGTATCTCTATAGGATGAAGTTTGCTGTCGAAAAGCATGCAGAGGAGTTTGCTAGAATTATTGTTCAGAACCATGGTAAGACTATTGATGAAGCTAGAGGAGAAATGAGGAGGTTAATTGAGAATATTGAGACTGCAGCAGCTATGCTATATACGTTATATAAAGGTGAACACCTCGATCAAATCGCTGTTGATATCGATGAAACTCTTGTTAGAGAACCTTTAGGTGCATTCGCAATCGTCGGTCCATTCAACTTCCCAATTATGGCTCCATTCTGGTTTATTCCACATGCAATTGCCTTTGGCGATACTGTAGTTGTTAAGCCGAGTGAGATAACTCCAGTTGGAATGTATTGGATGTGCAAAGTTCTCCATGAAGAAGTAAAGCTTCCTCCAGGAGTATTTAACGTTATCCATGGAAGTAGAGAGGTTGTTGAAGCCTTAATTGACCATCCTGATATACGAGGTATAGCATTTGTAGGTTCAACAAGAGTAGCTAGAGCAATCTACGAAAGAGCTGGTAAGCGTGGAAAGAGAACATTGCTACAGGCAGGAGCTAAAAATTACGTTATAGTAATGCCTGATGCGAAAATGGATAAAACAGTTGCTAATCTAATGTCATCATTCTTCGGAAATACAGGACAGAGATGTCTCTCTGGCGCAGTTCTAGTGCCAGTTGGAGAGGCGTATGAGAAGCTTGTTCCAAAGTTTAAGGAGACTGCTTCAAAACTAAAGCTTGGATATGGCTTAGATGAGGAAACTGAAATGGGTCCATTAGCAACTAAAAAGGGTAAGGAGAGGGTGTTATACTATATTGAGAAGGGACTTGAGGAAGGAGCTAAGCTAACACTAGATGGTAGAAATGCTAAAGTTCCAGAGTATCCTAATGGATACTTTTTAGGACCCTCAGTCTTTGAAGAGGTAACTCCAGATATGACAATTGCTAAGGAAGAGATATTCGGCCCAGTAGCTTCAGTAATTAGAGCAGAGACTTTAGATGAAGCGATAGAAATGGCTAATAGTACAGAGTATGGAAATGCAGCTAGCATATTTACATCATCGGGAGAATATGCAAGAAAATTCCGAAGAGAAATAATTGCTGGAAATATTGGAATTAATATTGGAATTGCTGCTCCAATGGCATTCTTCCCATTCGGAGGAATGAAAGCATCATTCTTTGGAGTTGTACATGGACAAATTGATTGTCTAGACTTCTTCACAGATAAGAAGATCGTAATTACTAGATGGTGGTAATATTGGCTGAAAAGTACACCTACAGTGGAATATTAAGTAAAATAGCTGTATTAGAGGAGAAAATCCGAGACTTTTATGAAAAATCTTTAGAGAAACTATCTGGTAAAGCTAAAAAACTATTTGAAGAATATGCTAAGGAAACTAATGAGTGGATAGATAAGATTAATTGGACAAGACAAATGTCAGTATTAGAAATGACACTAGAGTATATAACTGGTGTACCATTAGAAGAAACAATAAACGATATAGAGAAAATTATTAGTGATGAGTCAAAAAAATTGATTGAAAAAGCGATAGAGATAGAGAAGAAAGTTTCCAAAATATATGACGTTTCTGCGGATAAAATATACTTTATGTCAATGGACGCCTCATTCCTATTAAGTGAAATGGCTAAGAAATCTAGGGAAAGAATTGAAAAGTTATCTAAACTACTATAATAACATTTTCCCCTCTATAATTTTTATAGATTTTTTAAATATTAAAAAATAAATTTTAGTTCTCGTTTTTATCTATTAGTTATTAGCTAGTATAGTAATGAAAGTATCAATATAAGTTAATTATTAGATTATCCTATCTATCTTAAGGGGGCTTTCTTTGAAGTTTTGGAGTGGTAATATCGCTTTTGCTGAGGGTGCGTTAAAGGCTGGATGTCGATTTTATGCTGGATATCCTATTACCCCTAGCAGTGATTTGATGGAGCATATGGCTTCTAAGCTTCCAGAGTATGGTGGTATCTTTATACAAGCAGAGGATGAGATAGCATCTGTTAATATGATTATTGGAGCAAGTATTGCTGGATTAAAGTCGATGACAGCTACTAGTGGCCCTGGATTTAGCCTTATGCAAGAGGGAATAGGATATGCCGTTATGACTGAAGTTCCAATAGTAATTGTTGATATTACTAGGTTAGGACCATCTACTGGTCAAGCTACAAAAGCTGGTCAGGGAGATTTGATGCAAGCTAGATGGGGTAGACATGGAGATCAGTATCTTGTTGTTTTATCTGCATCAAGTGTTCAAGACTGTTATTTAACTGCTATAAGGGCATTTAATGTTTCCGAGAAGTTTAGAGTTCCTGTTGTAGTACTAATTGATGAGTTGATTGGACATTTATGGGAATCTGTTGAGGTTCCAGAGGAGGTTGAAATTATAGATAGGGAGTGGACTGAAACCGCGGACACCCCATATTTTGGCGGTAAATTAGTTCCACCGATGCCTAAACTAGGTAAGGGATTAAATGTACTATATACAGGTTCGACTCATGATGAATGGGGCTATAGGAAAACGCAAGATCCTGACGTACATAGAAAGCTAGTATCGAGGATTAAGAGAAAAATTATGGATAATGCTAGTGAAATATTCAAGTATAGAATTCTTGGAGAAATAGATGGAGATGTACTTTTTGTGGCATATGGTTCTCCAGCTAGGAGCTGTAGGGAAGCGGTTATAAAGTTAGCGGAGAGAGGTATTAAAGCCGGTCTAATTCTTCTGGATACACTATGGCCTATTGATTATAAGCAATTAGGTAAGCTTGTATCAAATGCTAACAAGATTATTGTCCCCGAGTTATCTCTCGGTCAGTTAATTTATGATATTCTAATTGTAAGGAGTGATAACGTGTATAATTACCATAAGATTGGTGGTGGAGTACCAATCTATCCTAACGAACTAGTTAGTTATGCGTTGGAGGTGTTAAGATGAGTCATCCACTATTGAGGTATTTAAGAAAAGAAACGTTGCCTACTGCATTTTGTCCAGGATGTGGAAATGGAATTTTAATGAAAGCATTATTTCAAGCTTTTGATGAACTTGGAGTGAAAGAATTAACTAATTATGTTTTCGTTAGTGGCATTGGATGCGCAGCCTGGATCCCAAGTCCATTTATTAAAGCTGATACTGTACATACATTACATGGCAGACCGATCCCAGTTGCAACAGGGATTAAACTTACAAGGCCAGAGCTTGAGGTTATAGTTATTGGTGGTGATGGTGATATTGCAGGTATTGGTGGAAATCATCTTGTACACGCTGCAAGAAGGAATATGGATTTACTAGTAATTATGGTTAATAACATGATTTATGGAATGACTGGTGGCCAGGTGGCACCCACGACACCTAGAGGAATGAAAACTACAACTACTCCATATGGTAATCCGGAGTATACGATGGATGCATGTGCTTTAGTTGCATCGCTAGGTGCTAACTACTCAGCTAGGTGGACAGTTGGACATTTCCTGCAACTAAAGGATTCATTTAAAGTTACCTTAAAGAAACGGGGATTTAGGTTTATTGAGGTAGTAACTCAGTGTGTATCTAGAGTATCAAGAAGATTGGGAATGACCGCTGCGCAGCACATTAAGTACTTCCTGAAAAATTCGGTGCATATTTCTAAGCTTAAAGATAGGGGGAATATCGATTTAGATGGTAAAATTGTGGTTGGCGTATATGCTGATAGAGATAGACCTGGATATCTCGATATAATGAGAGAGGCTACTAAGAATTTAATGTAGGACTTGAAATATTATTAAGTAGCCTTTTAATATATAGATGGAGGATAGGAAATGAGTTGGTTTGATGATTGGTGGCGTAAAAAAGGTAAAAAATTTAGGAGTATAGATGACTTTGATGCACTCTTTGATGAGATATTTAAGGAAGTTGAGATGATATTTTCAAGAATGGGGTTTGGAGAGCCAATTATTAGAGGGTTTTCAATAACAATAGGTCCAGATGGTAAACCAGTATTCAGGGAGATTGGACCTAGAAGAACAGTAAAGGAAGTTGATATGGAAAGGGAGGAGGAAAAAGAGGTTTATGTAGATATTATTGATGAAAAAGATCACTACCTAATTTTAGCTGATATGCCAGGGGTCGATGAAGATAAAATTGAAGTTTACACTAGGGATAATAAGCTAATTATTAAAGGAAAGGGAATAAACGCTTACTACAAAGTTGTAAATTTACCTAAAGATGCTAGTGGAAAAATTAGGGAGTGGAAATACGAGCATGGAATACTAAAGGTTAAAATTGGAAAGAAGAAGTTATTAGGTGGACTTTTGTGAGTATAGTTAGGATTAGGATAATTGGTTTAGGTGGTCAAGGAATAGTATTTTCCGGCTGGCTTTTGTCACATGCAGCATCATTAAAAAATCTATACTCCTCAGTCTATAATTCATATGGCGCTGAAGTTCGAGGAGGATCAGTATCTACTCATGTTACAATTAGCGATAAACCAATAGAATCTCCATACACAGATACTTTTGATATAGACGTGCTACTTCATAAAGTTGGTTGGAGTAAAGTTTCTCATGCAAAGCTAGTAATTGCAGATGATACCCTAGCAAAAAACGGCAAGAAAGAATTAAATATTGAGTGGTTACCATTTCACATAATCTCAGTTAAGGAAAAACTACCAATCAACATTACTGTATTAGGTTACTTAGTTAAAAAAATCGATTTCTTAGATTTAGATGCGTTAGTTGATGCTGTAAAATCTAGAGGAATAAACGTAGAGAAAAATATTATGGCTTTAAAAGTAGGTTTTGAGTTGAATCCTACCTAACTACTCCTTCTCAACTTTAATTGCAAATTCTGGACAATACCTCTCACATAAGTAGCATAGAGTACATTTATTTGCATCTGACACCTTAACGTAGCGATAGCCGTACTCATTTACATCATCACCTATATATAGAATTTTAACTGGACAGAATTCTACACATATTCCACACGATTTGCACAGTGATTTGTCGATAATTATTTTGGGCATACAATAGAAATATGGAATTCAAAGTTAAAAGTAAGTAATATATTTTATGAGAACTAGTATGGAAATCATCTAAGATATTAACCGTTTTAAATTTGCTTTTCATTAATGCTTATATGCTTTATGCACTATATGGATATTGCGGGACTCCTTGGAAGCGGAGATAATAGAGTATAAAGACTGGGATAATACGTACATCATCCTTGATGATGGAATTATCGAGAAGTTTTCTGACCCATATATTTATGGTTCTAAACAGCAGAAAATTATGAAGAATATCGCTTCAATATTAGTAAGCTTTCTTTCAAGTGCTATCAATGATTTATCAGCAGATAATACGGCTATAATTAGAATACTTGAAGGTGGAAAGTATTACTATATTTATGAAGCATTTAAGGAAATAATTGGTGCCCCATTACTAGGCGAAATTGATATTAAATCAAGGTTCAAATATGATCCAAAAGATGTTCCAACAGTTATAGTGAAAGATCTAGAATTTAGCGACAAAGCTAACAAAAGAAAATACTTTATTATAATCGACACTATTGCATCCGGAAGTACCATGGAAACCTTCTTAAAAAGACTATTATCTACCTATACACATGAATATATGCTGATAGTTGGTGGTATTGCAACATATTATGGTTTGGAAAGAGTGAGAAGATTACTGGATAACTACAGGAAAAAGTATATGTTGATTGCCTATGGAGGATTGCTTGGATTAGGTGAAAATAGAACTGATATGACGCTAGGTCATAAACCAAACTATATACCCCCCAAGCTATTTGATAAAGCTGTAGAGATGCTTGGTTTAGAGATAACTAGCAAGTTATGTGTAATTGGTGATTTTACATATAGTAATGTTTATGTTGATAGGTATCTAGCTGAGAGGATTATTCAAATTTGGGAAATAGGTGCTAATAGTAACTTAGACGAAACTAAAGAGAAAGCGAGAAGATTAGTCTTAGAAGGTTTAGATAGACTATTAAATATTGTGAGTCTTAATGAAATAGAATCTCTATTAGCTGAAGAATACAGGAGAAGATTGCTGTTAGTAGGTAAAGACGTTGATATTAAAAAGTTATCAATTGACTATGTAGTTTCACTTGAACCTATAAAGGTATTTTGATAATCCTAATAGCTTAGAAAAATTTCTTTGCTTTCTTCGCTGTTTCCTCTGGATACTCTATTGCTTCACCATCCCATAGCATATATGGTAATGCCCAAGCATCTGTAAAGCTTAAATGCGAGACACCCATTCTGGCTGTAACTCTAATATTAATGCTATATTCATGTAACTTTGTTTTTAGTGGTCCAAATAGGATTGCTGCATTAAAGCTTAGTACACCCATTGAGTGGTAAAAGCTTAGTATACGAGATAATCCATCTGATATAGATATTAAATCATCATCCGATAACTCTGATACCGTAGATTTTCCTAGCAAGATACCCTGAATCTCCAAGATACCCCTTAGTGGTGCAAATGGTGCTAGCCACTCAACAGGCCCTGTTGACCCTATATACCTCACACCAAGTTCCTTCTCAACTCTAATAAGTTCAGTCCAGTAGTCAACACTATTCTCCCAACAAAACTTTATGCTATTATCAATCAATAGCTTTTGTAAAGTTGTTGGTCTATCCCTCGCTAAAACCTGGATATGAGGATGTACAATTGTAGATCCAGCTGGAGGTAAGTAGTTAAATGTAATAAATGCGTAGTTTACATGATTATATACTTCACACCACTTTTCGATAATAGTTTTAGCCAAACTTAGTGCATCGTAAATTAGGTTTGGAGTAAACCTATTTAGGTATAGAAAATGCTCTTTAGATACTGTAATTACAGCACTCTTATCTGCATGACCAATTAAGTTTGGAAACGCTACAGCTTCACCCTTAACTAACCTACCCTCTTCAAATTCTTCAGGAGGAAACTTTGGAGTTTTACTAAGTACACTCTCTGGACAAAATGGGCATCTACCCCTCGACTCTAAAACTAGTCTCTTAAGTATATCTGCCTCTGACCTTAGAAATCTAATCCAGTATTCATACAACTTTGGTATTACAGTTGTGTTTCTACCAGTTAATGGATCAGTTCTATACTGAATCTTCCAAGTGTCTAACTCGAAGTTTTTTAGGGGATTTAGGATACGTACCTCCCTTTCCGTAATACTAAATTTTATAGTCATTTTACATCAAAAAGAAATATCCGTTAACATACTTATATTTACTCAACAGTTGAATGGTAATACCTAAGTAACTTCTCTGGTAAAGTCAATCCACTCATACTTAATTTTCCAATTAGCTTAATCGGTAGTGGACTCAATAGGAAAGCTGCGTACATATAGAAATCTCTAGGTCCACTTTTATCTTCAACATTAATTAACATGATATGATGACTATTTTGAGCTAATGAGGAGGTACTATTACCAACTATAGAGTATACAATACAGTTTTCGCGCATTAATGTATTAGCCCACCTAACTACACTTGGAGTTTCACCACTATATGAAATTAAAATACCTATATCTCCAGGTCTTGGTCTAGGAGTATTTGGACCCCTAGCTTGATAAACATGATCGCCAATAGCATATTTTACGTGAGATAACCTTATTACAGTCATCTCGGCGACTTCATCTGCACTACCTCTTCCACCTACAAAGACATTTGTTCTCTTCATTAGTAGATCAACAAGCTCATCATAAATCTTAGATTCTACATGTTTTTGCATAAGCTCATCAATAAAGTGGAAATATCGTCTATAGATATTTGGTATTACCTCCTTCCTCCCTAGATATATTGCTTTAACAATACCTTGAACTAGGAGTAGACTGCCTAACTCATAGGTATCACCCATTATTCCAGATGTCATGTAGTCTGTTGGTTCCATATCTTTTGTTCTACCCTTTAACTTAACAACAAATCCATATTCATTAGCTAATTTTCCAATTGGAGAAGATGGATTACTAGTTATACTTACAATTATAAATTTTTTACTCCCTGTATCGTCTATGTACCTAGCTAGCTCATGACCAGCAGCTAACGGTTCCTCAGATTTTCCACTACCAGAGTTAAGAATTAAAACAACTTTATTAAATCTGGACTCGAGATTTTTTGCTGCCTCGTAAATATTATTACCGGGAAAACCTGGATCTTCAGGTGTAATTACAAACTTATCTGTGAATATTTTAGCTAACTGGCTCATTGGAATCTTTATACTACAATATGATCGCCCTGAGCCATAGGGAATTATACAGTCAGCTTTACTTAAGGTATCGTATAACTGGTAGATAGAGGATAGATTAACATCTAATACGTTATCCTTAATTTGCTCTAAATATTTTAGCGACATCTATCTATAACCTCGTTCTTAAGTTAAGAGCAGTACATCCAATTAATTTATTTTATTGATGGTATTTAATACTGCTGTTCCTTTTATATTAAATTATTGAGGGGCATATTAGTGAAGACAATAAATAATTATAACTTAGACTGTACTTTTAAGCCTAAATCAATTGCTGTAATAGGTGCTTCTACAAAACCGGGAAGGGTAGGGTATGAGATAGTTAAAAATTTAATTAATGGTGGATTTCATGGAAGGTTATATCCAGTAAACCCCAAAGGTGGTGAAATTTCTGGGTATAAAGTGTATAAGGATATTTCTGAGGTCGATGATGAAGTTGACTTAGCACTCATAGCGCTTCCAGCGGAAAAAGCTGTCAATATTATTGATAAAGTTGGCACTAAGGGAGTTAAGTCTGTCGTAGTATTTAGCTCTGGATTTAGTGAAATAGGAAATTTAGAATTGGAAAAACAGTTATATAGAAAGTGTCGTGAGTATGGTATTAGGGTTATAGGGCCAAACTGTGCGGGGATTATATACTGGGGCTCAAATTTATATGCAAGTTTTGTTCCAGGTGTTAAAAAGGGAGATTTGGCGTTAATTTCCCAGAGCGGGGCGCTTACTGCAGTATTAGTTGATTACTTAAATTGGAAAGATATCGGCTTATCACTACTTGTGAGTTATGGAAATAGAATAGATGTTAATGAAATCGATATCATGACTTATTTTCGTGATGATGAGAGTATAAAGGCATTTATGATTTATTTAGAAGGCTTTAGGAGGGGGGAGGGTAGGATATTTACTGAAGCTGTAAAAGATATACTTAGGTTTAAGCCTATTGTGGTGTTAAAGGCTGGAAGAGGAACAGCAGGTGAAAGAGCTGTTAAAAGTCATACTGGAGCTTTAGCTGGAGACTACAAGTTATATAGTGATATACTTTCCTCAATGGGTGTAGCTTTAGTGGACGAGTATTATGAACTTGTGGATGTTGCTGAAGCATTATCAGTACTACCACAGCCAAAAAGTGATAATATCGTTATTATCACTAATAGCGGTGGTCCGGCAGCTATATTAGCAGACTTCATCTCATACTTTGGATTAAAACTTCCAGAGCTACCGTCAGCTCTAAAAGAAAAATTGAGTTTCCTCCCAAGCTATATGGGTAGAACAAATCCAATCGATTTAACTGCAAGTGGTCTCTCAGATATCTATTATGAAACGCTGAGAGTCGTATTAAAAGATGAGTGGCCTGGATGCATCTTAACTATCCATGTACCACCAAGCTTTGTAAATCCAGTTGAGATAGCATCAGCAGTTAGAGATGCATACCTAGATAGTAAAGTTGAAAAACCATTGATTCCACTCTTTTTAGGACTTAGGCGGGAACAAGCATATAAGGTGTTAAGATTAAGTGGCGTCTTTCCAACACCATTTAACCATAGATCGGCAGCGCTATCTGTAAAGTGGTTATATAGATATTGGAGAGCTAGATTAAGATTGTCTTAAATTTCATTAACCTGCAGAGTGAGAATCATTGGAAGATACGTCTAGCTTTTCTAAGGAGAAACGATTTGTATATACAGTTGGACATTCAAATAGGAGTCTAGAGGCTTTTATTAGTATTCTTAAGAAATATGGTATTGAGGTTGTTATTGATGTTCGTCGATTTCCAATGTCGAGAAAATATCCGTGGTTTAATCGTGAAGAGATGTGTAAGGCTCTAGCGAATCATGGTATTAAGTATATATGGCTGGGTGACTTACTGGGTGGGTACAGGAATGGTGGATATGAGAAATATATGGAAACAGACGACTTTAGAGTAGGTATTAAAAAGCTGTTAGACTTAATCCAAAAATACACTGCTGCTATAGTATGCTGTGAAAAATTTTGGTTTAGATGTCATAGGAGGTTTATTTCTGATATTTTAAAGGGTTTAAGTTTTAATGTAATTCATATAATTGATAATGACAAAGTTTATACCCACAAGAGGGAGAGAAAATATCGACTTTAAGGTAACACAAGCTATTATATTTTACTTCTAACTCTTAGGTCGATACACCAACTTAGGAGAATATTCCCTAGCTAAATTTACCTAAATTTCATTACATTGAGATGCTCTAAAAATTCTTAATAACAGCTCTAATCAGTTTTGCTCTTCAAAAAGCTTTAAATACAATCTATCGATGACTTTATAGCCTCTTTTTGACGTGTAGCTACAACTAATAAGGTAATTTTAACTTTTTTCTAAACTTAAAATTCTTGTAATACTTTATTTTTGGTGAAAAGAATTGAGAAATTTTTTAGGTGCATATCCAGCGTTAATTACACCCTTTAGACGTAATGACCAAATGATAGATTTTGATAGATTAGAAGTTTTAGTTAAGCTTTTATTGAAAGCAGATGTAGATGGCTTTGTTGTAAATGGATCGACTGGCGAAGCTCCATACTTAACAAGAGAGGAGAGAGCTAAGGTAATAGAATTTGTTAAAAACTGTGTAGGAAGTAAGACTATTATTGCTGGTGTTGGTGGTCAGTCGCTAAGAGAAACTACAGCATATTGTAAGGATGCTATTAAAGTCGGGGCTGATGCACTTTTAGTAGTTACTCCATACTACTTTAAACCTTCACAAAAAGCTTTATTCGAGTATTATCAGGGGCTAAAGAAAGAAGTGGATATACCTATAATACTTTATAATATTCCACAGTTAACTGGCGTAGAAATTCCTGCTGATATTGTAGCTAGGCTTATTGATGGAGAAAGAATTATTGGAATTAAAGATAGCAGTGGAGACATCAAGTACTTAACTAAAGTTCTTTACTCGATAGAAGAAGGATACGTCTTCTGTGGATGTGATACCATTTTATATCCAGCATTAGTATCGGGGGCCCATGGATTAATTCTAGCAAGCCTTAACGTACTTCCTAATGATATAATTAGAATATTTAACTTATGTAAGAATGGAAAATTTAGTGAAGCTTTAAGGATATATCGAGAGCTATACCCAATTCTAGATATTATTTTCAAATATGGTGTCTTAGCTGTTAAGAGAGCATTTGAATACTTGGGTATAGATATGGGGGTTACTCGGGAACCTCTTGACATTTATAGGGATATTCCAAATGACATACTTGATAAGCTTAAAACATTCTTAATATCTAAGCAGCCTCTTCAGATGCCCTAAAAATATTAATTAGTAGACTAAGAGTAATGTAAGATGTACATATTTATCTTGTAAGCCAGAGTTATGTATATATATTTCTACACTACCGGGGAGAACAGGTATAATTATATTTTTGGCTGTAAACTTAGCTCTAAAAATATAGGTTGACCCATTATATGACCCTATAACCATAATAATAACTTCCTCATCTACATAGCCTATAGATGCATTAATATACCCAGGATACTTAACATTAAAGTTGTATGTGACATTCACATACGGCTTAAGTATCAAATTCGTATCAAGTAGCGGCATGCTTATTGATAAATTTAGAATTGACCTCAATATTGAGACCTCTTTCTCCATAACTGCTGTTAGATTTTTATATGATTCTACTAAGTTCTTTAGAGTATAAAAACTCTGATTTAAAACAACTACTTTATTATTAAGAGATTTAACCTCACTTCTGTACTTGCCAATTACTTTTTGAAGATAATATACTTCTTGATTTAGTGTGTAAATCATAGCTGATAATAGTAAGATTATTAGTATAAATACTGTGTATGGAAGTATCTTCTTAAGCATATTTAATTCCCCTCACAACATACAATTCCTCAAAAAATAGCTTTTTACGTAAAATAATAGATAGACTTACTTTAGATTTTTTAGCAGAAACTAGCATTAACCCATAATCATTTTTATCATTAATAATAAAGTAAGTTTGTCCTCCTGGATTAAGGTGTAGCCCAACCGAATCAAGAAAATCTAGTATTATTTCGGTACCATAACTTGTCACATAATCCCTATTCCTATCTTCGAGATACGGAGGATTAAAAATAATTATATCGTATACTCCCTTTACAGAACTAAATAAGTCCGATTTATACGCCTTAATCGATAGATTATTTAATTTAGCGTTATATATCGTGTTTTTAATGGCGTCTTCACTGATATCCACGGCTTCAACTATACCTCCTTTATAAGCTAGGTATAAAGAGATTACTCCAGATCCGCATCCAATCTCAAGAATTTTCTTGTTATACACGTCAATATTCTCTAAGGCATCTATTAGTAGAAACGTATCATCAGACGGTTTATAAACATTATTAAACACTACATATTTTATTGGTAATCTTTTCATATCAACAAATTATTTGTAAAGCTGGAGATATGAGATTTTTTGGTAGATGGTGGTATATGAGCTCTAAGCTAATCGAGTGGGAAGCGTTAGTTAAAGAAATAGCCGACTGCAGAAAATGCTCTATATCCTTTATGAGGAAAAATCCAGTTCCTGGAGAAGGAAATTTGGATGCTGAGGTAATGTTTATCGGTGAAGCTCCAGGAGCTCGAGAAGACGAGATGGGTAGGCCGTTTGTCGGTGCAGCAGGTAACTTACTAACTAAGATGATTGAGGAGATAGGGTTGAGGAGAGAAGATGTATTTATAGGTAATGTATTAAAGTGTAGACCTCCTGGTAATCGAGACCCTACTGATGAAGAAGTTAATAATTGTCTACCATTTCTTATTAGACAGATTAAACTGATACAGCCGAGAATAATTGTAACGTTAGGTAGATTTTCTGCTAAAGTAATAGCTGAATTAGCTGGGCTAAGATTTAGAGGTATAACTAGGGAGAGAGGAAATGTTAGGGAAATCATATTATTTGACCGTAGAGTAATATTCCTTCCAACTTACCATCCGGCAGCGGCATTATATAGACCACCGCTACTAGAGGATTTAAAGAGTGACTTTAATAAGCTAAAGGAAATTTTAGAAAGAAAAGGTGTAGAAGCAAAGAGAAAAGGTACGTTAGATGAATACTTTTAGTGTGGTGCTTTAGTCATATGGATACCCTTCCGCTTGATGTTATAGTGAAGCTGCGTAATAAGGATATAGTAATATATGATCTAGATATGACGTTAATCGATGTTAGAGGAAGATATTATAAATCTTTAGAGGAAATTGGCTACCAAAATAAGAGAATAGAAGATTTACCTCCAAAGATTAGAAGGAGATTCTGGAGAATCTTTCTAAGTGATAAGTATATTTATCTGGATAAGCCTATTGAGAATACGATAGGTGAACTAAGAAATAAGTATGCAGATGGCTATGGAATACTTATATTAACTGGCCGGCCCTTAGATATGGAAGCGACCACGAAGAAGCAGCTTGAGACGTTTAATATTCCATATCATTGTTTAGTTATGAGACCAAGAAAATACTATACTAGTACAGTAAAATTTAAAGTCAATGTGATAGATTTACTGACGACTCATGACTTTAATATAATTGAATATCATGATGATGATAAAACAGTTATTGAGAATATTAGGAGAAATTACCCATGGATAAAGGCTATTCTACATAAGTATAAAAACTTAAAAATTGATGGAATCGGCTTCTAGTCTTCATCACTCTTCAAAACATCATCTAAACCCTTTAATTCTCCTCTTCTTTCAACGTAGATCTGCCCAGTTTTACCTTCAATTTTTCTCTCTAGATATTCAACTACAATTTCATCAACTGGGTATTGTATTGCACCATAATATAACCCAAGAACTATGTACTTCACTATTTTATCTGCGACACTCCTTTTAGTATTCCTTAACTCCATTAGATACTTGTATGCTTTTTCTGTAAACAATGGTTTAATTTTAGCATAAATGTCTTCTTCCTTTTTCTCTAAAGCCTTAACTTGTCTAAGCAATTGCTGCTTTAAGTATTGAAGCATTTTTCTACGCATTATCATTTCCAGCTCTTTTGAATTGTCTGTCATACCAATTAAATATCATACGCGGATAGATAAATTTCTATTTCACCTTGGATACATATACAAATACGAGTATTATAAGGATCATGAGGCCTATTAATGCAGTCCACATAATATAAGCTCTAATGGTATTTTCCTCTTCACCCTTAATTTCAAAAGTATCTGACTTAACTTCCCCTTCTGACCATTGAACAACTACCACGTATTTACCAGGAGGAACTTGATTACCACTATTGTCAGTTTGATTCCAAACTCTAATAAAACTCTTCCTACCCTCCAGTTTATATAGAACTTGTGGCGATATAGGGGTATACACTGTTTCTCCCGTATCTACAGAAATAATCTTATATGGATTTGGATTTGGAAATACCATCGGCTCATTATTTGGGTTAATAACTGTTATAATTACCTTTTCGCCAATCTTATAAACTGATTTATTTAGCTTGATAACTGGTGGATTTAGACCTGCAGATATAACTATAGTAAGCAGAAGCAATAATACAAAATACCGTTTCATCAAAAATATAATATTACTACCTTGTGATAAAGCAGTTAAAGAGTAGGTATAATGATATAGCTTTTAATCATTTCCTAATCACTATTGACTATGATTATCAGTAGACTTCCTTTAAGTCTATCGCCAATAAATAATTAGTCTCCTAATAATGAGCATTAGAGAAGCAAATAGCAGGTAACGAGGTAGAATGGTTGATGATTATAATATTTTTATTAAGAAAATGTCTATGAAGCAATCTAAGAAATCTAAATAATAGATATCTTTATGAGAGTTTTTTGTGACGTAAGCATCATACCTATATTTAGCCGTATTTATCCAATTATATTTGTGGAGTGTATAATATGAAAGAGGTTTCAGAGACAGAATATCATGAGGCGTTATTTTATAGGAAAATAGGTGATGATAAAGTTCACTGTTATTTATGTGCTAGACACTGTAGAATTCCAGAAGGTGTAATTGGTTTTTGTGGAGTTAGGAGAAATATTGGTGGTAAGCTTTATGCCCTCAATTATGGGCGTTTAGTTGCTATGAATGTTGATCCTATTGAGAAGAAGCCCTTAATGCATTATAAGCCTGGTAGTTGGGTTATGTCTATTGCTACAGCTGGATGCAATTTTGCATGCCAGTTTTGTCAAAACTATGATATTAGTCAGAGAAAGAAGATTATGGAGCCTTATATTCCTCCCGAGTTTGTTGTTAAGGAGACTATTAGGCTAAAGGCTCATGGCATCAGCTATACATATAATGAACCAACAGTATTTGTAGAATATGCCTTAGATGTTATGCGCTTAGCCCATAAAAATGGCTTATTTAATACATGGGTAACTAATGGGTATATGACTACAGAAGCTTTGGAGGTAATAACTAAGGATTTAGATGCTGCTACTGTAGATTTTAAGGGAAACGCAAATAAAGACTTCTATAGAAAATATATTCAAGTTTCTGGACCGGAGCCTATATTTGATGCACTTTTAGAAATGAAAAGAAGAGGCGTGTTTATTGAAATTACGAATTTAGTTGTTCCTACAGATGAAGGTTCTAGGCTTGAAGATGTTAAGAAATTAGCTAGGTGGATTGTTGATAATTTAGGTCCAGAAACACCATTCCATCTTCTTAGATTTCACCCAGATTATAGGCTATTAAATGTTCCGATGACTCCTGTAAAATTGCTTGAAAAGCATGCTGAAGTAGCGAAGAATGAGGGTCTGCAATACGTTTATATTGGTAACGTATGGGGGCATCCACTTGAATGTACGTACTGTCCATCATGTGGTCATAAGGTAATAGATAGGATAGGATTTCAAGTTAGATATATTGATATTAAAAATGGTAGATGTCCAGTTTGTGGAGTAAAAATTAATATTGTAATGTAGTAGTTTATGGTTATAACTGAACAAAAGTGATATAGCGAGTGAACAAAGATTGAGTCTTCTATTGGTGAAATAATACGATGTATGTAGTTAATACTATAGAGCTTACTAAAGTGTATAGTAATGGTGTTAAGGCATTAAAAAATGTAAATATTAAGATTTCAAAGGGTGATATACATTGCATCTTAGGTAGAAATGGTGCTGGAAAAACAACTCTACTTAGAATACTTGGCACTCAATTAATGCCGACATCCGGCGAAGCCTATGTATTTGGTTTTAATGTAGTGAATGAAGCTGATAAAATTAGGAAACACATAGCTGTAGTTCCACAGGAGGGTAAACCATATAACTTCATTACACCATGGAATGAGGTTTACCTCACAGCATTATTATGGGGTATGGATAGGTCTACTGCAAAAAGTGAGGCTAAGAGGGTATTAGAGATTATGGGACTCTGGGAGCATAGGAATAAGCTAAATATACATCTTTCAGGAGGGTTAAAACAGAGATTGCTTGTTGCTAGAGCATTAGTTACTGGAGCAGACCTACTTATGCTTGATGAACCAACTATTGGAATCGATCCTGTTGGCAGGAGAACATTAATTGAGGATATAAAGAAATTAAAGAAGGAGGGGAAAACTATTATACTAACTACACATTATATGGATGAGGCTGAAAAGCTAGCTGATAAAATAACGATTATTGATAATGGTAGGGTAATTGGTGAGGGGACAGCCGAAGAATTAATTAGGAATGCACATATTAAAACTGCAATCTATATATGGAATGGTAAGAATCTTGAAAAATTATTTAGTAATTGGGAGTACTATAGAGAAGGAGATAAATACTTAATTTATGCTGAGGATGAGGAGGATATACTAGAAATTCTTAGGGTAGCAGTTAAAAATAGGCTGTATGTAAATATTAAACCTCCATCACTTGAGGATGCATTTATCAAGCTAGTTGGCGGTGAGTAAAAGTGAGTATTCGGAGAATACTTATAATGACATACTATAATTTCTTGCCAATGCTTAAGCAGCCATTAACCATAGTTACAGTAGTTGGCTATACAGTTGTACCCATAATCTTTCTATATTGGGCATTTAGTGAAATTGGGTTAGTACATGGATTAATTGGTGCTATGGTTGTAAGCTTAGCATTTGGAGGAATATTCTTATCCCAAGACTTCTACTATAATAAACAATACTTTAAGTTACAAGATTTTTTAGTAGCATCACCGTTAAAGTCACATGAATACATAATTGGAATCAGTTTATCCGGGTTTATACTTGGTATACCAGTATTAATACCAGCACTATACTTGATTAACATGTTTAGGCCTACGGGCATCTTAGAAAATATAATAATTATCCTTATCTTAGCTGTTGCATATATAACAATGACATTTATCGGATTTGTATTAGGTACGTGTATTAATAACCCAACACTAATAAACGGGCTATCAAATATCTTAGGATTGATATTTAGTTTTCTCTCTCCTGTTTACTATCCACTTGATCTATTACCAACAGCACTGCGATACCTAACTTATATAATACCAACTACACATATTGCTCATTTAATAAGAGTCTACATAGGTGTGACAAATGTATCCGATTTACCAGTATGCTGTCACTGGATCATACTAGCACTAATGATTATAGCATTTATACTTATTAGCTTGAAGAAGGCCAGATGGAGGGAAATGTAAACTACTTACACTAATTATATTACATATATTAGCTTTTCAAAGATATTCCTCACAGCTAATTTAGTAAGGGTTTTTTAATAGTTTATCTCGCTATCACTACGTGTCGCTAAATAGCGTTAAGATAGTTTAGTTATTATCTCAATTAATTTTTTAGCGATTTTAATGAATTCTTTTGCTATCTCCGTCTCTGAATTCTTAATTAAGTTCTCTAAACCTTTATCTCCATACTCCGATATTCTCGGGTCTATTGGTACCTGCCCAAGTAGCGGAACCCCATACTTTACTGAAAGCATTTTTCCTCCTTCACCATGAAAGATTTTATATATTTTTCCCTCTCCTGGACATAGGAAGCCGCTCATATTCTCAATAATACCTAATACCCTAATACCGACTTTATTTGCAAAATCTATTGCCTTAGCTACAGCTACTGCTGAAACATCGGTTGGTTGTGTAACAGCTATAACTCCAGTTAATCCTGGAACAACTTGAGCTAGATTTAGTGCTTCATCGCCTGTTCCGGGAGGTAAGTCGAAGAGTAGTATGTCGAGATCACCAAATTCGGTTAAATCTAGTAACTCCTCAAAGAAGCTTCTCTTTAAAGGTCCCCTCCAGATAACAGCTGTAGTTGGGTCAGGTAGAAAGTAGTATATTGAGATTACTTTTATTCCTAGTGGTCCTTCAACTGGTATAATCCTCTTATCTTTAGTGACTTTTACAATACCACCTTCTACACCAAGCATTTTAGGAATCGATGGACCATGAAAATCAGAATCAAAAACAGCAACTTTATATCCCTTACTTGCAAATGCTAATGCCAATAACGCAGTTACAGTTGATTTACCAACACCACCTTTTCCACTTATAACACCAATTTTATACTTAATTTTATTCATCTTCTCTTTAATCCTATTTAATCTCTCCCTCATCTGCATCATTCGATTAATTCTCTCTCTAGCTTCTTTAAGCTTCTCTTCTTCACTCACTAAAAACTCACCTTCTAATCCTTCTTAACTCTATGCAAAATAAACTATTCCATTTATATTACATTAATAAATTAAATTATTAGCAAGAGAATTTTTTATACACTTGAAATAAAAATACCCTTTTATTTTGAGATTTGGTTTTTATGTTATTCTTAGATAAATATTTGAATTACGTTAGGATATTGGGAAGGCTAATATCAATTTCTCTATAGTTTTTTATAGTAGTATTATTCATAAATATTTTTAAAATTAGATATATCTAGACATATTTATATTGAGTATCTAAAGAATAAGCTGGTGCAAACTATGAAACTTTTAGATGTAGAATATGAGTATGACGCCTCTACTAACGTTGTTCTTAAGCTAGAGGATATTCATAAGGTTTATAGAAGTGCTTCTGGAATTGAGGTATGGGCTTTGAGGGGAATAGATTTAGAGATACTTAGAGGTGATTATATAGCTATTATGGGTCCATCTGGACATGGGAAAACGACTTTACTTAATATAATTGGACTTTTAGATAGACCAACTAGAGGGAAAGTGTATCTTGATGGTGTAGATGTTACCGATATAGATGATAGGACTGCTGCATATATTAGGAATAAGAAGATTGGTTTTGTATTCCAAACCTTTAACTTAATCAATAGGATGAGTATACTTGAGAATATAGAGCTACCGCTAATAGTAAGAGGTATTCCGAGGAATAAGAGGATTGAAATGGTTAAGCAAGCATTAATCAGAGTTGGTGGGGATTTAGAATGGTTATCTAAGAGACCAACTGAATTATCTGGAGGACAACAGCAAAGAGTTGCAATAGCAAGAGCTATAGTGGGAGATCCAGAAATTATATTAGCGGATGAACCAACTGGAAATTTAGATACAAAGTCGGCTAAGGTGGTGATGGAAGTTTTAAAAAAGCTTAATGAAGCTGGAAAAACGATTATTGTCGTAACTCATGCTCTTGAAATTGCAAATTGCGCTAAAAGAATACTCTTTATTAGAGATGGTAAGATTATTCGTGAAACTTTTGCTAATTACGGTAAGAGTATATTTAATATAGGTGAGGGATCATGAAGAAAATTAAAGTATTATCCTATATTATGTTATTATTATTTGCACTAGAGCTGGTACTCACCCCTTCAATAAACATAATTTCAGACTCTTCTACTCAGTATTTCCAGTTGGTGGATACTTTTTGGGGTAGTAAAGATGAACCTAAGAACGTATATCCGGGTAGTAAGGATGTAACTCTAGTTGTATTAGTAACTAATAACTTTAAGGATCTAGTTAGTGTGACTGGATGTTTACAGTTACCTCAGGGATTTACTGATATATATGGTTCAAATATGACTAAAGCAGTAGGCTTTGTAAAGGAGGAAGAAGATAAAATTAGACAAAATATAGATAAAGGAGAAACCTTTGAGTTTAACTTTAACTTAAATGTTAATAGTAGTTTAGCGCCTGGAACATATTATGCGACTATAGAACTAGAGTACAAGTATTTAGAAGCTGGTGAGCTAAAAAGCGGCAGTTCTACATTAGATAACGTTCCCCTTAAAGTGAGTGATTTCCCTAAAGTTGATTTTTCAATCGATAATATCTATTGGTCAGCAACAGATGGATCCTACATAAATGCAACGCCTGGAGGTAGGAACTTAATACTAAATCTAGATTTGAAAAACATAGGTGAAGCAAATCTGAGTAATGTAGATGCACGATTATATATGCCTAATGGCTTTAAACCTGATCAAGTGTCTGTTTCCATGGGTGCATTAACTAGAGGCTCGATTGCTACACTTAGTTTCACAGGAATACATATAGACTATGAGATTGAGCCAAGAGTATATTACGGAACACTTGAAATAGAGTCTACATTTAGGGGATATGGTGGAGCAAGTAAGACATATTATGCATACTTAGAAGTTCCACTTAAAATATATGACCCAGTCAATTTAAGTCTCGCAATTATATCAGTTGGTTGGTCTGGACTGGATACATTATATAATGGATCTAGAGAGATTAATTTAGAAGTTAAGGTGCAAAATATAGGGTTTTATAGGATAGGATCCTTAGCTATATACTTATATTTACCAGAAGGATTCGAAACGGCATCTGGAGTTAATGTATTAAACGAAACATATGATAGGACGCTGAATTATGGAGATATAGATACATTTTCACTAGGGCCAATATATGTTGATAATATAACACCTGGATTATATAACTTCACATTACTAATTAATGGTTTCGCGTATATAGGGGATACTGTTTTAAAGGCGCATTATAGTTCCACGGTTCATCTAAGATTAACAGAGTATAATAGTAGCCTAGTTATAACCTCAATAGAGTATAATTATAATGGTCAGCCTGGACCTCTCCTACCAGGTGCAAAAGATATTGAAGTTATTGTTAATATTGCAAATTGGGGAGTTAGAGATATATCCGCAATTGATGCAAAACTTACTGTACCCGATGGATTTAATATATATAGTGTAAATGCACCATCTGGAGTTATTCCGTCATCAACTATATTTACAGTCAGATTCTTCATGAATATCTCGAGCTGTGTAAAGCCAGGCACTTATCCAGTAACCTTAACCATAACATATATAATAGATCCGAATGGAGCTAAGATACGTGATACATATACTACTGAAATGGATATCATTATCTCAGATCCTAGGCAGTATAGTTCAAATTTACAAGTAGTAAGTGCGTATTGGGGTATAAATCAACCTATTGAGGTGTATCCTGGCGCAAAAATGACGCCTTTATCTATCATGTTACTTAATGGTGGACCATATGACATTAGATCCCTAAGAATATCTCTAGACACTCCAGAAGGCTTTACAGTTGTATACACCACCTCATCAACAGCAGATGCGGTTTTATCGTTAGATATTTCCTCCCTTACATGCTATATAAATATAGGTAGGGAAGTAAGTCCAGGTAACTATAGAATTAATGTTACATTTAGTTATATATTATCTATATATGGCTCAGATATTAAGAAGAGATGCTTTTCATATATATATTTATATGTATATCCACCTCCATCAGGCTTACCATATGTAAAAACAGTAGATTATTATTGGGAGAATAATTATAGGGTATACCCTAATACTAAAGATGCAAGACTAAATGTAGTATTAGCTGATGAATCACCTTATCCAATATCTGGAGTAAATGCAACGTTAGTATTGCCAGATGGATTTAGTGATGACAATGAAAATTATGTATCTGCATATGTTTCTGGACCAATTAACTCGTGGCAAACATTTACATTAAGATTTGAAATTGATGTAGGGGATGTGAAGCCAGGAACTTATAGTTGTAACTTAATCCTACACTATATTCTACAAAGTGGTGGAGAGGGATATCCAGTTACAGAGTATCATTTAATATCAATTAATGTAGATAAATTATCGGGCATTGAATTTACAACTTCATACTGGTTATCTGGAAGCGCGGGTCCTGGTGCGGCAGGTGTACACCTACTAACTATACTTAGGAATATTGGGTTTGATAGAATGTATGGTGTTGTAGCTAAGGTGATATTACCTGATGGTGTGGTATCTACAGTAACAGGTACTGGAACATTTAATGTAACACCATACGTTGCATCATCAGCAGCTGAACTAGCCCAGTTAGCTTCATCTCTACAAGCCGGCTATATACCGACACAGGCTGTATCTGGGGAAGTAGGTAAGGGAGATTTCATAGTTATTCCAATGACACTTAATTTTAATTCAAGCGTAACTCCAGGAGGGTATAAGTATAGCATAATATTATTCTTCCTTGATGAGTGGGACTGTAATCGTGCTCTTGAAGTTAACGCTACAATGTGGGTACTTGGAAGAACAGAGAATATACTAGTGCTAGAAAATAAGTCAGCTGTATTTATAGGTAATAGGAGAAGTCAAATAGTGTTATATTTACTTAATAATGGGTCTGGACCGATGTATGATGTATATGTATCTATATCCAGCTTATCCTCAGTTGTATCCTTTTCATCAGCTGTTAAGTATATTCCAGTTATAATACCTAAACAGACAGTTAAGTTAAGTTGGTATGCTTCATCTTCAGGTCAGTCATATACTGGTAGTATACCTGCTTTAGTCACTATTTTATATATAGATCCTAGTGGTATGAGAGTAACGTTTAATCAAACCGTAATTCTATATGTTGAGGGTATAGCTGAACTTAAGTTGATAGACATATCAGTAGAGCCTAGTCCATTATATGCAAATAGTGAATTTACGATATCTGCAACTATAGTTAATTTAGGTACTGATACTGCGAGAGGAGCAGAAGTATTTATAAAGCCAAGTAAGTATATCCGTTTAAACTATACAAGTTATTCATATGTGGGAGATATAGATGTTAGTTCGCAAATGCCAATTACCCTATATGGGTATATGGAAAACTATACTGGTACATTAAATATTACAATAGTAGTGAGGTTTATGAATGCATTCTATGAGCCTATAGAGGTAGATTTCCCAATTACCGTAGAGGTATATCCAAAGCCACCTACTAAACCAGAGAAAGGAATCTTAGATATTTTAGCTGAGGAAAGTGTTCGTAGAGCTATGTTTATCGGTGGTATAATAGCTATAGTAGCGATACTTTTAGGTATAGGTATATGTATAGTTATAAGTAAACTATCTAAGTCACATAAAGAGGTGATGTGAGGGTATCTGCCATGATATTACCTACTGATGTTATTAGGCTTGCATTAAATGTATTAAGAGAGAGAAAGCTTAGAGCGATACTTACTATAATTGGGATCGCTATTGGTCCAGCGGCTATGGTATCAATAATAGGTACGGTTGAAGGTTATTCTCAGGTAATAACTGAGCAGTTATCTAGTTTAGGTCAGAATACGATAGTTATATTATCGACTGAACGCTATACCGTGACTGATAATGATGTAATGTATGTTAAAGGTTTAAAGGGGGTATATGATGCGTCGCCATTCTACTTAGCCCAAGCTACTTTTAGAAGAAGCGATGGAAAGCTAATTAAAGTTACTCTATACGCTACAGATCTTAAATTTGTATTTAAGGCTATTGGTAGCCTAAAAGTTAAGGATGGTATTATCCCACCATCAGGAGCATATTCAGCTGGAATGGTTGGATATGATATTGTATATAATGAGAAAGGTAGACAGCTTATTAGGCTTGGACAAGCGATTACAGTGTCGGTCCCAATTCCTCAAGATAGTGAGATTAAGGTTAAGTCTAGAACTATAAAAGTATCTTGTATACTTGAGAAGTATGGTAGCGCATTAGTTGTAAATCCTGATACAACGATTTTCCTACCTAAAGCTGCGGGCCCAGCCTTACTCGGAGCAGATAAGTACTCTGGAATACTAATTGCGGTTAAAGATCCAACTTATGTAAGTAGCTTAACTGAATTACTTAGGAGGAGATATGAAGGATTGGCTGAGGTTATATCATTCCAGCAGATTGCAGATGCTATTGGATCCGTAATTAAAACTCTCGATTTTCTTCTATATTCACTATCCTCAGCAGCTTTTATGGTAGCTATAACTGGTATAATGGCTACAATGTTTACTTCTGTAGTTGAGAGAACTAGAGAGATAGGTGTACTTAAAGCTATAGGATTTTCTAGTATTGAAGTCTTAGTCACAATACTTTCAGAGGGATTTATAATGAGCTTGATTGGTGGTGTGATAGGAATAGCTACTGGTACTATAGGGGCGTACCTATTATCAGCGAAACGCTTTAAAATAGGACAAACTATAACAATTGTCGCCTCTCCATCGATAACACCTACTTTAATCGGTGAAACAGTTAGTCTTGCAATTCTAATAGGAATATTAGGTGGCTTAATTCCAGCTTATAGAGCCTCTAAGATACCTCCAGTTGAAGCATTGAGATACGAATAAACTGGTACTTAATATATCCAGCACTCTTTTACGACTATAGTCACAAGACGTAAAAGAGTTACTTCAAGACTTTATCTAAAATGAATCTTGTTATTATAGATGCCTCACTTTCAATTCTATCTATAGAGCTACATAAATCTTCTTTATATGCTTCACACTTAGATATAACCTCTAAAATTAGTTGCTTAGCTGAAATTAGATAGTCTATAGCTGTAGCTAAAGCTCCAAAAATTTCCTTATTAAAGCCTCCTTTCTTAAACATATTGGTTACCCAGCAGTCAAGGTGAGTATACTCACCATTTAGCTCAATAAACTTATCCTGGTTATAATCTATCTCATTACCACAAAAAACACATTTCATACTACTGATCACCAAATAGTACTATTAACATTATCACTACAAATATCTACAAGAATAAAATTAAATCAGGTTTAGAAGAGTAGAGAGAATAACTTAGCTTTTCTTAAATATAGGACTGATATCATGGTTACTGTATTACTAGAAGTTTAGCTATACCAGGTTAAAAAAAGTTTCGTTCTCCATATAGCGATTAAGTACTTAGGAGATTCCATCGCAAGAGTTACTATAGAATTGTCTGATTTTTATATCGTTCCGATTTAATATAAGTAAGTATCTTTTTAGTTTGCGTTATAGTTATTTTAATGCTATTTTCGCCAGTTTCCAGACAAAAAATTGCCAAAGATTAAATTGTTTTTTATATAGTTAACTATTCTTCAAATAATTTTTAATGCTTCTTTACTAATTGTTAAATGGGTCTGCATAAAGATGCTGGAACTATTAGAAATTCTCTATATTTCAAGGGAACACATATCTCCAACAGGCAGTATTAAGAGTAAAGATAGTTTAGTTAAGTTCATCTTAATAATTAAACTCCTATTGTTAGTTACAATATTAGCGTTATATATTTTAATTTTAAGGAAACTTTGGTGATCCATGTTGGGTGTACCAATGTGTGAAATTTGTAACGAAAGAACTGCTAAATATGTTTGCCAAAGGTGTGGTGCTTTAGTATGTGAATACCATTACTATCCACATTTGATGATATGCAGTAGATGCGTGAGTGAAGAGGTTCCAGAATACTCCTCTCGATCTAGGCCATCATTTAACATTATGGATAAATTTATGATGGTCGGTCTGCTGTGGATATTAGGAATGTTTTTAATCGCTATAGGATTTGTGCTAATGTCTAGTTTAGGCGTCAGAGGAGAAGGAGGAGTCGTAATATTTCCGTTTCCATTTGTAGTACATGCAAACCCCTTAGTTTTCTTAACGATATTCCTAGTATTTATCGCTATAGTAATTATGCTAATGATATATTTTATGTTTAAAGTGGCAGGATAAAAAAATTGTTTAAGCAATTTTATAATCAATATACTAAGGCTAGCTATTTATATTAGTGACACCCGCCCTATTATACTGGTCTAATCTCCTCTTTGACTTCAGTTATATTTATGCCTCTCTTACTAAGCTCTCTAAGCCATAACTCTGGCTTATCCACTAGCTCTGGAGGTACTACACCTTTTCTACCAACGTGTCCATCAACTAGTAACTTTAGGCCCGCAGTAGCGCCCAACCCTGTTGTTACTGCTGTTGCCCCTGCATTCCATTTCTCCCAATATCCAACAGGACCAACGTAGTATGTATACTTAGTCTCCACACCATTCTTTACACCCTTAACAACTACCTTAAGTACTCCATAGTAACTCTTGGGTTCCCACGGCTTAGTTAATGATGCTAATACCTTAACTGGAGATACTCTTTGACCCATTACATCGATAGGTTCTCTCTTTACCAGCCCAACATCCTTTAAGAAATCGAGTATTGGAAACATCGATTCATCCCAAGTATCTTTGTATGTAACTGTTTTTACGCCTTTAATTGTCCAAGGAATTGTTGCTAACTCACTGTGTAGAATCGTGTATGTATATTGGTAGCCAACAGGGTCAGGGAAGTACGTTAACTCTTTATGACTTAGAGGTGGGACCTCTATATACCTTCCATCAATATACATTACAGCGTTCATAGTTGCTTCATCCATAACTGTTAACACTGAAAAACCAAAGGATACTCTAGCTTCTTCCTCCTCAACGACTCTTCCACCCCACCTAAAGTGTATTTCACGAACTTCATCTAGCTTATTAGATCCATACCTAGCTAGGACATTTGAGGTTCCAGGATCATCTCCAGCACCAAGTAGTAATGTTAGTCCAGCTTTCTTTACTTCTTCGTCCCATTCCAACTCTTTCTTAGTCATCCAATAGAGACCACCAAGATCAATCATGTCCCTCTTCGCTTTCAACATCGCTTTAATAGCATGGATATTAAATTCATACCATGTTGCATTTACAACATAGTCGCCCATCTCCATCTGCTTAGCGGTTGAATCTATATCTCTAATATCACCTTTTAGTGGAGTAACTCTTGGATCACCAAGAGAATCAACAAACTTCTTCAACTCCTTGTAGTTATAATCTATGGCTATAATTTCATCAACTCTCCAGTTCTCAAGAAGATCGCGGATAATAACTTTACCGATCGTACCTACACCTAAAACAGTAATTTTCATAGCGTAATCAACCTCTATAAATGAAAACTAAATTAACAAAGATAAAAAGGTATGGGATATTATATCATTCATTAGGTGGTTGAAAAATTAGGAGGCTAGGTTGGTAGGTCCTTTATTAGGTCTCTCAGCCCTAATTGCCTAAGCTTCTTCTTAGTTGGAATACCTTCTCTATTCCAGCCCCTAAGCTTATAGTACTTATTTAACATTTTTTCATAGATAGCCTTTGTAACCTTCTTACCCTTTGAAGGACCAGCCTTACCAGCTTCTCTCATAATCCTGTATGGTGGATAATCGTCTTTTCTCCTAAAGCCCTCCCTCACATTGAACATCCTAGTTACGTTCCATATTCTCTCACCAATTTTCATAAGCTCCTCCTTAGTAATCTCTCTACCAGTTACTAATGTATAGAACTTCGCCATAGTCTCATAGTCAACTGCATAGAAGTCACAGAATACCATACTCCACTTTACGGAATTTCTATTTTGATCATCAATTACAATTTGAGGCTTATCTTCGACTTCAAATGGATCTAAGTCTCCAAATGCGTCATATGCTATTGGCCATGACCTTAAGTGATCAGCTCCTCTATCTGCAGTTCCATATGCAAGTGCCATTGAAAATGAGCCTCGTGGGTCATATGCTGGGAACTCTGACCCTTTAATATGGATAGCAAATTTCCATGCATCTTCACCTAAATATTCAGCTAACTTCTTTACACCACCAGCTAATACGTCTCCAATGCCCTTCCTAAATGCAATGTAATCAACGATTTTCAGCCAAGCCTCCTCATTTCCAAACTTAAGCTCTAATCCATCTAGGTCCTCCTTCTTTAGGTATCCTCTCTGATATGCCTCCATAGCCATAGCTATTGTAGCGCCAAGTGAAATTGTATCCATACCGTAATCGTCAACTTTCTTATTCCACGCTATAATTGCGTCCAACCTCTTTATACCACAGTTTGAACCTGACATAGCTATAGTTTCGTACTCTGGACCATCAATTCTAACTCCAGCATACTTACCTCTCTTAACCCTAACGATATTCCTACATGCAATAGGACATCTATAGCATGCATCCTTCTTCTCTCTATACTTCTTTAGCGCTTCAGCATTTATTCTATCAGCAAACTTGAATACCCCCCTCTGGAAGTTGTGTGTGGGCAATACTCCAGCTTCATTTGACCAATCAACAATTATTGGCGTACCATCTGTTCTAGCCCACTCATGATCTGGACCCTTAATTTCAGTTTTGATGACTTCACTAACAAATTTCATGAACTCATCTGGCTTAGCGACTTCAACAGTTTTATTATCTGTTGAGATAGCTATTGCCTTTAGATTCTTTGATCCCATTACTGCTCCTCCACCGCCTCTACCAAATGCATGATGCTTATCACACATTACACTTGCAAACTCAACTAGATTTTCACCTGCTGGACCAATACAAGCAACTCTTGTACTAATACCTAACTCTCTGAATAGAATATCTGTAGTTTCCAGTACACCTTTACCCTTAAGGTGAGATGCGTCCCTAATTTCTACCGTGTCATCTCCTATATAGAGATAACTTAATTTCTTAGCTTTACCCATTATAACAATACCATCGTAACCAGCTAACTTTATCCAGCTTGGCCAGTCACCAGCAGCGTAACAATCTAAGAAAGTCCCTGTATGTGGAGATTTCGTTATTAATGCTGCCCTTGCTGCAGCCGGAGCACCTGTAGCTACTAAAGGACCAGACATGAACATTAATACATTTTCTGGAGATAATGGGTCAACACCTGGCTTTAACAAGTCATATAGTAGTTTTGCGCCAAAACCCCTACCACCAATAAACATCTTAATTAAGTCCTTTGGAGTATCTTTCGCCTCAATCTTTCCCTTAGTAAGGTCTACCCATAGAATTTTACCTGTATAACCCTTTAACTTCATAGCAGACACCATTAATTAAGAAGTTCAATAATTGATTACTCTTCTAGAGCTATATTTTTTATGATATAGATGAGGTGTTAGAAAGAGAAATCGAGGTAAATACATAGTACATGTTACCTCAATTTATTTATCCTACATATACTCTGTTATTAATGATATTGCATGACAAAATTATGTGGCAGATGTAATGCTAATGAAGCAGTAATTTATTTGAATTATGCTAGGCTATGGCTATGTAAAGACTGCTTTATAAAGTTCTACTTAAGACGTGTTGAAAAAACAGTTGATAAATATAAGATGCTTAGGAACTTTAGAGTTGTT
Source organism: uncultured Nitrososphaeria archaeon (assembly GCA_964437705.1). Lineage (GTDB taxonomy): Archaea > Thermoproteota > Nitrososphaeria > Geothermarchaeales > JDFR-13 > CAYTHX01. The sequence continues at coordinate 31,258 of CAYTHX010000009.1, forward strand.
GGCGTAGCTATTAGTGGTGGTAAAGATAGTGCCTCACTTTTACACGCTTTAAAAACATTATCTTCAGATATAGAGTTTATTGCATTTCATGTAAATGCTGGTATAGGCGAATATTCTAGAGAAAGTGAGAAGAAAGCTAGAGAATTAGCTGAGATGCTAGATGTAGAAATTTATGTTTATAGATATAGAGATGTAGATGGATTTGAAATTCCAGATTTTAAGAATACAAAATATGATAAGAGGATATGTGCGACATGTAGTACATTACGTAGATGGACATTAAATAAGTTGGCTAGGGAATATAGAGTTAATGCATTAGCTCTTGGACATAATCTTGATGATACGGTAGAGGTTATGCTTAACTTATTTCTTACGGGTGAATTTGATCAGTTAAGGAGACTTAAGCCTGTACTTCCACCTATGCATCCATCCCAAGTATGGAGAATAAAACCTCTAATTAAGATACCGGAATTTGATAATTTGTACTACGCTTCCTATAATAACCTTCCCTTTAGATATGGAAAGTGTCCATATGCTAAGGGAGCAAGATCTATTAGAAGAAAGAAGATTTTGGATATATGGGAAAGAAGAGAGAGAAATATAAAGTTTCAACTCTTCTCTATATTTACCAACAAGTTAATACCCATTTTAGATAAAACACTTCCAAGAGAGGAGTATAATACTTGTAAGATTTGTGGTGGCGCAAGTTATGGTGATGTATGTTCAGCCTGTAAAATTAAGCAATACATTATTAGTTTAAAACAATCTAGTAGCGATCATTAAATATAGATTTAAATCTCAATCTTTTATTCGCTATGAATCATATTAAATAAGTGTCCTAGCTCAGGTATAATTATCTTTTCCATCGCCAATTTAACGGCACCAGTTGAGCCTGGTAGACAAAATATCAACATTTTATCTTTAACACCAGCAAGTACCCTACTTGCTAGTACAGCAGTTCCGACATCTCCATAACTTAAATACGTAAAAAGAGATGGGAAAGTAGTTAATTCTTTATCTAGAATTGGCTTTATAGCTTCATAAGTAATATCTGTCTTAGTTAATCCGGTTCCACCGATAAAAACTACTAGATTTGCATTACCCATATGTTTATTAATAACGTTTCTAATTTCGCTTATATCATCTGGCACGATTATTCTCTTAACTATATCTGCATTAATTTTTCTGAGACAAAACTCAACATAATCTCCAGATTCATCATTAACTTTTAATCCAGATTTAAACGCCTCAAACCTAGATGTACTTACAGTTACTATAATTGCTTTAACCTTAACCTTTAACTCTCTTTCATGACCAGTATATTTAGACATCAAAAAACAATTAGGTAATAAGCCAAAATAAAGATGTCTAAAAAAGGTCTATTACTCCTAAAAGCTAACAACCTATTTGATATCCAGTTTTTCTTTCCTAATAACTCTAACGTTACTAATCCATGTATCTGGATAATTTCCAGATTCATCTTTTTCATATTTCTTAACCATGTCCCATATAGTTAGTAATCCAGCCATAACTCCAGTTAACGCCTCCATCTCAACACCAGTCTGCTCAATACTCTTGACAATAACGTTAACCTTTACTGAATCATCTTGAACTACCGTTAAAACTTTAACATTAGTTATCTTAATTGGATGACAATATGCGAGTATATGTGGAGTAGATTTTACAGCATTTATAGCTGCAATCTTAACAGCTTCAAAGACATCACCTTTTTCGACTTTGCCACTTTTAATTAGCTCAATAGTTTGTTTTCTGAGGTGGATTATGCCTTCAGCTTCTGCTAACCTAAATGAAAATGGCTTAGCAGTAATGTCAACCATACCACCAGCAGAGAGAGGTGGGCCTATAAGTATTGAATCGCCATCCTTAACTGCAGTATCTAATCCATCCAATTTTCTAATATCAACACCGTTAACTAGTATTCTAACACTCTTTCTGATTTTATTGCCTTCTAAAACAATATCTAACAGTGCTTTATCATCAACAATAATTCGCTTTAAAATATCGATAATTCTACATTCACTACAGTTAAGTTCAATAAGAGGTTTCCCAACAAACTCTCTAAATTTACCAAAGAACTTGATTTTAATCATAACAATTGTTATAGGGAATTGGATTAAAATAAATCGTTATTTAGATAATTTTTGGTGTTAAGTATTGATTAAAATCGACTTGGGGAAAGCTAGATATGCACAAATTCTCATTTCTAAAAAAGCTATTGAACAAGATGTGTTTAATACTCCAATTAGGTATGTTGGTGGTGTAGATGTAGCATTTAAATCTGGCTACTCAATAGGTACAGCAGTTGTATTAGACTATGATAACTTAAAGGTTTTAGAGAAAAAGTTTTTTATTACTAAGGTTCTAGTACCTTATATTCCTACATATTTAGCTTTTAGAGAAATTAAAGCAATGATTGGTGCTGTTAAAAAGCTAGATATAAAACCGGATATAATTTTAGTGGATGCCCATGGAAAATGTCATCCTAGAAGAGCGGGTGAAGCAACACACTTAGGAGTAGTATTAGATATCCCAACAATAGGAGTTGCAAAATCATACTTAACTGGTAAGGAGAGGGAGGATGGATATATAGTTGATAATAATGAGGTTTTAGGTTATAGATTAAAGCCAAAGATCTATATTAGTATTGGACATAGGGTATCCTTAGAGACAGCAATAAGGATTGTTGAGAAAGTAACTATTTATAGTGTTCCAGAGCCGACTAGACAGGCACATATATATGCCAATCAAATTAAGAAGAATCTTAGTAAGTACATTACAAAAGGAGAATCAGATTTATCAAGCTATATTTAGCTTAATAACACGTCATTTAAATATTGGTATCTGTACTCCTTTCTGGCCTTTATATCTTCCTTTATAAGGCTTTATCGTTGGTGTTGTTAATTTTGCTAGTATTAAGTGTATTATTCTTTCTCCCTTCCTGATCTTCACTGGAAAGGAAGTTCCTGTTAGTCCAATTGTTAACTGCCCTTCAAATTCTGCATCTATGATTGTTGGTGGTATCACTATTCCTAGTCTTGCATAGCTACTTCGCAGGTTTATAAAGCCGATTAAATCATTTGGCATCTTAATATACTCTAATGTATGAAACAAGATTTTCTCATGTGGATTTATGATAAATTCCTCCCCTCTCTCAATAAGATAGTACTCCTCGATATTAGATGCTCTCGTATCCAGTACTGAATTAGCAGTTTTTAGTCTAGCAATTTCGCCTCCAAACCTTAAGTCTAAACCATTTTCCCTTACTATATCCTCACCAAATGGCTCAATGACTAACTTCCTATTTTTTATGTATTTCATGATTTCATTATAGCTTAGAATCATTTTTTACACCAAATAATGAGGATGTATACATCATTAATTTTATAGTTTCCTCGTTTATATAGGATAAGAGAGGATATAACTAAAGAGAAGCTGTATGGTGCTACGTTTATGTCAATTCTTGCTCCCATTATTGAGTGGGTTATTGAGTTAATTGGTGAATTTGGGTATTTCGGTATTTTTATTCTTATGGTTTTAGAGAGTGCTGGTATACCTATTCCAAGTGAAGCAGTTGTTACTTTTTCTGGTTTTCTAGCTACTAGAGGAGTATTTGATTTTTGGCTTGTTGTGCTTGTATCTACACTTGCAAATTTAGTTGGCTCAATGATATTCTATTATATTGGATATTTTTGGGGTGAGCCGTTCGTTAAGAGATATGGTAAATACTTATACTTAGGTACCCATCATCTGGAACTTGCAAGAAAATGGTTTAATAAGTATGGAGGAATTACAGTTTTTGTTGGCAGAATTACTCCCGCAGTTAGAACCTATATTTCTTTCCCGGCTGGTGTTGGTAGAATGAACATCTACTCATTTACTGTTCTAACTATTATCGGTTCTGTAATCTGGAATTTTATTCTTGCATATTTTGGTGTTTGGCTTGGAGAAAATTGGGAGATAATAACTGGATATATCGATACAATCGCCGTAATTGCAGTAATAGCTTTATTAATTATCGTTCTAATTTACTTTAGACGTTCCAAACTACAGGATATAGAAAAGTAAGAGAGAATTAGGATAATACTCTTAATTATGGTAGTTTTATTGGTCTTATTTCCTCCATGGGCGCTCCATCTATATTTTCTAAATATTTCCTTAACACCTTCGGTACTTTTACTGTTCCATCTGGCTCTTGATAGTTTTCTAGAATAGCTGTTATTGCTCTTGAAGTTGCTATTGCAGTTGAGTTTAGTGTATGTACAAAGCCCTCAGTTGGTAGACCCCTCTTCTTAGCATACCTAATGTTTAATCTATATGATTGCCAATCTAAGACATTACTACATGATACAGCCTCTCTGTACTTTCCTTGTGCAGGCATCCATACCTCTAAATCATATCTCTTAGCTGCTACATTACCTAATTCTCCACTACAAATATTAACTATTCTATATGGTAATCCTAGTCCCTGCCAAAGCTTTTCAGCATTTTCAATTAATTTTTCATGCCACCCCCAACTTTCATCTGGATGACAGAATACGAATTGCTCAACTTTATTGAAGTTATGCACTCTAAATATTCCCTTTGTATCCCTACCATGTGCACCAGCCTCTTTCCTAAAGCATGGACTAAAACCAACAAATTTTAGTGGTAATTCTCCTTCTTCTAGAACTTCATCTTTGTATAGTGCTGCTATCGGATGTTCACTCGTAGCAATTAAAAACAGGTCTTCACCATCAATCTTATAGAGCATTTCCTCAAAGTCTGCAAGGGTAGTCACACCTTCATACGCCCTCCTATTAAGCATAAGTGGTGGATATACTAGTGTAAACCCTTGCTTAACCATATACTCAACAGCATATAGTGTTAATGCAAAGTCGAGCCATACTAAATCTGAATACATATAGTAGAATCTTGCTCCCGCCACCTTTCCAGCACGTAGAGTATCAACAAGCCCCATTGCTTCTGAAATATCTGCATGACCTTTAATCTTATAATCTATAAGTTCATACTCAACCTTGCCGTCTGTTAACCTTAGAAAATCATCAAGAAAATCTTTATGGACCTTAGGCTTTCCCCAATATCTAACAGCGACATTTTCATCTTCAGAGAAACCTACTGGTACAGATTCATGAATCATATTTGGTATCGATAGTAAAAGTTGATCCCTCCTACTCTTAATTTCATTTACCATAGCTTCCAGCTTATTTATCTCTGCAGATAACTCCTTAGCCTTTTTTATAGCTTCCTCCCTCTCAGCACCAGATAATTTTCCAATAGATTTCGTTAACTTATTTCTCTCATGCTTTAGTGCATCTAGACGCTTTTGCTCCTCTCTCCACTTTATATCCAGGGATAACGCTTCATTTACTAAGCTCTCATCTAAACCTCTAACTCTCAAATTCCACCGTAGCTTTTCCGGGTCATTCCTTAAATAATACAGTGTACTCCACATGGTACATCACGTAAAATTATAATCACCAAAGATTTTAACTAAAAATAGTTATATAGCATGGTATAATTAATGTTGATTATCAAGATCTACTATGAGACGTAAAATACCTAAATTATACGTAGCATCCATTGATTATTGGTGATTTTAATGGTTGTATATAGAGAGGAGTTTTATATTGATACAAAGGGAGAAGTACATATGATTGATATTACTAGTAAGGTTAGAGAGATTGTTAGAAGATCAGGGATAAAAGATGGTATAGTTAATGTTTTTAGTCCTGGTAGTACATGTGCGATTTCAACAATTGAGTATGAGCCTGGACTACTAAAGGATTTCCCGAGGTTCCTTGAAAGAATAATTCCCAAGAATATTGAGTATGAGCATCATAAGAGATGGCATGATGATAATGGGCATAGTCACGTTAGAGCTACACTATTAAAATCTAGTTATACCGCTCCTGTTATAGATGGAGATGTTTATCTTGGTACGTGGCAACAAATAGTATTTATAGAGCTAGATACTAGGCCTAGGCATAGAAGGATAATTGTGACTATAGTTGGATAATACCCATGAACTTTAAATACAATATCTGTTTAACTGGATTTTTTCCTCTAAATCTTTAATTGATATGTTTTTCAGTTGGTTATAGTCAAACTCTCGCTCTAACACGCTTTCTATGCTACCCACTATAGTCTGAATAGTATCATACTTTTCCTTACTTAATATTTTTTCCTCGTATGCTATTTTAAGCTTCTCAGAGTCGATAATATGAACTTCACCATTAGGACGAACGATTACATCAATTTCTAGGTCTATATATCTTAGTACACCTGGAGATAGCTCTGGATATGAGTTTATGTTGATATATAATCCTTTAAATATTCCATCCTTAGAGTGATATTTGTGAAGTATTATTGGCGCTGATGTAGAAAACTCCATCAAGTCATAGTCACCATACTCTTTTGGAACATTTAATCCATCGAGGTATCCTCCACCTTTAAATACCCTCTTTAGGACACCGTGAATAATATCTCCTTGCTTACAAACTTTATGCAGATGCCCCGGAGTTAATTTTATAATTTCCCCTTTTAGTAACGAAATATGCTCTATATTAATTAATTTCTTCTCGCTTAACAAATCCTCAATATAACTAAATATAGATTGTGTAGCTAATTCTCTACTTAAAGCGCCAATTTTCATAAGATACTCTGTATAATCTATGATTTGCGTTAAATTGTTGTCCATAGATTTTAATGCATGATGATATCTTATAGTAGGGACCACATTATTTCTATAATCATCTAGTATACATCTAGCTTTTGAGTCAAAACCTAGTATTCCAAAGAATTGTCCTTCAGATATGAATTTTCCTACTGGTGCCTCTTTAATGTGATCCAAGAACTTATTTGCTTTCTCAAATGTTTGTTGTAAATCTAGCATTAAATCATTGACACGACCTAGTATGGCTGAACTTCTCCACTTAACCCCCCAATCACCACTAATCTTCATCAGAGAAACTATCATCCGCAAGTTTCTTTTAATTTCCGGGTTTGTTATATGCCTACTAAATATAACTCTTCCCTTTAAGCCATATATTAACGCTACATAATTTCCGTAGATTGTATAGTTTGTGGAGAGGAGAACTTCATTTGAAGGCGGTAAAACAGGCTTTGAAATCTCGACTACAACTTCGCTACCAGGTTCAGCGTTACAATTTAAAATTCCTCTAACTCCATTAATATCGACTATACATTTCCCATTATTTTTCTCCTTTACAACACCCTTATAGATAGCATGTAAAGGAAGTTTTGATTTCCATACATAGACAGCTCCAATTTTCTGCCTAAGAACATCAAAGACTTTCTTCCCAACATCATATTTACCTATAACTACTATGCCATATTTGCCATCAACATCCTTTACAGTAACATCTGGTGCGATAACATTATCTTTTATGTTAAATCTCTCCTTTATTATCTGTGATGCGTGTGTAATGTTAAAACCTTCATCGATCAAAATTTTTGTTATTGCTGTAGCGTAAATTCCACGTACCCTAACATTCATGATAGTGAACACCTAAATTTTCCGCTTTAACTATAGGCTATATAATCTATGGATAATCCTAACTACTGATGTACCGACTTCAGATAATAGTATGGATAGTTTTTAAATTAAAATTTAAGTTACTGAAGTTTCAGCTTATCTAGGAATCTTATTCTCTTTGGTATTGGCGGATGCGTTGATAACAGCTCAATTAGCCATGAAGTTTTCTTATTCTTTAATTCTTCAACATAACTGTCGATTTCATCATAATCATAGAAGAAATCTACAAAGTAGTTGTATATGAAAAGCATAGATATGAAGTTGTTATCTGTTCTTTGCTTCATTCTACTTTTGAAAGCTTTATACATTAGATCTAATCTTGCTAATGCTCTTTGGAGAGGCCTTGGATTATTAAGAGTATTTGCTGAGTGAGCATCTGCATAATACTCCCTTAATCTATTGAAGTGCTTCACTAAAAACTGGAATATTATACCAGCGAGAATTAGTATGATACCCATGAATAATAAGAGTGCTGGCGTTTGATCCCTATCACGACTTGAGTATCCATATCCAAATGCAGACATAAACATCAAGTGCCTTCCTAAATAGTAGATTAGTATTGGTATAAAGGAGACAGCTAACATTGCCGTTACATCTCTATGCTTTAAGTGTCCAATTTCATGTGCTAAAACAGCTTCAACCTCCTCCTTAGGCATATTATTTAGTAATGACGGTGTTACTGCTACATGTGGCCCATAAATTGGACTTGAATACGCAAAAGCATTTGGAATATTTAATCCCATCGCAATACCGACTTTTGGAACCTTCTTTAATCCAGATAACTTAGCTAAATACTCAACTTTTTCTAGAAGCCACCTTTCCGTAGAATTAGATGGATACTCAATAAACTTCACTTTGTAAAATGCGTTTATAAATGATGGGGCAAAGAGCCACTGGAAAATCATGAAAAATGCTGTAAACATGGCAACTATGAGAATTAAGTTTTCAAAGCCGAATCCAAACATATTTAATACCATTTGTAGAATAAGCACTGATAACCCAAATATTAGTATAGCTGTTAGGAACATTCCCGCTTTTAGCATTAACATTGCTCCAAAGCTTTCTCTGGAGATCCCTCCAGCTTTATATGATAACAGTAGCATAGTCCCAAATACTATAATAATTATCAATGAGATCCAACCTTCAATTCTTAGATTTGCCATTAGCCAGTTTACTATCATACCATTGTAAAATTAACTATAGCATTAATTTAAAGATTTTGGTATCCAGTTGTAATATCTCTTTTCTAGCTAATTATCGCTTTAAATCCCCAATGAAAAGCGAATCAAATATTCACATCACTTATTTCTTGGGATGTACAATACTATAGTTGAGTTGAAATGAGAAATGAGGATATAGAAAAGCTTAGAAGAGAAATAGCGGATAACATTCCAGGTTTTATTGGCTACGATAGGGTTGATGATAGAGGAAGTAGTGATAAAGCATTTCGCGAATATGTAGCTGAGCAGATACAGCTTGTATTAGATGATCTTAGAAGACTGGTTGTATTCGCGACGCAAACAATAACTCAGGAGAAAACGCTATTTATTGATCAGATACTGTATAAGGCAGATAAAATAATAAGAATTTTGAGGAGGGATAGAGAGATTCCTATTGAATTCAAGGAGTCAAATATACCTAGTGAATATATTAATAAGTTAATTGTTAACGACCATAAAATTGTTAAATTAACATTAAAAATTAAAGACTTAATGAAAGATCTTTATAATAAGGGTATTATCCATCCTGAAGTAACTATTAAATTAAAAATGATTTCTGAAGGTTTAGATGTTTTATTATCAAAAGTTAACGAGAGACTCAAGATTATTAGGGAATCAATATCTAAAGCTAATGAAAATAGTTAGTAGTACTACTAGTAATTAGGTAATGCTCAAAAAGAAAAACTTATCTTGAATTGTTGTAGAAATTAAATTTAGGGGATGAAGAAACTGCCGTAGTCCGATAGTAGGATGAGGACCCACCTCTCATCGACCCCCACTTATGAAACGGCAAGAATCTTTGACAAGATATTTCTTTAGATTCTCCTTAAGAGACTCTAGAAGTTATATTTAGAATTAGATAAGAAATCTTGTTAAGTAGATTTTAGGATATAAGGTTGTTATAATTCTAACCCGAATGCTTCTAGAAAACGCCTAATTCTATACAACTCAAATTTAAACTTCCTACCTTCATCAGTTAATCTATAACCTTCACCGTCCCTCAGGATTAAATTTCTATTTAGCAACTCCCTTAAATACTGATTAAGTCTTTCGTATGATAAATTTGATAAATACATGATTTTCGTAGGTAATGCTATGCCCTCTTCATACTCTAGCTTCTCAATTCCATCGAGAATATCTAGTATGATTCTGATTTTTGATCTATAGCGTTTTTTCATGTTCGTCCCCTGCTAATACTAATTAGAAGAGCGACAAGCAGAATGAACCCTAGTAGCCTTATTAGCTCACTTACAAGAATAAAGCTAGCTCTATACGGACTAATGGCCAGCATAATATGCGATAGATCAATCAAAAGGAATGATGCTAATGAGAATCCAGAATATATGCTTCTTTTAACTAGGAAATTGACTACAAGCTTTGCAATTATAAATGTAACTACTATAATGAGAATTAGGTTTAGGACATAGCCTACTATACCAGTCAAAACAATTAATGCTGGTAAAATTGTTTTAGGCTCCTCCTCGGTGGGAGTATAATAAGCATATATTAGTAGCAGATATCCGATTATTTGAGCTAACATAGATGTATAGTCACCTATGGCTAGTGTTATTAATCCTCGAGATATAATAGCAAATATTATAGTTAATGCTTCGATAAAGAGACCAGCACCTATTAATGTAAATGCTAAATTGAGATATAGTAGGATTTTCTCACGTACAAGGATATATCCCTTATATGCATAGACAGCTACTAGAAGGCTAATTATGCTAGAAATTAAGATGAGTATGAAATCAAGTGTTGTGAATGTATAAACTATTGGTTTTTGCTGATAAGCATGTTTGCCAAATTCGAATATTAATTTAATCATACTAAAATATAATTGTTTTTTAGGTATAATTATTCTAAAAGTAATATATTTACAGTGAAATGTTAATATATTCAATATTTTTTGGTTATATTTAGGATGCTAAAAATTCTTTCTGTATATATGTATATGTAAATAATTGTACAAATTATTTTTCACACTTAAATTTCGAGGGGGGTATAAGGGGTTGGGGGGATGTCAAGGACCATATCTAAGGAGGGGGAGATAAGAAGACTCTACGAAGAAGGATATACTGATGAAGAAATATCCGAAAAATTAGGTGTTAGTATATGGACGGTTAGACATTGGAGGAGGAAGTATAGATTAAAAGCTAACCTAAAGCGTAAGATATGTCATTTATGCGGTAAGATTTTTTTGGATAATAGTAAGGCTAAATATTGTCCAGAGTGTAGAGAAGAGTTGAAGAGAATCAGAGGAATTCAGTTCCAGATAATAAAGAAAATCAGGTATCATCTCTACTTTCTATTAAATAACTCCCCTGAAACATTCATGAGAGTTATTAAGGAGATGGAGGAGGAAGAAGGTCCAGAGTTTGTTAGGTTACTTACTAAGGGTATGCTAGAAAATCAGAGCTTTAATTTACGTAAGTAGTGTGTTACGACTGTCGCGCCAAAAATTCCAACCAGTACTTGCATAATATTGAAAGGTACTTCAGCTATTGCGATATAGCCTAGTATGTATTGCTCATAGAGGAAATATCCTAGTACCATCTCTAAACCTCCTATTGCCATTGCAACAATCCATCCTGACACCTCTACATACTTTAGTGTTAGGTATAGACTGACGATACAGAATATTATTGATACTGCTAACCAAACTAATTCATTAAAGGTTAATGTGTAAATTGGGCCCATAGCAAGTGTTATCTCTGCTGAACCTATGTAGAAGTGTGTACCAAAAGTATACATTAAGATAGCTATTATTACTACACTTAAGCATCCACCTAGATATGCATACTTATCTTTCCTACCCACCTCGAGATGTTCAGCGAAAGTTCCAACCAGATAACCTTCAATTCCCTTAATTATAAAAGTTGCTGGAGCATAATAGTAATATCCTAGTGTTATATCCGCTAATGCAGATCCAACACTACCAGCTACAAAACCTATAAATGGCCCTCCAATTAACGCAGCTATATATACCCCTATCTCGCCAAAATTAAAGAACCCTCTTGTCTGTGGAATATATAAGCTGAAGATTATAGTGAAAGCATAAACTAATCCAGCCATAACTGCTGATAAAGAAACTTTTAATGTCGTAACTCTTTTAACTCTCTCATGAATTTCTCTTAGTGACATTTTTACTCAGACAAAATAAATTATCTAGACTTAATATTAAGCTTATTCAATTGTAGGTGTAAAGGTTTTATTAATATTATGTTCAGAGAGTTATAACTATATTATTAAGTAGTTAGTGAGATATGATATCTTGATATATTATGATGTTTCGCTACTATGGTGAGAAGAGGGAGAGGTTAACTAGGATATTAATAGTTATAAATGTTCTGGTTTATGTAGCGGCTGGTGTAATTGGTGGTAACCTAATAGTTATATCTGATAATATACTAGTAGTTTTAGGGCAGTTTAATTATCTAGTTCTACGCTATGGAATGTATTATCAAATTTTCTCTGCAATGTTTATCCATTTAAATATTCTCCACTTAGGGTTAAACATGCTCTGGTTATACTTCTTAGGCAGAAGTGTAGAGAGGTTATTTAGCTATAAAGACTACTTGATTATCTATTTTGGCGGTGGGTTACTAGGAAATATTTTAACATTAGTTATGTTTCCTCCATATACGATTAGTGCAGGAGCTAGTGGCGCTATATTCTCATTATTTGGTGCTTTAGTTATGTTTAGTGGAGCATTTGGTGGAGATGTTAAAAATGCATTGTTTTATGCTATGATAATCTTCTTAATGAATATGGGTTTCGGTGTTAACTATATTGCTCATGCAGCTGGATTAATTGTTGGACTACTCTATGGGTATTATAAGGGTAAAGCATATGCTAGGCGTATTGTATACTATAGTTATAGCTACTACTGAAGGAGAATATTATATAAATATTAAGTATATATAATCTTTATTTTGGTGCTAGTATGGCTTGGCTATTTGATAAAGAAATTGTTAGAAGATTACCTGAGGAGTGGGGTGGAATAGTTCCTACTAGAGTATTTATTGATGAAGCTATTAGAATCGTTGAGGAAGCTGAGAAGGAAGGGTTAATCATTAGGATTATAGGTGGATTAGCAATTAGAATTCACAGTATGGATTTTGAAGATTTCGCACGTGATATTGGGAGATATGGCGATCCGAGTAAAAAACAGCAAGAGTACAGTGATATAGATTTTATGTCATATGAAAAGCATCGTAAGAAACTGACTAAGTTTTTAATTAAGAAATTAGGTTATATTAAAAGAAGAGCTACTCTTTCGTCAGCAGCAAGTGTACGTCAAATATATTTTCACAAAGATGGCTGGTTTTACATTGATGTTTTTTACGATAAATTAATGGTTGCAAATCACCCAATTGATTTTAGAGGAAGGTTAGAGCTAGATAAGCCTACCGTACCTCTAACAGAACTATTACTTGAGAAAATTCAGATGTGGGAGGCATTTAGTGAAAAAGATCTTAAGGATACGTTGATTCTACTTAGAGCTCATGATATAAGTGATAAGGATGAAAGAGAAACTATCAATGGAAAATATATTGCTAAGTTATTAGCTAAGGATTGGGGATTCTGGTACACCGCTACAACCAATCTAAAAAATATTAAGAGGATTATAGCTAATTTAGATAAATACAGTAAGGATGTAAATATCGATCCATCAAAAATTAGTAGAGAAGATATCGACGTTATTATTGAAAGAATAGATAAACTCTTAAAGATGATAGATGACGAGCCTAAGACATTTGGTTGGAAAATGAGGGCTAAAATAGGGACAAGGAAGAAATGGTATAATCCCGTTGAGAGACCTGATACAGTCGGAGGATTTGGAATTTGGGAAGCACTTAAAAAAGAGGTGTCTTAGAGTTAGCTTAACGTTAGAACGTAATTACATTAAATTATATTATATTTGAAACTATTATGACTAGTTGATTAGTATATTTAAAAAAGCATTAGTTCACGGTGTCTATCTAATGTATGCAATTGAAGTCAGAAATTTAAGAAAAAGTTATGGTGATGGGATTAAACTTACATGCACTAACTGATAAGGTAATTCTACTAGTGGTATGGAATATTATCCTATACATCATTGGTTTTTTATTATCTTTGGTGTGAGAGAAGGCTTGAACTATAACGAGTTATTAATAGCTATTTAGTTTACGGTTACAAGTGATATAATAGTTTAGCTATACCCTTTATTCTTTTGGGTTATAAGTATGGAGTATATCGATGTAATTAGATACTACTCTAAACCTATTGTAATGGAGGAAATTGCTAAGTTTTGTAAGAATAGGTGGATTGCTCTTCACACTCAACATAGAACACAGCAATTTATTAGATATTTTGATAAAGAGAAAAGACCATTAAAGATTAATAAGCCTGAAGATATCAGATATCTACTATTTAGGTTTCAAGGTTTTAAGCCTAGAACATTTTATGGATCAGTTAATTTGTATAGAAATTTAGCTGATCAACTTGAACTTGATAATCCAGAGAATATATTTCGCTCTACACCAACTTGGGATATAGATGGGTCGCTAGAACATTGGCGAGGTATAACTAGAATTGCAAGGATAATTTTGGATGAACTCGACAAATATGGCGTTTCTAAATCTGTATATCTGAAGTGGAGTGGTAGAGGTATACATGTACATATTCATGAAGGAGCATTTTCCGAAGATGTATTATCAAAGCATCATCCATTAGACTTAGCTTATGCTGTTGTTGACTATATACTACGTAAAGTTGAGGAGAAAGTTAGAGAGGTAATTAAATCTACACCACCAGGTGATAGACCGCTCAAAGTGGAGAATGAAATGGATCTAAAGAGAGTATTTACTACTCCATTATCTCTTCATAAACAGCTAGATATGGCTGCTGTATGTTTAAAGCCAGATGACCTTGAGAATTTCGATTTAAGCTGGGCTGATCCATCAAACTTTAGGCATAATACTGATTGGAATAAGTATATTGATGGTGAGACTGATGACTTAGCTTTGAGAGCTATTAGTGAAGTTGGTGGGTATTTTGAGAGGATTGGTGGTATTAGAACCGTAATTGAGGTCTATAAGAGAGAGGTAGAGAGAGTTAGGAGGGAGAGAACCCTTTCGAGTAGGGTTGGTAGATTTCAGGTAATGGCATTACTTCAAGCTGCTAGGTATTATGTATTGACCGGTGATCTTGATAAGGCTAAATCTTTCGGATTAAATAGAGCTATTTTCTATGCATGGGCTAAATATCATGGTAGGGATAGAAGATTAAGAGGTTATTCTTCGTCAAGCAGAAGTGTGGCTAGGACAGATAGGAGAGAGTTTAAACTTGGTAATGAAGTAACGTTTGTATCTGATCGTGGATGGTTTATTATTGGTGATAAGGAGCAGCTACCAAGTGATTACGATAAAGAAGTTGTTGATAAAATTAGGTTATTAATGCCATATGAGGAAGCATGGAAAAAAGCCGTCGAGTATATTAAAAGTTTTCCGAAAGATGTACTTCTCGATCAGCAAGAGTTTTATAGTAAGGTATATGAACCTGTTAGAGATATATTTCTCAAGAAGAAAGAGTTTCCGAGAGAAAGATTATTCCCTCATTTTGACCATCTTTAACCATAAATTCTATATTTTGTGAACACTAAGTAGCAATATAGTGAGATTTCATGATAGTTAAGGAACTAAAGTTCAGTATAGAGGATGTGAAGACAGTAGAGATTTTGGCGAAAAATTCATCTATAGACTTCTCAACTGATACCGACGAAATTATTGTTAGAATCCTTGAGGAGAGTGAAGGAGGAATAATTAAGAAGATTGGAGAATATGAAGCATATATTGATGATGGAAAATTAGTTTTAGCATTTAGTAACTTATCAGGTGAAATATCTATACCTAAGGATATAGAAATAGATAATTTTACATTAATATGTAGTAAGTCGTCTGCAGATATATCGGGACCATTTAAAACTAAGGATATAATTATTAATGCACGTGAAAGTAGTATTGATATATCCGATGTAGATTTTATCGGTAACATGGATGTCAATGTCAAAATGACTAGTTTAGATATAAATATAGACTATTTAGGCACGGGTGGAAATACCGTTAGTTTAAATAGTAAGATGACGTCAGCATCAATTGGGCTGGGGATATCTAGTAATATTGATGTCGAGGTCTCATATGAAAGTACTGCTATGTCAAGTGTAAATGTGGATGGAAGATTACATGTTGAGAACCCTACAGGTAAACTAAATATTAATCTTAACGTGAAAATGTCATCTATAGATATAGAAATATTACGTTAATCTACATTCTAAATGACCTCAAATGTATGTAATATAGTAACATTATGGCTGAGGCTAAGATAAAATCAACAGCACTAAAAATTATAAAGACCACACCAGATTCTATGTGAGACATGAAAAGTAGGAAAGCACCATTTAATATTAATCCAATTATAATTGGAATCATAAAGTTTCTATACTTAATTGGGTCATAGGCTATAAAAATTGACAGTATGGATAGCAGTAGTAAATAGCTTATTGAAGTACCAGCATAAAAGTAGTAACCTCCATACCCAGTTTTAATACCCATATTAAGTGAATTGATAAAACCTACTGGATCTCTTAATATTAAACCTGAGAGGACTACTGTAAAAATTATAATAAATACAAAAATGACCTTTGATAATATGTAGACCTGTAATTGGTACTCTCTACTCATCAAACTATATATTTATACCTAACTTTATTTTATCTTAGCCAGCTAGATTATACTTTTAATTGCATCTCTAACAGAGATTCCTGGTGTTACAGTTATACTTTTTATCCCCATACTTGATAGTGCTGCTGACGCATTTGGCCCAAATCTCCCTGCAATTACATAAGATACACCCTTGCTAGCTATTAACTGTACAGCCGCTATTCCCACTCCGCTAGGCCCTCCAGCATGAATATTCTCAACTACTTCTACATCCTTTATTTCGCCATTCTCAATAGTTACTATAGTGAAGTATGGAGCTCTACCGAATGCTTGTGATACTTGGTCATCTAAGCCATTTGGTCCTAATGTAGCAACAGCAATCTTAGCGCTACCACTTATCTTCTCAGTAGTAGGCTGAGCTTGTGGGAATTGCGGGGGAGTTACTGGTCGATAACGTGGAGGACTGATAGGTTGCTGAAATCTATACATCCTCTCAACCTCCTTCTTTAACTCCTCAATAAACTCATTTACTAAACTAAGCTCCTCTCTAGCATGTTTAATATCAAGTTCAATTCTCCTTTTTAATCTCTCAAGAAACTTAAGTTCTTGTTCAGGAGGAAGACCCCACATAATATCCACCACCTATATTTTTGTGCAATTGCTATTAAATATTTAGTTATTATATCTCCTGAACTATCGAACATAAACCTAAATCGACATAATAACTATTTTTCACGTTAATATCCAGAGAAACCTTGAAGAATGTGGTTCGATCGTTACTGACCTTATAAATTATTCATCTTTATCTATATAACTATGGAGTTATTATTAGTGGTCTACCCTCAACAAGCATTCTAGCAATCTTTCTCCTAGCAGCGTCTAAACAGCGCCATACTGTACCTCGAGAAACACCCATTCTTCTAGCAGCTTCCTCCTGAGTTAAGCCTAAATAGTAAATTAGCCTGTATGCCTCAAATTCGTCCATAGTCATAACTATAGGCTCAGCTTGAATAGGAGGTATGGGACCAAACATCATTTGGGTTGGCTTAATACCGAGCATCCTAAACTTCATCGGCCTCCCTGGACCGCCTCTCCAACCTCTACGCCAACGCCACATAAAAACACCAAAATAAAAAGAAAAGAAACACACCTAAATGATTTTCTAAAAGCGATTTTTCACTAGCTCTCCTTAGTAGATATATAATAACTGCAGGAATCCCAAGAAACTTTAAGTTTACAGAATACGAAGATATTAAGAAGATTTTGAAGTGAACTTATTTTTGAATGTTTCTTCTAGGAGATTTTGATAGAAATTTGGATATTCTTGGCTCTTTCGTATGCTTAAGACGTATGGTCTCTGAAGTATTCTTTTATCTACATCTTTCTTCGAAGCAGTCTGCTAATATTATCCAGTACTACGATTAATGTTGGAATTCCTCCGAGTAGTTAAGTATATAATATTTAACAACCATAGTATATCCGAACATAATGACAGCATTAGCATAATCCATAGCAGCCATATCAAAAAAAGGTTAACGGAGATTAATACTACTACGATATCTTAGACTTCATCGGTCTATTATAGCCACTACATCAACGCTACACAAAGATGCCGCAAAATATCATTACCTTATTACTTAAAATTATTTTTCTAAGAATTCGTAAAGACTAAATTGTGAAGAGTCTGTAGATTAAGTAAAAAGTGAAAAACTAAAAGATTATTTAAGTTTAAATATTCTATTATGAATTTACTTAATTTAGCAATTAGAAGAGCGAGTATTAGGGAGTTTGATCCTAATAAACCCCCATCGCTGGATAAAGTTTTATATTGTATCCGTGTCGCTTTAGAAGCACCATCTGGACTTAATTGTCAACCATGGAGATTTCTTATAATTAGAGATATAAATACCAAGAGAAGTATTAGAGGAATTTGTGAAAATGGGGAGAAAAACTTCTATGCTAACATACCTTCTAAGTTTCGTGAATGGCTCACTAAACGTAATTTTAGCTGGAGAAAACCTTTCCTAACAGAAGCTCCATACTTACTACTCGTTTTCAGCGATATTTCCTGTCCCTATTTTATTCAATCTACATGGCTAGCTATTGGTTATCTTCTTCTAGCTTTAGAGGAACAAGGTCTATCCTCACTTACATATACACCTCCGAATCCCAACAAAATCTCAAAATTCCTCAACGTTCCTAAAAGGTTTAGGTTAGAATGCATAATACCAATTGGATATAAGAAAAGAGATAAAAAGAAAGAGCCACGTGCAAATATATCTGAAAAAACGTACATTGAAGAGTGGGGTAAATTCCATATAACCTAGTAGTTTCTTCTTAGAGAAATAGAATAATAAGTCATTTAATTATCATATCTAACATTTTAGTATTTGGGGATGATGACTACTTCCGGCAATGAATAATGATTAAAAGGCATTATGCTGACCCCCATTCTATATGAAGTAGGTTTTTTCTATATGTTTTCCCTTAGTTGATGTATGCTTCTTTTTAAAATGAATTGTTCTTTGAAGTTAGGGATTAACAATTCCTCTTAACGGTCCCATGAACTCTATTATAGTTTTCTAGATCCATTTAAACCAGATAATATTATTAATACCATTATAAGGTATAGTAAAGATGAAGAGATTAATTCAAGATCTCTTAATTTCTTAAAGATAATTTTTAACTTTTTTGGTTCATGACGTCTTTACTATTTCTTCAAACATTAACCGTATTATATTCTTCTGATTAGGCCTTAGAGGTAATATAAAAGTTTTTTGGTTTTGTGTAAAAAAGTATTAACACTGTAAATACATAATATCTTAATTTAATATTTGGAGTTTATGTATATCAATCTTGCTTTTTCCCTATAAATTGTTAATTTTTTATGATGAAAGAAAAAATTGGTGGTTTTCTCATTTTAATTGGTGTTTCTCAGTTTTTGTTATGTTTAAAGATAGCTGAGTTCTTATATCCTAACTATAGTGTTGCTAATAACTATATTAGTGACCTTGGTGTTGGTCCTGTGGCATACATTTTTAATGGCTCAATTATTTTGATGGGTGTTCTTGGTATTTTAGCTGCATATCTACTATTTAAGTGGAATAAGGTATTTTCACTACTATTATTATTGTCTTCTATTGGTGCTATTGGTGTTGGAGTTTTTCCTGAGGGTACTGGAATACTACACTCATTATCAGCATTAATAACATTCTTATTTTCAGGGTTAGGTGCTATTTACTCATATAGAGTTGATGACAAGATTTCCCGTTTTATCTGGCCCGTCCTTGGAGTTATAAGTCTAGTCGCACTAGGACTATTTATTAACCATATCTATCTTGGTCTAGGAGCTGGTGGAATGGAGAGAATAATCGTATATCCCGTGTTTATATGGCTTATCGGAATCTCCACTGTAATCATACATGAAACTTAAAGAAGAAAAATAAAGATAGTAATTAATTAATCAATAGATTTATAGTTACATTATCCCTCTATTTCGACTATTACTTTAGATAAACAATCATTTACTTTTAGTCTATTAAATAGTCCAAGTAGTCATTATTAGTCTAATGTGTTATAATTTAAAATAGGAAAAGCAAATATCGAGATTCTCGGTTCTAAAAGATTAATCTGACACTTTTATTAAAGGTAAAAAGGTAATTTTAATTGTTTTTAAGCTTAGGTTGAGTTTTTCAGCGTTGCTCCGCTTCATCATAAAGATCAGGAAAAGCCTACCGTTCATCATCCATAAAACAATTAATGATTTTTAGGATTATTTTTTAGCTTTATAGATTTTGAATTTTTCCAGATTAAATTGAATAGCTCTTTTATTGGTTTTACTAGTTTCTGTATGTTATATACTACTGCTATTAGTTCATCTTCTAGTGACCCTTTTAAAACTTCTATTTGATCTCTAATTATACATAAAAAAGTCGCTTCCTCAGATACTCTAACATCATTAACTATATTGATTATTTGAAATGCTTCATTTATACATTTCTCATTTGTGATTACTCTAATACTTATGTTATTCTTTCTGAGTTCTTGGAATATTACATCTAGATTTAGCTTTAACCATATATCTAATCTGTCGATTATAATATCAACCGTTTTCTCTGTTGAGTATAGCGTTGCCTTTATTTCTCTAATCACCGAGCTATCTCCCTTAACAATTAGAACTTTAGATTTAACATGCCTTCTCTTATATATTGCTGACAACTTTTCCATTAACTCACTTATTATGTGATCATACTTATTCTTAATTTCAGATAGAACTTTAGCTGGATCTTCAGGGGAGTATACCCTTGGCTTCTGACTAATTAAGTGGACAACTCCTTTACTTTCCAGCTTGGATAAGACATAATAAATTTTTGATGATGGAACTTCCGAGAATTCTATAATTTCATGTACAGATGCGTAGCCTAGGTATAGTAATGATACATATGTTTTAGCTTCATATTCTGTAAAACCTATTAACTTCATTAACTCGATAATCTCATTTTTCACAATATTTATCTACCACCGTAGAGGTAGATTAATCTTATCGAATCTTATTTTTAAATCACTTTTTGGATGAGAAGGTACTTAGAGTCTGTTTATAAACGTATTTTTAGAGAAGAGAAGATTAGGTATAGACATACTCTCAATTTAATGGTTACTCTAACTATAATTTTTATTTCTGCTAGAGCTTTAGCCGAGACCTTAGAGTTATTTCCAGTAGCTATTAACCCGGTTATCTCATGGTTAGGAATTAATTTTGCATATAGAATTGCTTCAGCTATAGATTTTATATATGGATTAACAGGCTATTTTTTGACGCCAGAGTATCTTTTAGAACCAGAGTATCCAGAGGAAATACATATGATATATTTAAATACTCAAGTTACTAGATTTTTTAATACTCCTGTTTGGGTTATTTCGCTTTGGATTTTCTCATTTATTTGGATTTTTGGGACATACATAATTATCTCTTATATTACATATTTACTCGCTAGGGTATTTAATGAAGAAATCAGTTTTAAACTGATTTTTGTTTGGACTGGTGTTGCTTTTATACCGTGGATGAATTGGTGGTTTTACATTGGTTCTGAAACTATGTTTGAAATTCTACCTCAAAAGATCTATATTGATATGTTTCCACCGTTTAGGACAGCCATTTCTATTGAGGATGCTATTGGTAAGCCTAATGTTTTAGCTATTGAGCAGTATTGGGATATGTGGAGTATTGGGTTTTTATGTTTAATTTGGAGTATGCTTCTCTTTACATTTTTTATAACTAGATTAGTTAATGTTGATATTAAGCGTGGAATTTTAATTTCACTTCCATGGTATATATACTCTGTTTTTCTAGTTATTGGTTCACTTGATGTATACTCTATAGTTTATTGGTTAAGGAAACTTGGTGCGTGGGAATATGGATTATTCCCATTTATAGTTATACCAAGTATTTTTGTTGGTATATTACCTAGGATTAATCAACATAAAATTAAATGGCAAAGGTGGAGGTGGTTATCGCTAATAATTATTACAGTAATTTATTTTTGGTCTATGTATCCATATCCATATTTACTAGAAGGTGTATTTGGGAATCCTGTGATTGAATGGGAATTTTGGTGGGCTTGGTTAGGTATTATCGTAATTTTTACATCTATGTTTTTAGGTAGGATTTCTTGTGGATGGTTTTGTCCATATGCAATTTTCCACGAGTTGATGAGTAAGGTTAAGATCCCTAGATTACCTATTCCAGAAGTATTTAGGAGACGTAGATGGGAGATTTTCTTCGGCTTACTAATTGTTATAGGTACTATCGAGATTTTCTGGGAGTGGGATTTCCTAATCTTATACTGCAGAATCTATACTATTCTATCTATTATTTTAGCTTTTATTTGGGTTCCTCGTGCTTGGTGTAGGCATTTATGTGTTTTAGGTGCTTATGCTCAGGCATATTCAAAGACAAGACTCTATGGTATTAAAGTTGATCCTAATAAGTGTCAGAGGTGTGATGTTTGTAAATGTCAAGAGATTTGCCCAGCAGATATAGATTGGAGAAGGTATATTGTTGAGAGTGATATTTGGGTTTTGCCAGATGAATGTTGGCTTTGCTTTAAATGTATCGAGGTATGTCCTAATAAAGCGGTTAGCTTCGGCCGGTTACCTTAAAAAGCTACAATTACGCTAAATTATACTATTTAAGTTGTTAATTAAGTATATTCTTAGTAATTTGTTTAATATGAAAATTTAAGTATATATTGCTTGAATTATTGTAATTGATTACATATGTTGTCAGGATTAGATGAAAAAGATTTAATGTTACTCGATATTTTACAGAAAAATTCTAATCTATCATTGAAAGAGATATCTAGGAAATTAAAATCGCCTATAACAACTGTACATGCTAGGTTACGTAAACTTGAGAAAGCTGGTATTATTCAGGGTTATAAAGCAATATTGAACTATAAGAAAATTGGCTTTAGTACTACAGCGTTCATCCTAGCATCATTTAGATATAAAATTATGAAAAACGGTAAGCTGATTTCTCAACGTGAAATAGCAAGGAAGATCGCTAATTTACCTGGTGTACAGGAGGTACATATCATATCTGGTGATTGGGATATATTAATTAAAGTTAAGGCTAGAAGTGTAGATGAGGTTGGTAAATTTGTTTTAGATAAATTGAGGCTTGTTGAAGGTATTGAAAAAACTTTAACATGTGTAGTATTTGAATCTGCAAAGGAAACAATAGAAGTTCCAATTAAAGAAATTTTAATGAAAAGTTATGAGGAATAATCGTATATGCAAAAGAATTTTTAGAAATATTTTTATGGAAATTTATTGTTAACAGTGTGAATTAATTAATTTTTGGAGGTAAAATTGTTGTGATTAATAGGAAAGTAATTTTTATTCCATTTTGTCTTCTTGCTCAGGGACTAAGAGCTAGAGGTTTAGCGAAAAGATATAATGCTATTGTTAAACCATTAATTCAATACCTCATAGACAATGAGGTCAATATTATTCAAATGCCATGCCCAGAGATTAGGTATGAAGGTGTCTATAGATTACCTGCTGGTAAGTCACATTATGATAATGATAATTATAGGAGTATATGTCGAGAAATAGCTGGTGAAGTCGTTCACTTTATTATGGATTTACTTGAAAATGGCTATTATGTGGTCGCTATTTTAGGGGTAGACGGTTCGCCATCATGTGCAGTTAAGTATGTAACTGTTGGTAAAAGGAGAGTTAGAGATATGGGAATATTTACGGAGGAGTTAAGAACAAGACTAGACTATGAAGGATTAAATGTTCCTATGGTAGGAGTTAGTATTTATGGTCTTAAAAGTGCAATAAGAGAAATAGATAGATTGTTAATTGAGTCAGAGATAAAAAGGTTGTAGGGTTATCCCGTAAGGTTTACTACAGCTATTAATTCATAGTTGTCAAGTGAATGTACAGTCATATATGTATTTGACATAACATATAGATAGTTTCCTATATATGCACATCTATCAACATAGTAGTTATAATTAAACTTTAAGTTATTACTTTGACCCTCACTAAGAAGTCTAATATGACTAATGTTACCCATAATTTTTAGCCCATCTGAGCCTACATATATTGATACTATTCCTTGCCAGAAGCTCTTAATAAGGACATTCTCTTCATTTTCTTCTTCATTCACCACTTTCATATTGTATATTGTAACTGGTAGAAATATTAGATTCTTCTCCGGGTAGAATAGGAATGCTTTATGGTCATATAGAACAGGAGTATCTCCATGTTCTCCTAATACTATTTTATCAAGTTCAATAGGATTACTTACATTTTCAATGTTAAATATGCTTATTTTAATACCCATGACTCTACCCAATTCGTCAGCTTCCCTTCCAACTCCAATAAGTAGGTTGTTTTCTAGTGGATGTAAGTAGCATGAGAAACCAGGAATCTTTAATTCACCGACTATCTGTGGATTACTTGGATCATGTAGATCAATTACAAATAGTGGATCTATGATCCTGTATGTTACGATGAAACCTAAATCTCCCATAAACCTAACCGCATAAATTCTCTCTCCAACCGCGATATTTTCTAATTTACCTACAATATCAAGAGTCATATTTAGAATGTATATGCTGTTGCTCATTTCACTCCAGTCCGTTAGAGAATGTACAGTTGTGGCTATTCTGAAGTAACCATTATATTCATCCATACTGAATTGATTTAATACTGTTCCTGGTACAGTGCCATAAGCGTCAACACTAATCTTGCCATCTCCGATGTGGATTCTGTAAATTATTGTATACTCTTGTCCATTCTTAATGTGTCCCCAATCAAATGCTGTAACATAGATGTTATCCCTAGATACATATATTGTTGAAGTACATACCGGTAGTAAGAAAGATTCGTAGTTAAACTCTCCATTATCTAAGTTTAATGAACTTACTATAACCAGGTTATACATATAATCAGCAATCTCTACGTAATGAATCTTCTTTATATTAACAGTAAATATGCCTTTATATGTTATCCTAGGAATTTCTGTTTCATTAAATAATGTTGCTTGAGTGATCATATAGACATAGTTATCAATTAATCTAGCAGCAGTATAAACACCATCAATAGTAACTTTATTTTTTAGCTTCGGCTCTTCGCGGTTAGAAATATCAAATATATATATGGTAGTATTTGGATATCGAGGTTTTGCCTCCATAACAGGAGGTTGAGGTTTTTCTACAACGTTAGATTCTCTTAACGGTAGCATCTTGTAGATACTATATTGGACAGAGAATACAATAAGTTTATCATTATAAATGAAAATCCCTATTGGAGACCCATTTACAGTTAACTCGCTAACTACTTTTATGTTTTCTGGTGGATATGCATTTACAATGTACACCTGCCCATTCCTAACTAAATATAGGTATCTCCCATCATTCTTTAGAATATCTGGCTCGTCAACACCCTCAACTTGTACATTGGTCTTAGAGTATGTTATATCACTTCCATAAGATAGGCTTTCGGTCTTCGCCCCAGAAATGTCTGTAACTGCTGGTGGCGGTATAGATCTGGAAATGGGAAAACCAATCTCAGGACCAAGAACTTGAATACCTTCCTTACTTGCTATATTACGCATTTGTCGAATAAACTTTATGAACTCTCCCATACTGTTAAATGTCTTTATTTCTTTGTCAGCTACCGGAGTATTATGGTCAGTATATATAGTAGGCTTATATGCAAAAATTACTGTTCCGATGGAAATTAGAGCTATTAATGCAATAACTATGAAACATCCTGACCTGGACATCAACCTACTCACCAGATAACCATGAATATCCATACACAATTTAAGTAAATTATTCTAGAACCAATATCATCGAAAAAATAGATTTCTAGAAATTTTAGTTTAGATACTCCATATGGTAAAAGACTACTATGCTACCCTCTTAAATGATTATGAGTACATTCTACATGTATTTTCTTCCAAAATACCCTTCTACCTTTCGTTAACAACCGCTTAAATTCATCTCTTAAAACAACTTTTGATATTACAGTTTTAACGATAATTGTATGCTCATCAATAATTTCACATATAAGTACATATCTCTTTGTCCAAATAACTATCCGATCTGTAAAGAGTCTATAATATCCGTCTCTAATGATATTCCTTATAACATCTAGCAGAAGCTCTAGAGTTGCTTTTGGATACTCTCTAGTGGCCCTCTCACGCAACCTATTTATAGCATGCTTAGTTACTAATACTCTAACTATACCCTTATTTATGAAACGTCTGAAAAAGGTTCTATGATCTATATAGTCACTTGATTCTTCAGACACAATAGTAACTAATAACTAGTTTTTCGTATAACCTTTACAGAAGATTCATTAATACACCCTTTACCTCGTGAATATTTATGAGACCTAAATCTCCTTTTTCAATTCTATTCTCTGGGTCATATACCGTAAATACTCCATACCAATCATGTACAGCGTCATCTGGGCCTCTATCATTTTCAGATAAGTATTTTGATGGCCATCCTAATGTTCCAGCTGCCCTCCAGCTAAGATCATCCAAATAGACTATTAGATCTGGCTTATCTCCAGTAGCTACAGGATAGAGCTCCTCAGGAGTATAAACTATGTTTAACCACCTTTCACCATTTGGTCCACGAATACTTAGAATATCACTTTTCAGCTGCTCAATCACTCTCTCATACTTACTCCGCTTTACAATTCCCTTGGGCTCTCTCCCCTCTAAGTTTATAAATATTCTTGAGTAATATCCTCCCCATCCCCATGCAATCGTCTTACTCCAATCAATCATATCAGCAGTTAAATCTATACCAGGTTTATCTACCTCTTTCTTAAGCTTTAGGTATCCAGCTTCAATAAGCCATTGATTTATGCAAAAAGCGCCTTTCATAGGCTTAGCCCCATGATCAGAAACTATAATCACTACTGTATCACGTGGTATTTTATTGAGAAGCTCCCCTATTCTTTTATCTATCAACTTGTAGTACTCTGGAATTACATTTTCATATTTATTTCCAGGTTCATATTTCTGATGATTTTTATCATAAAACTTCCAGAATGCATGCTGTACTCTATCAACACCAATCTCAACGAACATAAAGAAATCCCACTTCTTTTCTAGTAGATAGCTAATTATATCGAAGTGTTGATTAGTCATACTCCATAGTTCCTTAATAATCCTATCTTTATCTTCAGAACGATATACAACGTCAAATATATACTTACCAAACTTTCTTTCTAACTCAAATTTTAGAGTTATAGGCCACGTATATGATACATCCGTAGATGGTGTTATAAAACAGCTTATCATGTATCCATTTACTCTCTTAGGAGGATATGATGGTGGAACGCTCATAACTATACTTCTTAAACCTCGACTACCTAACTCATCCCAAATAGCTGGATACTTGATTGATTTTGAACTAGCAATATATGATGCATTTACATCTCCAGGTTTTCTATGTCTAAAGCCATATAGACCAAGTTCCCCAGGAGTTTTTCCAGTAACCATTACAGCCCATGCAGGAATTGTTATTGGAGGATGTGAAGACCTTAATATATATCTAGATCCTTCATGTACTATACTTGATAAATTTTCTAATTCACGCCCTAAACCTTCATATAATATACTTGGAGGAGTCGAATCTAATCCTATAATAAGCATTTTCATTTCTCTACAGCCTCCTCTAATGAATTAATAACATCATCCAATACTTTTTGTGAGAAACTAGATAATTGGATAGAAAAAACGTTTTCTTTACCACCAACATTATACCCTAAACCCTTAAGTTTTAAAATTGATTTAGAAAGATTATAGTCATAGCTTCTTACATAAATACTTTTTGGACCATTAATAACTTCAGAGATAACTATAGTTATGTAACCCATATTTTTAGCTGCAAGGAACTTACCGATGTCAGATGTAATTAGGTATTTACTTCTTATCTTGTAGACTCTATAGTTACTTCCTTCTTCAACCGGTGAAATACTATTTATGATACGTTCAATCTCCTTACTTACTAAACTATAGTTACTCCGAAGATCATGATTTAATATAACATCACTTAGCTTCTCAACATTTCGTAACCAGTGTATGACTTCCTTTATAGCATCTGGATTATTCAACTGATAACATGAGTTAATAATATTTTTAGCCTCAATTAAATCATTGATACACCAGTGTTTTTTCCTTATAAATTTATTGATATTAAACCACTCTCTAAATATTTTATATTTAGGCCCTAAATCGCAAAAATATCCTAACAATACCTGTAAATTAAGTGGAACATCAAAATGCTTATGTAGTAGCCACGTATTTGATGGATAATCTGATAGTGATAAGCCATGAACATAAGGATTTACATATCTAACTTCCCTTGGTAAAGAGTTAACGTGATGATCAATTACACATACATTAATATCATACTCCCTTTCTAAATTCCTAATTTCCCCTATAGATAATGCATAATCTACTAAAATAATGGTATCTGGTGAATATGCGGATACATCATTTTTATTTATAGCTTTATATTCGTAGAAACCCAGTTTCGGAATTGATATATAGGTATTCAACTTATAGTTATCAAGTATATTGAGGAGTATACTAGCTGATGCAATACCATCTGCATCCCAATGTGGAACTATTAATACAGCATCTATATTCTGTAGATAATTAAGAAATGACTTGACAATATTCTCCAAGTTTTTCACCTAATAAATGGATTTTCAAATTTTAGTATAGCTCTTGCAACTTCTCTTCTCATCATGTACTCAGGAGGATATCTTCCTTCTAAAAGCATTTGTCTGATCATTGTACCACTAATTTTTATCTTATCTGATTCACTATGTGGGCATATCTTTTCATTAACCATACCGCTACATTTTCTACAATAAAATGATTCTCTAATGAAAAGTGGAGTTATACCTAGATCTGGAAATTCATCGAAGATCTCCCAAGCTGCATATGGTGGGTAGTAATTTCCAACTCCAGCATGGTCCCTACCAACTATAAAGTGTGTACATCCATAATTTTTCCTCACTATTGCATGGTGTATTGCTTCTCTAGGTCCAGCATACCTCATTTCCATTCTTAGTATAGCGAAAACAACACTATCTTTGGGAAAATAATTTTCTATTAAAGCCTCATATGCAGAGATTATAACTTCATCTCTGAAGTCGCCAACTTTCTTCCACCCGATTAATGGATTTATAAATAAGCCATCTGCAAAGGTTAATGCGGCCTTCTGAATATATTCATGACCTAAATGTGGTACATTTCTAGTTTGAAAACCAACAATAGTTTTCCAACCTTTCTCTCGAAATAGAACTCTAGTCTCAATTGGTCTAAGTAGATACCTATCAAATTCTGATGGAACACTATTTAGTAACAAGACTTTCCCTCCTATAAGTAAATCATTTCGAGATAATGTTCTTGAGACACCTGGATGTTTAGTATCTCTAGTTGAATATACTTTTTCTGCGTACTCCCATTTATCCCATTTATACATATCTGAGACCTCTAAAAGTGCAACTGGGATATCATTATAATAAAGTAAGAGCTCATCACCTACGCTTATTTGGCTTCTGAGCTTCATATCTATATCGAGAATAATTGGTATTGTCCAGGGAATATCATTTGATAAACGCATACTATTTAGTACGTATTCATAATCCTCACTATCTAAAAAGCCCTCTAAAGGACTATATGCTCCATAAGCGATATTTTCAATATCTGATGCCATGCTTAAGTTGATACTAAGCTTTATAAAATCTTTTGTGTTAGATAGAATTCTTTCCCTAACTTTTTCACTTGCAACTCTATTTACCAACTTATTTCCATGTGGTCTTGATACCATAAATAATCACCAACTAGATATAACCTAAACGCCTAAGTCTATCTAAAATTTTCTTCTTATCCTCTTCTGTAAATGGCTCCTCATACTTTGCTGCTTCATGAGCAGCTACAACCTCCCTAAGAACGTAAGTTACATATTGTGAAACACTCGAAAACCCTGTATCCTTTATAAGCTCCTTAATTCTATTGTATAGGGTAATTGGAATCGAGACAGTTGTATATTTATGTTTATTTACCATGGCTAACACCCTTTAATACACTCTCTAACAAGAGATAACAGCTTATTTACATTATCCTCTATGGAACAATTCTCGGTATCTAAGGTTAAGATTGGATTTTCAGGTGGTTCATACGGATCATCTAAGCCAGTCATATGCTTAATTTCTCCTCTTAAAGCCTTTTTATATAGTCCTTTAGGATCTCTTCTCATACATTCCTCTAAACTACACTTAACATAAATCTCATAGAAGGGAACTTCTTCTTCGACTATTCTCCGTATCTCTTCCCTAACATCCCTATATGGTGATACAAAGCTACATAATACGATAACACCATTCCTAGCTAACAACCTAGAGATCCAAGCAACTCTTAATAAGTGGTTTCTTCGTTCCTCCTTCGTAAAACCGGCACCAACATTTATAGTTTTACGAACCCAATCACCATCAAGAAACTCAACTCTATACCCCTCACTTCTTAAGGTATCAGCCACGCGCTTAGCTACCGTCGTTTTTCCACTTCCAGGTAAACCGGTTAACCAAACAACAAAACCTTTATCTAAATGCCTCAATACAAAAACACCGCTTAAATAAGTCTATGAATAGTAACTTATAAACTTTAATTATATTTAATTAAAAAAGCATAAAATCTCCATATAAAGAATATACTTAATATCTATAATGAATATAAGTAATTTATTTTTCTTGCTTCTTGTTTAGCGCATCCTTTAGCATTGAAAGATAATTCTCTGTATCCTCCTTAACCCAGTCTTTAACATCTATTCTTTCAATATTACTATTTTCATCGATCATTACTACAGCTACTATACCAGCATTGATAATTGCTCTCTTACACCTATCACAGGGAATGCTTTTAACAATTTTACCGGTTTTCGCATCCACTCCATATAAGTATAATGTTCCTCCAAGAACACTAGCGCCTGTTCTAGCAGCGTTGATAATCGCATTTTCTTCTGCATGTACAGCTGGACAATATTCATATGCAC
Organism: uncultured Nitrososphaeria archaeon; assembly: GCA_964437705.1. Taxonomy (GTDB): domain Archaea; phylum Thermoproteota; class Nitrososphaeria; order Geothermarchaeales; family JDFR-13; genus CAYTHX01. The sequence goes on from CAYTHX010000009.1 coordinate 62,363, forward strand.
GACCATGTGGTAAATTGAGTACATCTTTTAAGCATCCTACTTCATAGCAGTTCACTCCACCCCTAATTGGACCATTATAACCAGTCGATACTATTGCATCACTTTTAACAATTATAGCTCCATATTTAACCCTTAAACATGGAGACCTTAAAGAAACTGCTCGAGCAATTTCCAGATAATACCTATCTTTCTCTGGTCTACCAGCATGTATCATAATATAATTATTAACTATATATGGTATTTATGTCTGGAGCTATTTTAGGAAGCCCCTTTATTTTTAGCCAAAACCACTAAAAATGAAATAATACTATTAACCTTTTTCTAGTTAATTATGTAAAAATTCGAGTTTACTGACTATTTATCTTGCTAGATAAGGAGGAATTAGAGCCAATTAAATCAGCGCTCTAAGAGTTATATATTATGCATGCTAATTCTTAGAAAAAAGTTTATATTTTTGTGCATATGCTAATAATTATGGAGGTGAAATAATATGGGTTGGAGATGGGGATGGGGATGGAGAGGCGGTGGAGGATGGAGAGGAGGATGGGGCCCCTGGCCAGGTAGGGGGCCATTTAGCTATTTACCTCCATGGCTTAGACCTGGATGGTTATTTGGTAGAGGATCTTGTTGGTGGCTATTTGGCTGGCCATGGGGACTAAGATGGTACTACCCATGGTACTACATGATGCCATACTTCTACTATCCAATGTACTACCCATTCTACCTCCCGTTCTACAGTTATTACCCATACATCCCAGGATGGTGGTGACTTAATATGTCTTGGGTTTGGTATCCATACTGGTGGTATGGATACACACCATTCGACATATATTATATGATGCCAGTATTCCTACAAACAATGCTACTACCATACTATTACATGATGTACCTTGAGCTACTTAGAGCAGTGATAGATGCTTGGAAAGGTGTTTTTGAGAGCTTTGGAAAAGCATTAAAGCAGACCACAACTTAAATTCCCAGCATTACATTTATTTATGAAGTGCGGGTGAAATATCGTGTTTCCATATAGGTACTTAAGGAGAATGTGGATGTTTTATCCTCCACCATTTATTCCGCAGCCTCCATATCAACAGCAATATACACAGACACAACAGCCTCAGGTATCACAGCCTCAGTATTATCCACCACCAATGTACTACTTTCCGCCTCCACCGCCTCCAACTCCAGAGATGGAGTTAAGAATGCTTGAAGAGTATAAACGTGACTTAGAAGAGGATTTGAGGGATTTAGAAGAAGAGTTAAAGAGCGTTGAGGAGAGAATTAGGGAGCTTAAGAAAATGTTAGGTAGAGAGTAGATTCCCTTTTTTATCCCCCCGAATTTTTTATTTTGTCTCCTTCTAGTGGAAGTGACTAAAAATTGCCAGCTGTAGAGATCGCTATAGCTAGTGGAAAAGGTGGTGTTGGAAAAACTACGTTATCAAGCTCTTTGATATACTACTTTTTTGTTGAATGTGGAGTTAATTTAGTTGGGGTAGATGCGGATGTAGATGCTCCTAATTTAGATATCTACTTTGGAGAAAGTGAGGTAATATATGAGAGGACTATCAAGAGCAGCCGTAAGGCGTTTATTGATAAAGAAAAATGTTCTAACTGTGGGCTATGTATAGAGACTTGTAAATTCAATGCACTTGAACACTCAAGTCCTACTCCAAAATTTAATGTTCATTTATGTGAGGGTTGTGGAGCGTGTAGAGTAGTATGTCCTAATAATGCAATTGATATTAAGATTGTAGAGACAGGTAAACTTCTTGTTCGGAGAAGTAAACATGGAATCTATATTATAACTGGAGAATTGAGAGTTGGAGAGCATAATAGTGGTAATTTAGTTAACTTAGCGAGAGCATTAGGTAGAGAATACGCATATAAGACGAATAGTAAGTTGATAGTTATAGATGCTGCACCTGGAATTGGATGTCCAGTAGTATCAAGTATTACAGGAACACATTATCTAATTGCAGTTACTGAACCGAGTCCATTCGCTCTTGATAACTTAGATAGACTAGTTAAGGTAGCTGAGCATTTTAAAGTTCAAATGGGCGTAGTGATTAACAAGTACGATATATCCACTAGCTTTACAGATAAAGTTAAGTATTGGCTTAAGGAGAAAGGTATTGATTTACTAGGGTTAATACCCTATGATAGAGTGGTTGTAAATGCATTATCACATTTAAAAACAGTTCTTGAGTTTGATGGAGATAGTCGAGTTGCTAAGGTAATTAGGGATATAGGCTCGAAAGTTATGTCTACATTAAATCTTGGGTGATTTAGTTATGAAAATAATTGCAGTTACTGGAGGAAAAGGCGGTACAGGAAAAACTACTGTAGCTACAAATCTAGCAGTATACTATAGTAATATGGGTTATAGTGTTTTATTGGTGGATGCAGATGTAGATGGTCCAAATGCTGCTATATTATTAGGTGGCAGATATTTAGACGGAGATTCAGCACATATATTACTCCCAAAGATATTACTTGATAAGTGTATATTTTGTGGAAAGTGCGCAGAGGTATGTTTAGAGCATGCAATTATACAGGTAGGAGATAAGCCTCCAACCTTATTTCAAGAAATATGTAATGGATGTGGAGCATGTATACTGGTATGCCCTTCTAAGGCTATTAATGAAAGTTATAGGGAGCTAGGCAAGATATATAGACACAACTTACATAACATAAAGGTTCTAACTGGAGCATTAAATCCAGGTGAAATTAGAAGTCAGGTAGTTGTTCAAAGATTACTTGAGAGACTAGATGAAGAGATCTCTACTAATAATTATGATATTGTAATTATTGATACCGCCCCTGGAACGCAAGTTATGGTATCCCGTGTATTATATAGAGTAGAGTATGCTGTTGCTGTAACAGAAATGACCCCATTAGGTTTACATGACTTAAATCTATTATTAACTTTAGCTAGAGATTTAGGTGTTAACTGCGGAATTGTGGTGAATAGATCAGATATTCAAGCAATTGATATATCTAAACTACATGAGCTATCTAAAAAGTTTAGTAGTAGAATACTTGGCGAAATTCCATACGATGAATATATAATTAAATCGACCGTGGAAATGACACCAGTTCTAATTAAATATCCAGACTCGCCCTCATCAAATGCCATTAAAATTATCGCAAATGAGGTTTTGAAAGAGTTAAAATTACAATAAAGGGTCTAAGTATACGTATCCCTTTTATCTAATCTTCTAATTCTAGTGTATCTAATCTAAAGGATAGTTACGATATGAGCTAGGGTGAGTAAAGAAAACAGAAAACATAACTTATCAAACCTAAAGTTTTTTGTCGTTAAAGCTAGG
>CAYTHX010000010.1:0-55715 GCA_964437705.1 uncultured Nitrososphaeria archaeon
AAGAAGCTCTGGAAAAATATATGTAACTTATTTTTGGCAATTCAATGAGCTATAAATGTATTGTTTATCGTGTTTTAGCTGTTCTCTGTAGTTTGTTTAAATCTTCCTTAAACATTATTAATATCTTAGGTGATAGATAATATCTATCTTTTACCATTAGTTCTAGTGTTTTAATTGTTTTTTTGGCTATCTTTACTTTTGTTGTGTGAAAAAAGGTTTGTGGTGGTTATATGGATATTGAGGAGGTAAAGAGAAGGGTTTTGCCTGTGCTAAGAAAGTATGGTGTTAGAAGGGCGTCAATATTTGGTTCGGTAGTTAAGGGTGGGTTAAGGGAGGATAGTGATATTGATATACTTGTTGAGATTGATAAGGATATAAGTTTGCTTGATTTTATTGCTTTAAAACTTGAACTTGAGGACGTTCTTGGTAGGAAAGTTGATTTAGTCGAATTTGACGCAATTAAGCCGGAGTTAAAGGAAAAGATACTGAAAGAGCAAGTGGCGATAATTTGAAGAGGAAGGATGTAAAGTTTTTCCTTAAGGATATTCTGGAGAGTATTGAGAAAATTGAGGAATATATTGCGAATATTGAGGAAGAAGAGTTTTAGATAATTCCCTTATTCAAGACGCTGTTTTAAGAAGGCTTAAGATAATTGGAGAGGCTGTAAAGAATATACCTGATGATTTTAGGGAGAAGTATTCTGATTTCCTTGGAAGTAAATTGCAGGTATGAGGGATATTCTTATTCATGCTTATTTTGGTGTAAAGTTAAGAAGAGTGTGGAAAGTTATTAAGGAAGATATACCGGAGCTGAAGTCTAAAATCTTGAGGATTCTGGATAATATAGCTAGTTAGAATGGAGTATACGTGATGTGGATGTCTAAAGGGTTGTATGTAAGAAAAGATCATGTGTCTATTTTGGTAAGGACTTTGGGTGATTCTCCGAAGCTTAGGATTATAGATTTCTTTCTAGATAATCCTCTTTATGATTTTACTAAGAAGGAGGTTATAGAGGCTTTGGGTATGAGTAAACAAACTTTCTATAAGTATTTTCCAGATTTAGAGAAGCAGGGTATAGTTGTAGTTTCAAGGAAGATTGGTAAGGCTAAGTTGTATAGGATTAACCTTAGGCATCCATTAATAGAAATGCTGAGGAAGTATGAAAAGAAAATTTCAACAGAGGTTGCTGAGAGGAGGTAGCGGCGGTAAAAGTTATGGACTCATCATCTACCTAAAGTTTAGTATTAAAATATACTAATTATAGGAGTTATTAGTGTAGATTTAAAGGATGAGAAGGGTTAAAACTTAATTTTTGTGTTTTGAGTTAAATTTATTATAAAAACTTATAAGTTGCTATAGTTTTCTATAATCTGTTATGAAGACTACTATTCAGATAGATGTTGAAGTGAAGAAGTTATTGGATGAATTAAAGATTCATGAGAGGGAATCGTATTCTTCGGTTATTAAGCGGTTGATAGAATCGAGGATAGATGATGAGCCAATATCGAGGGAGACTTTGCAGAAAATTGAGAGAGCGCTAGAGGATATTAGGGAGAGTAGGATATATTCGACGGAGGAAGTGAAGGAGAGGCTAAATATTAAATGATATTTCAAATAAAGTGGACGGAAACAGCAGTAAAATCACTGGAGAAAATGGATAGAGTAGATGCGAAAAGGGTAATTGAAAAAATTGAGGAGATAAAGTGTGATCCATTTAGGTATGTGAAAAAATTAAGGGGAGTACCATTCTATACATTAAGAATTGGTAAATATAGAGTAATATTAATTATAGATTTTCAAAAAATGACGATATTTATTGTAGAGGTAGAACATAGAAAGAAAGTATACAAGAAATTAAAACGGTGAGTATTTGGTGGTAAGAAGATTTTGGTATGCTGTTTATTTCTATTTCTTTTATAGATTTTTCATTCATGTTTTATAATTCTCTTTTTGCATAGATTCACTTAATTTCTCAATTTCTTCCCAACTAACTTCAACATAAAAATTATTAAGTAACTCATCGAGATTTGGGATTTTTCTAATAATCAATTTATCTCTGGTGACACTAGCTAATACATATATATTAGGATGTAATCCTAATGTCTCTCTAATTTTCTTAGTAGTAAATATCTCACCCTTCTTACCAATCTTTAATTTCTCCTCAAACATAGAAATCACTCGACAAAACTAGTAATTTCCGATAAATATAAATATCTCTGAAGATACTGCTAGTATTCCTGGTGGGATCGAGAGTTTCTTAAGAAGCTATCTTTATTGTGTTATTAGTTCTTTTAGATGTAGCTTTGACTTTTGTATCTTATTTTTCTTTCTATTTGAGTTTTCGGAATTGTATAGACTATTTTCTTTTCAATTGGGTATATGATATTTTCTAACCATTTATCATTTTTTGAAAGGGCAACTATTACTCCCCATGGAGTTGCGTCTTCGGCTTCGATAAGTTCGTACATTGCGTTGACGACTGATGCATCTTCTAGTACAAGGTCGACCATAAGGACTTTATCGTCTTTTCTAAAGATTCCTTTGGGTAAGTATATTCTTCTCATTCTCTCTTCTCCATCTTTTAGATACTCTTTGGATTTCCATCTGTCCATGGTTAGGTATGCTTCTGGGTATGGGATGTAGAGGGATGCTGTTGTCCAGTTGGATACTATGGTGGCGAATGGGATTCCGTCTATAGATAAGGGGATTATAGCGTCTATCTTGACGTTTTTCTCTTTTAGGTAGCGGAAGACTAGGTATCCGAATAGGTTTAGGAGGTGGATATTCTTGTTTATTCTCCATGTTTCGATATAACCGTATCGATTAATAGCTATTATTTTGTCAAAAGCATTGTATAGTAAATTGCTTCTTTCAATCTCGAGTAGTATCTTTTTAGCAGTGGTTTTTTCAGGGACGTTTAGGTATTTTGTGTATCTCCAGAGAACTTGAACTGGTATTTTAAGGTATTCACTTAAGTCTTTAAATGTGTATAGCCCTTTGAGGGCTGTAAGCAGCCTTACGACTTCTGTTGGTGTTATTTCATCATTCATTTCTAGACTCAGGAAGGTAATAATACCTCATAGATGTTTATTAATGTTTTGCTTTTTAGATCTGTCTATAAAGATGTTATTTAAGGTTTTAGTGGAGTATGCCGAATCTTGGTATGGGTATGTGTCTACGTATTCCTGTATTTGATTTGCTGTAGATTAGTAGGAATGGTATACTCATTGTTAGTATGGATGTTAGTAGTTCGAGTGGGTATGAGAAGTAGAGTAGTAGGTAGCTTGAGATGTATATTCCTATGATATTACCTAGGCTTCCAGCTAAATTGATGTAGGAGATTTCTTTGCTTTTTAGATTTATGATGAAGGAGTTTAGGTTTATGTATAGGTATGCCCATGATCTGCCTAGGAGTGCGAAGGATAGTCCTAGTATTGCTATGTAGAAGAGGATATTTGATAGTTTTAGTGCTAGGATAATCACTAGGATTAGGAAAACAAGTATTCTAAATTGAATTGCTTTTAAGATGCTGAATACTCCGTCGAATTTTTTGCCCGCTTTTTCGTATGTAATTGTAGCTGTACATGAGCTTACTAGAGAGAATAGGAATATTTCGCTTAAAGAATAACCATTTATAGCTAGGTATGGAATTAGCTGAGTAGATGCTAGTGCATTTGAGAATTGTATGAGGAAGTTTACTAGAAATAGTTCTCTAGTTTTAGAGTGGATTTTGTAGTTGAAGAGGTTATTTTCTTTCTTTAGTGTATCGTAGCATAAGTTTTCATGTATTTTATCTGAAGTTTTTAGATAGGAGGCTTTCATTAGGTAGACTGATGTTGTGAATCCTATGAATGGGAAGATTGATGTAATTATTATTGTGTTGTCTATGTCTAGGAATATTGTGGATATGGCGCCGATGAGTAGACCTATTATCCAGGAGAATCCACCCATTTTTTCAAGTTTTGAAAGTTTTAGTGATATGGCTTGGTCATTTTCTAGTCTTATTGAAAAGTATGCTGAGTAGTATATGGAGTATCCTGCTAAGTAGATGAGGAGCGCTGGAATATATAGGATTGGAAGTTGAGTGTATGCTAGAGAGAATACGGATAACCCCATTACTAGGTAAGGGACTAAGAACCCTATTTTAATTCTATTTGGATTTGTGTATAGTAGTGGAGAGATTGTGCTGATTAGTAAGTTAGAGAGGATATTTATTGATATTGCAATAGCAGCTCCTAGTGCTTCTCCACCTAGGGATAGGATTTTCAGGATTATTAATGTGTTTACTAAAGAGAATACGATTTTCTGGGATGAGATTAAGATACCTTCTTTATAATGGAAATTAAATATGGATTTCATGGCCTCAAGGATAGAAGAGAATAGATTTTAGAGATCTCCCTCTGTTTCCTTGTACTCTTTCTTGCTAAATTCTTCTTTCTCGTATTCTCTGTACTCTTTCTTTTCTCTTTCTCTTTTTATCACTGAAATCACCTTTAGCATTATATAATATGCTAGTAGTGGGGGTATATCAGGGTTGCTAGCATCTTGTGAATATAAATTTGAACAAATACTAGGCTCTATTTTACCTCTAAATAGACTCAGATAAGTTTATTTTTGCGGAGAATAAGGTGAAAAATTAGAAATATTGTTTTACACTAAACGGGAATATGGAAATTATAGAAGTGCTTTAATATAATGTTAACTGAATAAAATTGTTAAGCTTTATTAGGCTTTTGGTCTCATCGATGCTATGCTATATAGGTAATATGAATATTTAGTTGATTATTTAGAAATTACTAGGAATTAGGAATTTTATGTTATATTCTTTTAGCTTTTCTTTGTATTTCTCCATTTCTTTTTCTGGTTTGAGGAATAGTGGTGATATTCCTAGAATTTTTGCGGTTGCTATTACGTAGCAGTTGATAAGTGAGATTTTTATGGATTTTCTGATTTCTCCTGCTTCTAAACTAATTTCTGGAGTTGCTTCTACTATGTTGATATATGGGTGTCTCCATAACCAAAGTACGAAATTTTTGGCATCTTCATTTGGGGATTCTGAACCTGCTTCTTTATAGATTCTAGTGGCTACATATAATATTTCGCTTAATGTAACTGAGGAGATGTATGATTCTACACTTCTGTTTACTATATGTTTAAACAATTTTTCTATGTTTTTCCTGTAGGGGGAATCTTCATCTATATACTCAATGATAACGCTAGTATCTAATACATATGACTTATTCTTCAAGTTTAAGTTCCTCCTCCCTAAATTCTCTTAGTATCTTAGAGACCTTACCTCCTAATTTAACGCGTTTAGGAGTAAATGGGGTGATTATGATCTCTCCTTCCCTTATATCAATGGTAACTAAAGACCCTTCTTCAATTCCAAGAACTTCTCTAATTCTCTTAGGAATCACGATAACTCCCTTCTTTCCGATTTTAGTTATGACACTAGACATCCCTATCTCCTCTGTTGAAACATTACTTATTCCAACATTTGAAGAAGGTTAGATAACTATATAAAGTTTAACCTTAATGTTCATTCTAACAATATTTTCTTTTGTGATACTTATTTGTTTGGAGCTCTATTATTTGTTGGTTGTTGTTCATGTCTGTTTGGCGTTTTCATAAGAGGATTAGTGAGTTGCTTGGTATTGCTCTTTCTGATGAAATTACGAAGAAGTTAGATGAGTCTATGGATTTGTTTGGTGAGGATCGTGATTTTTACGGGCGTGATAGAGATAGATTTATTCAGTTTGTTAGTGATTTTTATCGATTATATGGTACTAGGAATGTAGTGCTGTATTGTATGTTGTATGTTTTCTTGGATAGGTTTTCCAAATCTTTGGTTAGCGAGTTTACTGAGAAGTGTGGAGAGTTAGGTGTTAAGGAGCGTGTTAAGAGAGCATATGCAGATGCATTACGTGAGGTAGAGGAGATTTTTGAGAAGTACCCTACTGATATGAGGGAGTTTAAGTCGAGAATTGAAAGGAATAGAGATGAAGTTATTGATATTATGCTTAATGAAGATAGTAAAGTGTACAGAGGGAAGGGTAGAGTTTCCTCCACCTAAAGAGACAATTATATCACCACATGAAGAAACGCCAAGCGAAGAGGTACTTACCATTCTAACTGAAGGAGAGCTTACCACGCTAATATCTGAAGAAGAAACAGTTATTTCCTCAATTTTTTCTTTCCGGCTATTCTGCTCAAATGATATAAACTACATATTTATAGGGGTAATACTTAGCCATTACCGTATATTTTGGTTTTCAATATATTTATGGCATATTTATACCATTTTCCATATTACTCCTATATGGAGGGTGGGGGACTTGGGGGTTATAGTAAGGATGGATAAGCAAGGCCGTATAGTAATTCCAGCAAGAATCAGAAAACGATTCTCATCTCGACTTTTCCTCGCTGAACTTATCGGTGATGAACTTAGGCTTAAACCTATTAACCCCGTTAAGCTAACTGAGCTATTTGATACTATTGAGGTTTGTATAGAGGATTTTACTGATATAGAAAAGCTTAGGAAAAGGGCTAGTAGGTGATTATCATCTTGAAATTTTTAGATTCAAGTGTATTTCTCTATGCCTACTTAAAACCTAGTAGAAAGCTTAAATCAGTAGAGAAAGAAACTAAGGAAAAAGCTAAAAAGATTATTACTAGAGTGGAGGAGGGTGAAGAAGTAGTACTAACAGTTGTACATCTTAATGAAATATTGAGTATTATTGAAGCAAGACTTGGACGACAAAAATGCTTTGGTTTTCTATCTCACTTACTTCAGCTTGAAAATATTCATATAGTTGGGGTTGAAGAGGGGGATTATGAAGAAGCATTATCTATCTCTAGTCGCTACGATGTTAGTATAAGTGATGCATTAGCTTATGTTAAGATGATGTACTTCGATATAAATGAAATATATACCTTTAATGAAAACTTTAAGAAACTACCAAATATTAAGGTTATTCAAGAGTAGAAGTATAAAGATATAGTAGGTTAATACTAATATCCATATTTTTATTATTATTTAATCTTTGTTTTTGGGTGATTTATCCTGTTTGATGTTAATTTAATTCGTGATTCTGTAGTTAATATGTTTAAGGTTAATATGGGTTTGAGGAATGATGAGAAAGTTTTAGTTGTTACTGACGTTCCTCGTATTAATGATTGGATAAATATAGATTCTAGTTTTCTCCGTAGTTTTGTTATACGTTGTCTGCTTGCTAAGGCTGTTTATGAAATTGCTTGTGAAGCTTTCCCCAATAATTATATTGAGTTTTATGTTTATCCTTGTACTGGTAGACATGGTGCTGAGCCTGGGGAGGAGGTTGCTAAAAAGCTTAAGGAGTTTGATGTTGTTATAGCTTTAACTACCTATTCTCTATCTCATACTAAAGCTAGAGAGGAGGCGACTAAAGCTGGTGCTAGAATTGCTAGTATGCCAGGATTTTTACCAGAAATGTTTTATCCTGGTGGTCCTATGAGTGTTGATTATATGGAGGTTAAGGTTGAGAGTGAGAAGCTTGCTGAATTATTAACTAAAGCTAGTGAAGCTAGGGTTATAAGTCCAGGTGGAACTGATATTTCATTTAGCCTTAAGGGTAGAGTCGGAGAAGCTGATACTGGTCTTTATATAGAGAGGGGTGAGTGGGGAAATTTACCTGCTGGTGAAGCTTATATTGCTCCAGTTGAAGGTACAGCTAATGGTAAGCTAGTTGTTGAGAAGGGCTGGTATCCAGGATTAACTGAAAATATGACTTTCGTGTTTAGAGATGGTGATGTTGTTGAGGTTAGTGGTGGAGGTAAGATTGGTGATTACTTTAGGGAAACTCTAAAACCTGATGTTAATGAAGAGCCATATAAGTCTAGACGTAATCTTGCTGAGCTAGGTATCGGTACAAACCCAAATGCAAAAAGACCAGATAACGTTCTTGAAGCAGAAAAAATTAAAGGTACAGTTCACATAGCGGTTGGAGATAATTCACATATAGGTGGAGTAGTATCTACAGATCTGCATGAAGACTTCATAATACCAAAACCAACCCTATACCTCGGTAACAAACTAATTATGAAAGATGGAAAACTACTTATATAACTATCTACTCCTCATATTTATACTCCAAATAAACTTATAAATTCTCCCTTATTGATCGAATATGAAAATACAACCTAATCAACATAATAGCAATTATGAGTATACCTATACATATTGTTGTGATGCTTAGAACCTTTGCGACTAAAAGTCTTTAAACACCGCATCAAGAAAGCATATATAAGTTGTGCTTGTTACTCCTTTATAAATTGTAATGATTTCTTTTCCACGTCAAATACTCAAAATACTTTATTAAATATAAAGTAGCATTATTATATTTGTAGGTTAAAAGCCGCCGCTTTCCCGGCCTCAGGAGGTTTATTCGATGAGAGAGGCGCGGCCAGCGGCGGCACAATACTCAAATACGATTACCTAGTAAATCCTAAGCTATATTTAAAAACTTTCATGATTCTATAGCTTCTATTACCTCAGACTCTATACTGCTTATCTAAAAAACACTAATTCCTAATCACTTTATATCAAAAATATAAAAAGGAGGAGAGTTAGATTACACGAATTTTCCTTAAATAAATTGCTATAGCAGCTACTATTACGATAACTATAATTATGCCTATAGTTATATACATCTATGGTAAAACCTTCTCCAGCAGTTACCTCCTCAAGCGTAATTATGCTAGGTGTTCCTCCGGAGTCTGTGGTGCTTGAGTAATTTCCTCAGGTAATGTAATAGTTACATTCTCACTTGTTACACCTAAGGTTTCCAGCTTTATCTAATGCTTGAACTTGAACCGTATAACTTTCAGGTTCAAGTTTAACCTCTAAATCTATAGTTTTAACTTTAGAATTGTCATGTAAGATTATTAGTATTGGTTCAACCTCAGTACATCCTAATATTCTACCATCACGATATCCACTAATTACATTTATGGATGATCTTTGAAGACTCATTATTAAGACAGTTCCAAAATCATAATCTCTAGAGCCTAATATCATCGATCTAGAACCATCAGGAAAGAAGGGAAATTACATAATCCTTCTTTGGATGAGTGAGGTTAAAGTATTGATGAAGAACGCATTTAACATCTCGCTTCAGAGTAACCAAGTTTAAATCTACAATAGCTAATTTCTCATTATAACTATTGTATAAGCGTATATCCTAACTACATCATCTTTGATTAAAGTAGTAGTGTATAGTTTGCTGGTATATAGTCTCTCTTTGGAGCTATAACTGGAGTCTTCTTAACACTATTAAATCCTGAGCCTAAACCACTAACCAAGAACACATTAAGTTTTTGGTTATAAATATAGTTATTGAAATATTCATATATTCTTATTTCAAAAATATGATAATTATCTTTTCTTCATTAATTAGTACAATTTTCCTGATTCGTTACTAACTTCTTGAAGAAGCTTTATTACATTTTCCAGCACTACTTTTGCATGCTTCAAGGCTTGTTCTGCATCATATTTAGTATATAGTTCTTCTGCTGGGAGACCTAATTCTTCATCTCCATACATCGCTACTTCCCTCTCTCTTCTTAAACTTCTTGAGATATATGCTAACTCTGGAATTCTTTTTCTGAACCAGTCAGGAAACCTTTCTTCCTCACGTCTTAATACTGGACCTACATCATGCCACTTAGGAGGCTCTACACCCACAATTCTAAGCGCCGCTTTTAATAAGAGCTCAACAGCTTCTTGACATTGTCTAATAACATATGGATAGTTGCCAGATTCTAATGCTTCATGAGAATGTTTAATCCTCTCCTTCGCTTGATTAATATATGACTTAGCCATAGCAATATTATTCAATATTTATAACCTCCCCAAACTTATAGTCCTTCTTAAGTCTCCAATACCACCTATTCCCGATCCAAACCCTCTCAGCACCAAGTCTTTTCAAATTAACTCTTAATTTATCAATAATTTTCTTAAAAAAATCATTCTTATCGTATATTATTACTGCATCTTCAACCATATCAAGATATAATGGAGATACTCTACGTGCTTCTTCAGGAGTCTTGATAACTGGAGAAAAGGTTACAGCATAACCTTCATTAAATAATTTATTAAGAAGACTATCTAACTTCATCTCAACTTCTAGGAAAAGCTCAACTCTTTTAAACTTACTTTTGGGAAGTCCATCAATAATAACTAGTAAATCTATATCACTATCCTTTCTATAGTCTCCACGAGCGACACTACCATAAACTATTAGGGAAACAAGTTTATCTCCAAAGAACTTTAGTAGTTCATCTAAGAGTCTTAAAATAATAGTTTTATATGGCTCTGCTAGCTGTATATTCTCCGTTTTACTCATTCGAAACTTTTCACCACAATAATAGTTATGATTTAAAATAGAAATTTTTTATTGATTTAGTAATTTGTATCTAAGCTATCTCTAGATATTATATATTAATGATAAATCTTCTTTAATTTCTTGTATTATTCATTATTGTTTAAAGGGGTTGATGGAGATGGATATATTATTGAAGCCTATCGGTGTTATTTATACTAGTGCTCGTGATGAAGAGGTTAAGTATAGCTATTTTGGTGTTGATGGTTATATTGAGGTTTTTCCTGAGTATGAGGAGGGTCTTGAGGGGATAGAGGAGTTTTCACATATTATTGTATTAGCGTATCTTCATAAAGTAACTGATGAACAGAGGAAGGTTTTAAAGGTTAAGCACAGGGGTCTCGCTAGGTTTGGTATTGAGATAGACGATTTACCGTGTGTAGGGGTATTTTGTACAGATTCGCCACATAGACCAAATCCAATAGCTTTATCCATTTTAGAGCTAACTAAAAGGGAAGGTCGTAGGTTATATGTAAAAGGGCTGGACCTATTTAATGGAACACTTGTCCTCGATATAAAAGCATATACACCAGAGAGATGTATTAAGGAGTTAAGGCTTCCATGGTGGTATAAGGAGCTTAGTAAGAGAGTAGAAAAAAGGTTTGGAAAGGTAGGGTGGGTTTAAACACTTTTCTTTAAAGCTATTATTGCTAGTATTAAAGCTACTACTGCTAATCCCATTGCAATATAAGTATAATTCCTTAAGTTAGTTAATGTATTCTGTAGTTGTGTTTGCATGTAGCTAATATGCTCTTGTATTTTAGAACTCATTTCCTCTAGGTTAGGCATATTTTCAGGCGTCATGCTGGGCATCGAGCTCATAGCTTCTTGTATTGGCTTTATAGCTTCCATTATCTCAGATTTTAAAGCATTAATTCTACTCTCCATAATATTTCTCATTTCATTTGTAGTTTTGTATAACTCTCCAATAGACATGGTTATATTGTTAATAACTCCATAGATCTTGGTAACTTCATTTGTAAGTCTCATCTGTAAATCCATTAGACTTTGATTTAAGGCATCTAATCTAGCTGCTAAATTACTTTCACTAACTCCTATAGGTACACCTTCTGTTACTTCAAATCCTATAGATACTATTCTCTCATAGCTCGCTGACCGTATATCTAAAGGTACAAATACTAATGTAAAGTTATGTATTCCCCTGGTAACTGTAGGAATCACTATGGATACTTCTTTACCTAATTCACCCTTTGCATTTGTACGAAGTGGTAATCCAATTAGCATACTATCAAAATATAACATATACTGTTGATTAGGTCCTAATCCAGTACCAGAAATCTGAACTATAGATCCAACTGGCCCCTTATCTGGAGTAACATATAAACATGGTATAGTAACCTCAAACATTATAGATGCATTTATCCCGACCTCATCCCTAGCAATAATTAAGTGTGATTCAGGACTAGCTTTCGACGGTATCCTTATCCATGTACTAAATATCCCATTATCGTCTGTAACTGTAGAATTAATCAACATATCATCAAAGTAAATATCGACTTTAGTATTAGGAGTAAATTCTTCACCATGAATGTTAACCCATATCTTTGGCGGCCCGAATTCAGGATAAATAGATAGTTTTGCTGCTCCAGCTGGCGGTGGTGGTGGAGGCTGTTCTTCTCCGCCTCCTTCAGGAGGCTTAATTTCTCCCTCCCAGATTAATAATGTTCCATTATGATCCACACCTATTATCTTCTTATTGTCTTTTGTGATGTAGGCAAATTCTAGATCCTTCTCTAATGTATATACTACATTACCATTATAGTCAAATACAGTATTGCTTGATAGAAAGTAGTTTGTTCCCTCAAAGAATACGGCGCAGATAGATATACTATTTGCTATCCACTGAACATTACCATTTATGTCAAGGGCAACTACAGGATAGCTACCTCCACTTCCAATAAATACTAGGCTGTTATCTGGAGTTATTAAGACCCAGTGTCCACCTCCACGAGTATCTATACACCATAGCGGCGTCATTGTTTCAGTATCAACTAAATAAGCCCTACCAATCTTACTTATTGTTACTAGATACTTTTCATCACTTGATAATTTAAGGCTATATCTTGGTGTCCATGCCTCAACATATGCTGAACCAAGGATCTCTCCGGTCTCAACAGCTATCTTATATACATATCCATCGCCACTAGAAACATACATTATTGAGTCATCTTTTGTGAATAATATTCCTCTAATTTGTCCCCTAAGAAAGACTTTCCATATAAGATCTCCTGTTTGAAGATCTAGTAATAAGAGGTCTCCAGGTGTAGTTCCAATAGCTACATACTCATTATTATGACTTATCCTAGCTTCTCTCGATTCAAAATGTTCATAGCCTAGTTCCTCGGTATCCCACAGTATATCTCCATCCTTATTAAATAATATGGCTTTTTCTTCCGGCCATAAAAGTGTTGCAATTAGATATTCACCATCATCAGATAAATCTAAGCCCCACACTTGGCAAATTGTTAAGTATCTCCAGAGTAATGTTCCATTAGTATCAAAGAAGTATATCCCATGTTTTTCAGGATCTGGATTTTGGATCTCATGATGTCCATGTGCAAATACTATATATCTTTCATCTTTATCAATATCTGCCAGCCATATCGGATAGCCAGTAGTATACTCAACCTTAAGGCTATACTCAAACTTATCTGGTAATGATCTCCCAAGTGAAACATTATAAAATATGTGGTCTCCAGGTTTTGGGAAGAATGCTTTACGGAAATTCTCAACTACAAGTGTATATCCATGGTATTTTCCAGAATCAACATATTTGTGAGCATAGAAATCTATCCTATAATAACCCTGGTCATCCGTAAATGTTTCATAAATTGGCCCAGTACCTGCACCTTCAAAGCCTACTCTAACATCTCTAGCAGGTTCATTTGTATCTGCATAATAGACATATCCCTCAATTACTGCATTAGGTTCATACTTATCGATAGATCCCGTTATAATCGTATGGTTAATATAAAACTCAACTTTATCCTCTGGATTATCTACATCCCAAACACAGACTTTGACAGTTACATTATAAATACCCTCCTTACTCGCTTCCTCCGGATCTAACCCTGTTCTATAGCTAACATCTAGAAAGTACCATATAGTTTGATTTTCTCCAGGAGCTAAGTAGAGAGTATATGGTTGCGGGAATGGACTTATATCCGGAACCTCAGTATCATCATAATGGGATGAAATTTGAAATTGAAGTGTTACTGGTTCATCCCGCTCATTCACCACAGATATATTATTTTTAACCCATCTCTCTATCGCAAAATCAGAGACTATATAATCCCTATACTTAAACTTTATACCTTCAAGGCCCTGTCCTTTAACAGTTACTATAGTTAGCTGTAGAGGTACTATTGCCAACAATAGAATAACACATATAGATATAGTAAGAAATTTTTTGTGAATGGCTGACGAAAAACGTACAGCCATTCCAAAACACCATTTCAATCAAATTTTATAATCATCAATATACTACTTTAAGCTAATAAATTATCAATATATGTAAATATTAATACCTAGTTTCCTAAAAAGATAGTTTCAACTTAGCTGTAGCTCCAGCGACTCTCCAATCATTCATAGAATCAATTGTTATCACGACATTCTCATTAGGCTTAATCTTCAATACGTCTTTAACAAGCTTTAAAGCTACAGAATAAAGCATAGAAGCATCTATATCTGTATTCATCAAAGAAGAATACTCCTTTTTAATAAGTTTTTTCAGTATATGTAAAGTAAATTTCTTTTTTATAGACATATTTAATGCTGGTGTTATGTAACTGATGAAACACACAATATCGCCTGAAGATTTCTTCAAGGCAAGTATTGTTTACTTGATTTTAAGTGGTAGGGTTGAAGATGCTCTAGATAAGTTGTCAAATTATTATAGAGTTGAAAAGCCTAAGCTTGTTATTAAGAGGGTTAAGGGTCATTGTAAAGCGCCAGCATTATATTCACTAAAAAAGAAGACTATTTATATTCAGAATGGGGAGTATTACATGAATCCATTCGTCATTTTACATGAATTTTATCATCACTTAAGGAATTTTGGCGGTAAACATAAGAGGTACAGAGAAAAATGCTAATGAATTTGCAAAATCCTATATTAATGCATATAAAAAGCTAATTTCTTATAGAAAGTAATTCAGATTAACTTCATTAGTATAGCTTACTCTATATATGCAATTACGTCCATTTCAATAAGCGTATCTTCAGCTGGTGGTTTTGCTTCGACAGTTGTTCTAGCCGGTGGATCCTCAGAGAAATATTCTCCATAAACTTCATTAAATTCCTTATACAGCTTTTTATCTGCTAAATAAACAGTTACTTTAATAACGTCCTTTAGTGATGCTCCTTCAGCTTCCAAAATAGCCTTAATATTTTCAAGAACTCTTCTAGTCTGAGCCTTAATATCCCCTTTAATAAGCTTACCTGTTTCTGGGTCAATAGCTACCTGGCCAGAAACGAATATTAAGCTTCCAACTCTAATTCCCTGTGAGTATTTTGCTAGGGGCTTTGGAGCCTTATCTGTATAAATTACTTTTCTCATGGTAATCACTATAACATGTATCTCAATTTATAGATAAACATGGTTATATAAGCTATAAGAGCGTAATCCCCCTACTCTTAATTTCATTGATAACTTTGTTATAGGACTCTCTATCTGGAGCCTCAAATGTAATTTCAACGCTTGCATAACCAGGTATTACATATGGATCCATTCTATCATGCTTAATATCAACAATATTACATCTATTACTAGCAAATATAGTTAAAATTTCATTTAGAGCTCCAGGGACATCCCTAAGCAAAACTCTAACTCTAAATATTCTATCTTCAACTGTTAATCCACGCATAATAATTCTATAGATTGTAGTTAAGTCTACATTTCCGCCGCTTAAAACTGTTATAACCTTCTTATTTGTGACATCTAGGTATCCACCTATGATCGCTGCTAGTGGGAGAGCACCAGCACCTTCAACAACTATTTTAGCTCTTTCCATTAAAAGGACCATTGCTCTAGCTATAGCGTCTTCATCAACTAATACTACATCATCAACTACTTCACTCATAATTTCAAATGTTAATTCTCCAACACTTTTAGTTACTACTCCATCAGCAAGAGAAGGTTTTGGTTTTATAGAGAGAATTTTGTTCGCTTTTCTAGATTCATAGTACTTAGGTGCATTCTTGGGCTCAACACCTACAACCTTGACACTATTACCAAGCATTTTCTTTATAGCGGTACCTATGCCAGATATTAATCCTCCTCCACCTATAGGTACAACTACATAATCAATGTCCCTTAATTCTCTTGCTATTTCAATACCTATAGTACCCTGGCCAGCTATAACTTCAGGGTCATTAAACGGGTGTATAAAGAGCAATTTCTCATTTTCCTGAATTTCCATAGCTTTCTTGTATGCGTCATCATAAACGTCTCCATGTAAGATTACTTTAGCACCATATGACTTAGTGGCATTTACCTTATAAACCGGTGTAGTTATTGGCATAACAATTGTAGCTGGAATACCCATCTTCATAGATGAATATGCTACTGCTTGAGCATGATTGCCAGAAGATGCAGTTATAACCCCTCTACTTCTAGCTTTTTCTAAATTCCTATAAAGCTTAAAGTATGCACCTCTAACCTTAAATGAACCAGTTTTCTGCATATTCTCCTGCTTTAAATACACTTCTCCACTAGACATCCTAGAAAACGAATATGAATGTGATAATGGAGTTCTATGGATAACACCCTCTAAAACCTCGTCAGCCTTCTTAACTAAATCCCAAATATTTTCAATAATGCTCGTCAATCAATACACCATCTTAATATTCTGTATAGAAAGAGTTAAGCATTAATAATTATTTTCACATAACTACCTCCAGAGGGGAAGCAGGCCGCCTATTAATCATTGCTTTAAAAGCTGGTATCTATTGAATACTAAGAGAACATTTCTTGAACACTAACGCTATTTACATCAATTTACATGAATTTACACGTGCATTTACAAATTTGCTATGCCTTAATTTTAAGATTTCTAATGAAGAATAACACTATTCGAGAGCGTATTCTAACGCTTTTATAGCATGAATTTTAGTTGAATCTAATAATTTTATATCTACATCTTCCTGCTTAACCAACAGTGGAATTTCGGTACATCCAAGTATTATTGCCTCCGCTCCTTTCTCTTTAAGCTCATAGATTATTTCTACAAATTTTCTTCGAGATTCCTCTCTTATTATTCCTCTAGTAAGCTCCCTAAATATAACGTGATCAATATATTGAATTTCTTCATCATTTGGTACAACTACCTTTATACCATATTTTCCTAATCCATCTTTGTAGAAGTTTTCAGTCATCGTAAATCTCGTTCCTAATAAACCAACTACCTTAATATCGTTCTTAGCTGCTTCCTCACCTACCGCTTTAACTATACTTAACAATGGAATTGGTGATCTCCTACTCACCTCTTTAAAAACAATATGCATAGTATTTGTAGCTATTAATGCGAAGTCTGCTCCAGCATTATAAAGCTTAGAGGCAACATTTACTAATTCATCTGCTATACTTCTCCAGTCTCTACTTGCCATCCAATTTACAAACCTCTGAAAGTTAACACTATAAATTATGATTTCTGGGTAACTATGGTCATTAAACCTCCTTCTATATTCATCAATTATATATTTGTAGTATAGTTGTGTTGAGTCTGGAGCCATACCACCAATAATACCTATCCTCTTCATTAATCCCAACCCTCCTTCTCAACCTTCATAACTAGTAATGCTAATTTGCAGATTGCCTCAGGAGCTGTTTCACCAACTATACTACCATACTTAGCATATATTGAATATGGCTTACCACTAACAAGCTTTAATGCATTAACTTTAACTACCCATGATGAGTATAATATATCAACTCTCCAACCTAAAGAAGCGATCTTCTTAACAACTCTCCATGCATCACGAATATCAGTAGAGTATCTTCCAGGCTTTCCATCCATAACCTCAATAGCGACTAAAGAATCCAGCTTCTCACCAGAGCTTAGCTTTAAAATATCGTCTGCACTCACATTATTCACCTCAACATAAACAATTAAAGAAGTTTAAACTAAATAATTGCTGATTTAAAATTATATTTTATGAATGGTGAGTTAGATACTAGTAGTGCTATTAAGCTATTTCTACACTCTGAAAAAATTAAGACTGGACTGATAATCGTTTCTAGCGTACTTCATCAGATAATTAGTGGCAAGGAAATTAGTGAAAAAGAATTGACTCTCATTAGATATCTTGTTAACTCCTTAAGTGGTGAGTTAGAAATAGCCTATAGGGTTACCGGTAATGCATGTTTTAAAGAAGTTGGGATTCTACTTGATACTTTTCTTAGTAGAATTTCTCCTAAGAATATTAGAGAGCAGCTCGATTACCTTTCTCGAGCAGTTACTGTAGTAGCTACAAGCGCTGATGAAGCTATAAATGTACTTTTAGAAAAAGGCCTATTAACTCTCTAAATTTTCTACAAATTACTAAGAGATAACGTTACTTATAATGCGTGCTTTAAGGAAGTATTATATTGAAAATTGATAAAGAAAATAGAGGAAAAATGTGAAAAATAACGCTTTTTAATTTACTGCCACGTATTTCAGATATTTTGGATAAAGCCTTATTAGTTTATGTTTTAGAGAATACCTTTATGGAGCTTGGATTTAAAGTGAGGAGTAATAGTATTTCTTGACTGTTTATACCATTTCTTAACTACATTGTTTTGCTTAGGATACTTGATGAGGCCACTTAAAAATGAAGATTTGGAGCGTTTAGTATTGGTTTCTGATCCAAAGGTTTCTCCAGATTCTAAATATGTAGTCTTTACAGTTACAAAGCCTAGTATTAAGGAGGATAAGTATCTATCAAGTATATGGATTTTAGACACAGAAAGCGGCGAGTATGAGCAGTTAACTTCAGGTCCTAATGATCATTCTCCCGAGTGGAGCTCAGATAGCAGGAAAATCTCATTTTTAGCTAGAAGGACGTTGAAGGAGGATGAAACTGGCTGCGAACTATGGATTCTCAATATTATTAGGAGGTATGAACCCAGGCTTTTAGTTAAGCTCGATAAATCAATTTCTAATGTTAGATGGAGTCCTGACGGTAGAAGTATACTATTTATTTCTGCTGTTGGTAAGGTTGACGAGGATGTTAAGGTTATTGAGGATATTCCTATATGGGTTAATGGTGAGGGCTTTACATATAATCTGAGATGTCACTTATTTATTGTTGATGTTGAATCTGGAAATTATTCCCAAGTTACTAATGGAGATTTTAATGTTTGTTATGCTGAGTGGTCACCATCTGGAGATAAGATAGCATATATCGTTTCTGAGGATAAGCTAAAGCCATACATAAGAGACATTTACATATTAGATTTAAAGACTGGAGAGAGGAAAAAGCTCACTAAAAGTAATATGGTGATTTTATCTCTTGCTTGGAGTCCTGATGGTAAATATATTGTTTTTAAAGGGCATGACTTAAGACGTGGATTATCTACCCATAGAAAGATTTGGCTATTGGATATTGGTAGTGGAGAGATTAAGCTATTAACGGATATCGATAGAGATCTAGTTAACGCTATGAATAGTGATGTTAGAGGGCCATCCTCAGCTAGAAGCATACAGTGGGTAGATAAGTATATCTATTTCCATCTTGCTGAAGGTGGATATGTACACCTCTATAGAGTTGATTTAACTGGAGATATCAATCCTGTTGTTAAGGGTAAATTTACGGTTGAAGACTACTCAGTATCTAACAAGAAAATCTTCTTAACAATTATGGACTCTACTCATCCTCCAGAGCTACATATCTATGAAAAAGGCAGTTTAAAGAAGATTACGAGATTTAATGATAAGCTGCTTAGTGAGGTTAAGCTGAATAAGCATGAATATTTTAGGTTTAGAGCTAGCGATGGTACTTATATAGATGGGTGGATATTAAAGCCATATAACTTTAAGGAGGGAGTTAAGTATCCAGCTATCCTCTATATTCATGGTGGACCTGCAACAACATATGGAGAAGGCTTCCTACATGAATTCCATGTTTTATCGGGTAAGGGCTTTGTCTTGATATACACTAATCCTAGGGGTAGCACTGGCTACTCTGAAGACTTTAGGGATATTAGAGGTAGATATGGTGATAGAGATTATAAGGATTTAATGGAAGCTCTAGACTACGTCCTAGAAAACTACGATTTTATCGATGAGTATAGAGTTGGGGTTACTGGTGGTAGCTATGGAGGCTTCATGACTAACTGGATAGTTGGACATACAAAGAGGTTTAGAGCTGCAGTCACTCAAAGATCAATATGTAACTGGATTAGTGATTATGGAACAACAGATATAGGATTCTACTTTAATGAAGATCAAATTGCAGGTGGATTTAACAGGCCATTCTGGGATGATAAATGTTTTGAGAAATACTGGAGTCAAAGCCCAATAAGATACGTAGGTAATATTAAAACACCACTACTAATTATCCATAGTATGGAGGATTATAGGTGTTGGCTAGATCAAGCGCTACAAATGTTTACAGCACTAAAAGTAAGGGGAGTACCGACAAAATTAGTTTTATTTCCAAAGGAGAATCATGACCTTTCAAGAAAAGGTAAACCGAAACATAGGGTTGAAAGGTTAAAGCAGATAATTGGCTGGTTTAAAGAATATTTGGTAAATAAAGTGAGGAAGAATACTTAAATTACCTAAATATATTTTATATCTATTGAATAATGAAATGCTTTAGGTTAGTATTTCAGGGAGAAGCTGTAACAAATGTTGGATTTAGAATATTTCTATTTAGTGTTGCAAGGAAACTTAGAATTGAGAATTTTTGGGCTGAGAATATTGATTTAGATAAAGTTGAAGTTTTAGCTAAAGCTTCTAAAGAGGTAATTGATAAATTCATTGATATTGTTAAAAAGAATAAACCTGAGAGAATTATAATCAATAAAGTTGATATAGATGAATATGATGGTGAGATTCCAGACTCAAAATCATATTATGAAATGCTTAGCTTAGAGCAACTTAGTAAAATTGTGGATGCTGGTTTATCTTTATTAGGAAAACAAGATGAAATGTTGAAAAAACAAGACTTAATGTTAGAAAAACAGGATTTAATGTTAGAGAAGCAGGATAGGATGTTGGAATTGCAGGAGAGAACTATTGATGAGATTCGTAATTTAAGGTATGATTTAAAGTCATATATGGAAGAGAGATTTAGGAAGATTGAGGAGGATATTAGGAGAATTAAGGAGAAGATAGGTTTAGCATAATATTACCTAAAACTCTTCATCATTAGGAAAGCAATTATCATTACTATTATTGCTAAGATAAATAGGAGTACTAACATTATATCTGCATGTGGTCCAAATGCAAAGCCTATCGGTATAAATCCAAATATGAATAGTACTCCTCCAGATACTGATACATTTCCAGTTGTACTGGCTTGGTAGAGTGCGGATGCCATTATCAGTATAATTCCTAGGAATATTATTAGAAAACCTATAGTCATAAGCTTGAATGCTCTAACTTCTTCAGTCATAATATACTCACCAGTAACGGTATCACTTCATGAACTTTGTATAGATAGAATGGTATGAAGTACATAGCTAAAACAAATACAAAGAATATTATTGCTAGAATAATGAGAAATCTAGTAATCCTCTCGCTAGTCCCAAATACAATTGGGAATGGCCCAATAACTACTACGCCACCACCCTCAACTTTACCAGATCCACTAGATTTAATCATTAGATATATAATTGAAATGAATATGATCGCTATACCAGCGAACACAAGTATAAACCCAAGTGTATAGAGATCTAGTCCACCTACATTATTCATATCAAATAAAAAGTATTAGGGGTTGAGAAATAAGTTTAAATTATATAATTTTTTCAAGAAGCTTCTCTACAGCACTTGTAATCTTCTCCCTTACGCCTTCATTTGGTTGTCCTCGATACTCAATTATATCTATAACTTCATATCCATGTTTATCAAAGATTTCACTAAGCTTTTTTCCAGCTACTCCACCCCATCCATATGAGGATACTATAATTATGGGCTTAGCTGGAACCTTACTCACAATTAACTCAACCATATATTTAACTGCTGGAAATATACTTGATTCATATGTTGGAGCACCTATAACTAATGCAGCTGCATCATAGGCTTCGCCTATAACTTCACTAGCTGAAGCATACTCTTTGTCTGTAAATCTATATGTCAAGATGCTTAAGCCTTTTTCCTTAAGTGCTTTAATAATTGCTAATACTCCCTTTTCAACACTACCATACATAGAGCCATATATAACAACGATTTTACTCATATTAATAGCTGGCTTAGCAAGATTATCATAATAGCTAATTATCCGATCAATATTCCCTCTCCAAACTAAGCCATGTAATGGAGCTACTACTTGAATATCAAGATTCATCTGAACAATCTTACTTATAGCCTTTGAAACCCAATCTCTAAAACCACCAATAATATTCGCAAAATACTTTCTAGTAAACCTCAAGTATCTATCCAAATCTTTACTTTCATCACTAAAGATTACTTCTGGAATTGAGTAAGATCTAAACGCACCTCCACTAAACAGAATCTTATCCTTCGGAACATATGTCATGATAGTAGTTGATCATTTTACTAGCCATCGGATGAGTTAAGACTTCAGCCCGATAATTATTTACCTCTAAAATTGCTGGTAGAGAACCACTATGATCATGCTCTACATGACTTACAACTACATAGTCAATACTATCTGGCTCAATTATACTCTCAACAGCTTCTATAAATTTCATCTGAATAGTTTTTTCCACATATCAATAAGTATCCTCTTATCTCCAGCATCCAGAAAATAGGCGTTATATAATAATTCTCCTCGGAATCCCCCACGGAGCCTCGAAAAATCTCACTTCATTATCGTCTAATCTTAGGAGGTAGATATCTCTAGAAACATTAGTAATCAAGTATTTTAACCAAAAATATCTCAATAAAATATAGAAATTGTTAAAATAATCTTTGTGGTAGTACCAAGTTGAGTAAAAATATCCTTCTAAGATGTTTGAAAGTTCTTACTTACTAATTTTTGAGTAGAAGAATATTTATTCAGGTCTCTTTAATAACTTCACTGATGAAAGTTAAATACCCTATAAAATTTGTTACTCTCGGAGAAGTTCTAAATTGGAGTATGTCTCTCTCCAATATGATTTCTGAAGATGATTTTAAACCTAATGTAGTTATTGCAGTTGGCAGAGGAGGTATGGCTGTTGCAAGGTTTATATGTGACTTTCTTGATGTTGACTATATGTTATTCCTACCCATTAGATGGGTTGAAACTAAAAAGAGGGCTTGTGAACAATACTTAGCTGATCTTATTAGAGGATATTTAATGGCACAGAGAGAGGGAGAGCCTATAGATAAGTACATAAAAGAGGTTGTATCAGGGCTTCGCGTAACACTTTCCTTTGAATATACAGTCGACCTATCTAAGTACTCAGCATTACTTGTTGAAGAGATAGTTGCCACAGGTATGCATATGAAGTTAGCAAAGAAAATTGTCAAGGAGAAGTGGAAAGCGAATAATGTAAAAACAGCTACATTAGTTTGGAAATCATCTACCTCACCATTTTTTAGACCAGACTGGTATCTTATAGAAACGAAAGATTTTATCTGGTTCCAATTTCCATGGTCAAGACTTGGTGATTATACTCAATTCATAAAAGTAATGCTTGAGGAGACAAGTCATGAGAAGAATATGTACAAGTGGCGGATAGATGAAGTGGAGGTATTATTTGAGGAGTGGTATGGCGAAAAACCCGATAAAAAATATCTCATTAAAGCTCTTGATAAGCTTAACGAAGCTGGTTGCCTAAAATTCGTTGACGGTAGAACGATAGAGCTTCCAGAAAATAACAAAATATAGACACTTTACATTTTCATTAGGGTCCCCTATCGAAATATACATATCTTTTATATATGTTATTCTATGTTGATTATCCGTATTGTAGATGTATATTTATATGTTATATTATGGTTATATTCTGAATTGTATTGTGGTGCTTTTTAGATGAATCATAAAAAATATATAATTTTTACCCACACATATAGTGTATGTAAGAGGTACTTCTCATTTATACTCAATTTTCTTAGCTAATCCTGCTTTAACTAGTAGTGACATGATTCTCTTCACATTCTTTAATCTTAGTGAAATTCCAAATTCGTCTTTTATGATCTCTATGAATTCACGTATGCTCATCGCTTTTCTCATATAGAGTGGAATTAAGCTAAATATTATTGTTCTATAGAAGCTGTGGTCTAATATTAAGCTATTTAGCCATTTATACTCAGCCCAACTTATCTTTTCATAGAGTGTTCTTGTGATTATAATGCCCTTAGGACCAATATACTGATATAGTTCCTTAGCTTTTATAGTTCTCTTTCTTCTTTTCATCTTCATTAGTGCTGCTAGATGTTTATCCCTATATTGTTCAGGAACTTTATCTCCAAGCTCTCCTGCTAAGTACCTTAATCTCCTCCTGTATAGCTTTGAATTTGTTTTTGAAGCTTCAGTGGCTAAATACTCGAGAAAGTATGCTGCTACGTATTGACGTAGTATTTCATCATGCTCTTTACACGACGCTAAATATGAGGCTACACCTGTTGATACAGCTATATTCTTCGCTAAGGATACATCAAACTTATCGATTGTATCCTTATCTGTATGGTAGAATTCATCTGGCCACTGATTTATCATTATTGCTGGTATCCCAAAATGTAGGTATATATCGTGGTCACTACCCATACTGTAATGCAGTAAGTCAAATCTATACCCTATGCTCTTTGTATACGACATTATAGGCAAAGCTCTAGATATCCCATCTCTAATTTGATAATAAAATATTGACTCGTATGGATGGAATAAGCTTGGTGGGCTCCTTATGAATAATATTGTTGAGTTAGTTATATTCTGCTTTTCACCAATCATATCAAGATTAGCATTAAAAACGACATTTGGTTTTTCATTTAGTAAATATGCCATTGAACCCCAGTATTCTGGAAACCATAAAAATCTAATTCTATGCTTATCTGGAGCGTTTATCTCTCCTTTATTAATTGCTCTAGCAAATGATATTGCTAGCTCTATTATAGCTGCAGCTCCACTAACATTATCATTTACAGTTCCAGCTGGATGGCAATAATGAGCACAAATATGTATCTCCTCATTACCCTTTCCTATTGTAGTTGTTACTACAGGAATATATGCTTTATCTCTATAACCAGCATCTACAACCATTCTAACTCTTGGCTTTAATTTCCTTTCAATACACCTAATTAAATATTGAGCAGTACTTCTTGATACAGCCATTACTGGAGCTTTAGCTCTTTTAGCTTCATCTGGTGTGAGAAATAACCCTCGATATGGAACTGCATCAACGATTCCAACCTTCCTGTAAACTAAAACACCTATCGCCCCCCTCTTTGTAGCTTCCATGTAAAACCTATATGGAGAACCATACCCGAGGACGATTTTACCATTTACATCAGCTTTATAATCTTTCGGTTCTTCACCACTACCAACATGAACTACTTCACCTTCAACATCTCCACCAGGGCTATGAGCAACTACTAAAGTCCTAGACTCATAGTATGTATGAAGTAACTTTTTCTTAGGCTTCACTAGCCTTAACTCTCCATACTTTACCCACCAACCACTAACTGGATGCAAAGCTCCATAACCCTTAGAATAATTATACTCCTTAATCTCAGCATCTAAGTGTCCATCCTCACTTAATACATCTTTTATATAACGAGCGGCCTCCTCAAGCTCCATAGATCCTTGAATACGATTAAAATAGCATAGCTCACTAACGAAGTTTAAAAGATCTTGAGTAGAATAATTTTCACTTAATACCTCCCTAATTTTCATCATGGAAATTCTATGGAAATAACGCTTAATATATCATGAATCTATATTAACTTTCTAAAGGTACCTTGTTATAATAATCATTTAGTTGGTGTAATAAGATGTATAGCAGTTACCTCATTATTGATGAAATAAGGAGAATATTTAATGAATTAATAAGTAGGTTTCTTGGGTTTATCCCTGGATTCATTCAGGCTTTAATTCTATTAATCATTGGGTATGTTATCGGTAAAATAATTGGAGCATCGATTAAGATATTTCTGGCTAAAGTCTTAGGGCTAGATAGGTGGCTTGAGATGAAGGGTCTTGAGGACGCGGCATTTGGAATTAAGGTTTCAGCCTTTATAAGTGGCTTAGTTAAGTGGTATATATACTTCCTGTTTATAGGAGCTGCTATAAGTACCTTAAATATCCCTATGCTAGAACCATATATGTATTCCTTTATCGAGTTTTATCCTAGAATTATCGCGGCAGCCGTAATTATATTATTTGGGCTTATCGTTGGTGAGTGGTTTAGGGAGAGAATCTTAGAAACTGATGTTGTGTTTAAGGAGCATATAGGGGTTATCCTAAAATTTATTGCTACTGTAATATTCTTTGTTATAGCCTTAAATTCGTTGATGATCGATGCTACTCCAATCTTATGGATACTAGCAATCTTTATTGGAGGGATAATAATAGCAATTTCTGTAGCGGTCGGAGTAGCTCTTGGATTCGCATTAAAAGATGAAATTAAGCCATATATACAGGACTTTATTAAACAGTTAGTAGAACGTAAGGAAAAGAAGGAGGAAAATGCTGAGTAGAATTCCAAGGTCTTTTTATGCAATTATTCCACTAAAAATAGTTACTTCAATAGTTTCTACTCTAGTTGTTCTTATGGTTATTACGATTGGTGGTGGTGCTGCTGAAGTTAGTGTAGTAATGTCTCTTACACTACTTGGAAATTTAGCTGGAACCCTAGGCTGGGCAAAAGTACTATCTATCACTAGAAAATATATTACCGGATATCTAGGTGGATACTTTGGATTATTTGTAGCACTAATAATCCTACTTAACGGTGACTTACCATCAATATTCGTATCCGCATTTCTAATAACCTTTATGTCAAACTTGACTTATTTAGCAGCAATGTTCTTAGTCAGTGAGTCCTATGGTGATAGATTAAATGAGATGATGGGTCTTTTTGAGATGATTGGTGGATGGGCTTGGGTAGCTGGATTAGCGTTTGGAGCAGTAATCGTCGATATTATAAATACGCCGCTATTGGTTGGATACTTAGCTCTCTTAAGCTTATTTTCAACAATCTTAACATCTATCCTACTTGGCTCAAATATTATTAGGAGAATTATTGAGGGTATTAAGAAAGACTTTGGATTACTTCCGTTACTTGACATGAGCCTAGAAAGGTTAATTGAGTATGAAGAATGTGTTCCAGACGTTATTTTACGTGGTTTTCATGTAGTTTTTAGCGGTAACATAATGTACTTTCCAGTCTATATTAAAGCTAAATTACCAAGTAGGGAGAGAGCAAGCTTCTATTTAGCACTCTTTACGCAATTCTTAGCATTTGGACTCGTATATTCACAAATAATTAAGTTTATTCGCGATATTGGATATACAAACTCCATCGTGTACTTAGTTTCATTAATTAGCTCAGTTGTAGCTGCATTTACATACCCAATTGCTGGTAAAGTTAGAAAAATCATGAAAACACTAATTCTAATGAATATAGTTCGTATAGCACTATTCATAATGCTATACTCAATAGCATACATTCCAGAGACAGTAATAATGCTTATAATGATAATTTTTGCAGTCTTGGACGGCTATAGTTGGGCTCACATAACTATACTTCTAAACCTAGTTGCTTTAAAAACATCAAAGGAGGAAGTTGGAGTATCAAACTTCATTAGGAATATAGGTAATATTATCGGTGCAATATTAAGTGGAATAGTAATCTCTATCTTCAGCTATCAGATAGATTTCATATTTGCTATGTTAATTCTAGGACTATCAACATTATTCTTCAAAAAAGTTAAGGTTTAGAGGTAGGTCAGCCGGGTAAGTTCTCATCACATTATCAGGCGGGAGTAATTCGTCATCCCAATAAAAATTTACGTAATAACTAATAAATTCTAGATGAAGATAAATAGTAATCTAATTTTAGTATACTAATTAAAAAGTAAGATGGTCAATACTATGTGTATCGCTTTATAATCCAGAAGTAAGACCATTATATCTCAATTATATCATCGCTACTAAGTAGTATGTTAACAACCCTGATGCTATAACTGGATCTATAATTGGTATATCTATCACCCTTTTCAATAGATCTGAAGTTCTGGTGGTTGAATATCCTGTACATGCAAGTACTAAAGCGTCAATATTTAAATTCATTAATTTTTTAGCTGACTTAATAATTTCATCCCTATTCTTCTCAATATCAAGAGTATTAGTAATATTAAGTGGTTTCTCATAACCGACTATCTTATCACTTAAAATCCTTTTGATAGGTCTCGGTATCTCATCTGTTATTCCTAATACGCCTATTCTATCTCCATATACTAATGCTACTAAGGCTGCAGCTGTACCCGCTCCAATTACAGGAACTTTAACAATTTTCCTCGCTTCTTCAACTCCTGGATCATCGGCGCAGCTAACTATTATAGCTTTTACTCCTTCCTTCTCAAATTCGCTAATTAATCTTATAATGTGTGGTATGGCTTCTTTTTCAATCTCAAAATTATATAGTCCTTTAGGAAATCCCTCTATACACCTACTGATAACATGTAGACCTGGAAATTTTTCCTCTATCAACTTACCATGTATATTTAATGCTTCCTCATCATGTAACGTCAATACCCTAACTAGTCCAACTTTAACTTTATCCACTAACCACCACCTATTAGCCTCTCATTCAACTTAACAAGTTTTTCATGTACAAACTTGTTATTTTCAACTACTAACTCATCGTCAAAATATATTTTGGGAGATCTTAATCCCACATCAGTATGAGATTTTGCTAATCCAACTTTACCTTTAAATCTAGGAGATTGAGAGCCAAATCCAAATTCGATCGTACCATAAACCCTTTCATCCTCTAATGGAACTCCTGTGTATTTCGCCTTAGGGTGAAAACCCCATGAAACATGCGCTACACAAAACATTTTCTCATCGTTAAAGCTATTTATCCATTTATTAAATATTGAGGCCTCAACTCCGCCCTCAATTTTAACTATTCTTCCCTCCTTTATAGTTAATTTAACTGGATTAGAAAGTATACCTATTTCGTCTGGAGGCCATATAAATCCATCGACTACTAATACTCCATTTATACTATCTTCGATAGGCGCCCATGAAACTTGCCCACCTAAAAACTTATACTCTCCCTTTGATCTAACCTTTCCATCATTATGCCATACCGGCCTATTTGGATCATTTTCAAAACTAATATTAGTCCCAATATCAGTTACTATCCTAATCTCCCTAGCTTTTCTAGTTAGTTCAGCTAATTCATCACCAAGATTACACATCAACTCATAATCTACTCTACCAATCAATCTAATCATCATGTCAGGAGTCATACCTGTTAAATCACAGATCCTAGCACCAGATTTTAATGCATTATAAAATGCATCTGTATGAATAATATATTGCTTAACAAAGTCAATTATTACGTCACTAGCCTCCATAGCCTTAGAAACAGCCTTAGGAGGCTCGACGTCAACCTCTTCCCTAGTTTCATATATCATCTCTACAGCTTCACCTCCTAATGCATGTATGGCCGAAGCTACATAATCGACCATCTCTCTATTCACAACAGTATCGGCGAGGACAAGTACTGATTCTCCCTCCCTTACACCAGCTAAGATCTTAGCAACTTTATATGCAGCTGAGAAAAGCTCCATAAACATCGTCATGATTTCACCTAAAAATAGATTATTAACCTTCCGGATTAATCTTTAACTCGTTAGATAAATTTAAATTATAAAAACTATTACGTTCGAGTATGTTATAAATATAGTTCTTTTAAGTAGTTGGCTAATGATGTTCTTGTCGAAATGACAGGTAATCTCGTAATCTCCCTTACTAATCTCTTAACATCTGAACTATAACCTATGCAGTCCAGTACTACCATCTTAATGTCCTTACTAAGTAAATTCCTACAACACTTAATATATTGCTCTTTAGTACTAGAGTATGGGGATGTAAACTCAATAACTACTTTTCTTACAACTTCTAGCCACTTCTCCCTAATATACTCTTCCTGCTCAGGAAGTGGTGCAATAACTCCTAAAGTATCATCTTCAGAGATTAGAGGGGCTACATAACTCTTTAATACTAAATCTGGGTAGATAATTGGAACTCTACTTTTAAACTTAGGAAAGCTTCCAGAGCATAGGATAGCAATTACCCTTACATTCTTTTCTTCTAATAATGATATCTTTTTTTGAAGTAGTGGGATACTCTTCTCTTCAGATATTTTAACACTTGACCCATCACGCATCCTAGTTATTAATGGGGTCTCACCCTCCATCGGCGCTAATTCTCTCTCGATATACTCTCTGGAATAGTCATCTAATGCTCCTGCCTCCACGATTTCAACTCCACTTAAATAACTCTTAATATCATTAGTTACATCTACCCTTGGACTTTGTCCAATTGTTAGAAAACCAATTTTAATCAAATAACCACCTCAAAACTAATTATAATATTTTATGAATTAATTAAAATTAAATCGATAATTAATTTACTAATTATTAGAGGGTTTTTGACTATGCCAGTAATTATAAAGAGGGAGTTAGATGTTAAAGCAGCAGTATATGGAGGGAGCTTCTTAGGTGGTGGTGGAGGAGGATCAATTGAAGAGGGATTGAATTTAGGATTTAAAGCTTTAGAAATTGATAAAATTAGAATTTATGATGTTAATGAGTTATCTAATGATACAATCGTAATAACTGTCTCAGCAGTTGGGGCTCCAGCTGCTAAAGAAGCTTATCTTAAGCCTGAACATCTAGTTAGAGCTATAGAATTGATTAGCGAAGTTGGAATTAATGTTGGAGCCATAATTCCAGCTGAAAATGGTGGTTTTAATACGGTTAATGGATGGTATCAAAGTGTAAAGTTGGGAATACCATTACTTGATGCTGCATGTGATGGACGTGCTCATCCAACTGGTTTAATGGGCGCTATTGGACTACATAAAGTTAAAGACTATATCTCGGTTCAAGCAGCAGTAGGTGGAGATCCCGGAAGAAATCAATATATAGAGGTTGTGGTTAAGGGATCTCTAGGTAAAGCTGCAGCTATAATTAGAAGAGCGTCAGTTGAGGCTGGAGGTGTAGTTGGAGTAGCTCGTAATCCTGTTAAATTGAGTTATATACGTAAAAATGCTGCTATTAAAGCTATTACACTTGCTATAAATATAGGGTATAAGCTAATTAAAGGGTTGGAGAACGGGGATGTCTATAAGGGTTGTGAAGACATAGTTAAAATGCTTAATGGTAGTATCGTTGATGAAGTGAAAATTACAGGTAAAAAACTGGAAACGGGGGAAGGATTTGATATAGGATATTTAGATCTTAAAGGTCAAAAGGGTAGATACAACATTACATTTATTAATGAATATCTC
Source organism: uncultured Nitrososphaeria archaeon (assembly GCA_964437705.1). Classification (GTDB taxonomy): domain Archaea; phylum Thermoproteota; class Nitrososphaeria; order Geothermarchaeales; family JDFR-13; genus CAYTHX01. Next base: position 31,062 of record CAYTHX010000010.1, read on the forward strand.
ATTCTAGAGCAAAATAGGAGTAGAATAGCAACTTTTCCAGATTTAATATCACTAGTAGATTTATCCTCCGGTAAACCTATATCGTCTGCCGAAGCTGATATAGGTATGAATGCATTATTGTTAATAATACCAAGATCTAATATTCCATTAGGTTCCGGACTATTTTACTCAGACGTGTATAAACCAATTGAGAATGTCATTAAAAAGCCAATAACTAGCTTTATTAAAGATATCTTAATAGAGTAATTATGTATATAGGTAGCAAGCAACTCTGTGTCCTGGCTTAACTTCGATGAATGGAGGCGTCTTAACATCACATTTTCCCTTAATAGCATTTGGGCATCTTGGGTGAAATCTACACCCTGGAGGCGGGTCTGATAGTTTAGGCGGCTCACCACCGGGAAGCGGGACCTTAAATCTAGAAACAAAATCAACTTCCTCTGGTAAGATCACCGGAATCGCAGAAAGTAATGCTCGTGTATATGGATGCAAGGGGTTGTTAAATAGCTCCTCCCTAGGACCCTCTTCAACTATTTTACCAGCATACATTACAGCTACGTAATCTGCTACATGTTTCACGACACTTAAATCATGTGTAATTAATACATATGTTAAATTAAGCTTCTTTTGAAGCCTTTCAAGCAATTGTAAGATCTTTGCTTGCACAGATACGTCCAATGCGGACGTCGGCTCATCTAATATGATGAGTTCTGGTTCAGAAGCTAGTGCTCTAGCAATAGCTACTCTTTGTCTTTGTCCACCACTAAGTTCATGGGGGTATCTATATAGAAATGTTTCGTCAAGTTCAACCAACTTTAGCAGTTCACTCGCTACTTCCAATTTATCCCTTCCACGGTTTAATCTATAGATATCCAACGGGGTAGTGACTATATCAACTATTTTTCTCCTAGGATTTAAAGATGATGTCGGATCTTGAAAAACCATTGCTAATTTACGCTTATACTCTAAAGCCCGCTTTTTATCTCTAATTTTAGTTAGATCTATACCTTTAAATATTATACTTCCATCGGTTGGCTCATATATTCCGACAATTGTTCTTCCGAGTGTAGTTTTTCCACATCCAGATTCGCCGACGACAGCATATGTAGATCCTCTTATTACGTTAAATGAAACATCGTCTACCGCTTTTATCCATCCGACAACTTTGCCTAGTATCCCCGCTGTAATCGGAAAGTATTTCTTCAAATTCTTAATCTGCAAAATATACTCTTTTGTCAAATTCTTTCACCTATAATATGACATGCAACTAAATGTCCACGATTAACCCTAATTAGTTTAGGCGCTTCTCTACGGCAAATATCTCTAGCTAATGGGCATCTAGGATGAAATCTACAGCCTTTAGGTGGATTATAATAGTTAATCACTCCTCCTTCAATACCCTTAAGCTCTCCTCCCGTAAGTTTCGGTATAGATTCAATTAATCCTTTAGTATATGGATGCAAAGGATTCAATAACACGTCCTCTGAAGACGCTATTTCGACGATTTTCCCAGCATACATTACAATTATCCTTTCAGCTATCTCTCTAGCTACACCGAGATTATGAGTAATATAGATTATTGTAGTCTTCACCCTCTTCCTCAAATCTTTCATAAGGTTAAGGATCTCCTTCTGAGTTATAACATCTAGTGCAGTAGTCGGCTCATCGGCTAAAATTAAAGATGGATTTTTAGCTATGGCCATTGCTATTAAACAGCGCTGAAGCATTCCTCCACTCAATTGTATAGTATAGCTATTTAATACTCTATCTGGATCTGGTATTTTAACTATTCTTAGGTATTCTGCAGCCTTTTCTAAAACTTCAGATGACATCTTTTTTCTTAAACTGCCATATTCAAACCAACTTACTTTACGCTTACCACTAAATACAAATAAATCTATAAAGTGATCAGCAATAGTATACAATGGGCTAAGTGCAGTTAATGGCTCCTGAGGAATATAGCTAAATTCCCTTCCTTTAATCCTATAAAATTTGTCCTCATCAAGTTCAAGTAAGTTGATTCCCTTAAACTTTATATTTCCCCTGACTATAGCATAGTCCGGTAAAATCTTAAGAATCGCTTTAATAATCGTAGTTTTTCCACATCCAGATTCGCCAACTAAAGCGAGGCTCTCCCCTTCCTTAACATCAAAGCTTACATCATCAATTACTTTAGCTAATCCATCTACTGTTCTAAAGTCAACATATAAGTCTTTTATCTCAAGAAGCGCCATATTATAGCCTCCAGTTCATTGCTCAGTTACATCTAATACATCTCTTAATCCATCACCTAATAAGTTAAACCCCATCACAGTTATGAATATCGCTATACCTGGAAATGTAACCATCCACCACTTATCAGGCATATGAACACGAGCTTGACTTAACATTGTCCCCCATTCTGGCGTTGGCGGTTTAACTCCAAATCCTAAAAATCCTAATATAGCCTCAGCTAATATCGCATATCCTACATCTAAGGTTGCTTTGACAGCTAATATTGGTATTACGTTTGGCATCATTTCCTTAACTATAATATACCAACTACTTGCACCCATCCCCTTCAATGCCAATATATAATCGTTATTTTTCAGGGTTACAGCTAAACTATAGCCTAAGCGGGAATACCATGCCCACCAACCGATAGTTAGAGCTAATACAGCGTTTTCAAGTGTGGGGGCTAGAATTGCACTAACTGCTAAGGCTAACACGATAGAAGGGATAGATAGGAATATATCCGTTATCCTCATTATAATAGTTTCGATTTTACCGCCAATATACCCAGCTAATAAACCTATCGGTGTACCAATTATTACCGAAAGTAATACTACACTAATTCCAACAACAACTGAAACTTTAGCTCCTAAGATCACCCTACTAAATACATCTCTACCTAACTCATCAGTTCCAAATATATGTTCTGGACAGGGAGGTAAGAAGGTTATTTGAGGATGTATTGCAGAATAGTCTTGAGGGTATGGTGCCATAAAATCTCCAAATGCTGTAATAAATATTACTCCGGCGACCATAATTAATCCTAACAGTGTTGTAGGACTACGCCTAATCTTAAGTGCCATAACATACATATCTCTTTTTCTAAACTCGATTTGTGGAGGTACTTTAAGCCTAAATATTCTCATTTATTTAGCCTCCATCATTTTAATCCTAATTCTCGGATCTAAATAGCTATATACTACGTCAACAACATAATTAACTACTACCATTATAATTCCAATAATCATAACAGCAGCTACTAGCCCATTAAAATCCTTATACAATGCTGTTTGTACAGTATACCATGCTAAGCCAGGCCAGCCAAACACGATTTCAACTTCAAATCCACCATATACAAAGAAACCAAATAACATACCAATTATTGTAATAGCTACAACTAAGGCTTGCCTTAACAAATACTTATAATATAGTAAATTTTCTGGGAAACCATGGGCCCTTAATGTAGCTACATATGGCTTGCTAATTTCCTCAATAACGCTGGCTCTCACAATTCTCATTATTTGTGCAATTGGTGAAAATGACAGTGTAATAACAGGTAAAATCATATACTTAATACATTCGAAAAATGAAGCTATATCTCCCGTAATCAAGCTATCAAGCAACACAAAACCAGTAACTGTTGTTCTAGGTGTATAGTGTCCTGCTATCGGTAAAATTCCTAAATAATAACCTATAATTAATTGAAGTATTAACCCAATCCAAAATCTAGGAAAGGAAACCCCAGCTATAGCTGTAACTCTAAGAATGTTATCAATAAACTTATTTTTATAAATTGCACATATAACCCCTAATGCAATCCCAATTATTGAAGAGAAGATCATCGAAACGATAATTAGCTCTAAGGTAGTTGGGAGATAACTGACAATATCAACAACTACACTACGACCAGTATATAAGCTAACTAGTGTGGCTTTGCCTGTAAATAAGCTTACCCAGTAATCTATATATTGAATATATAGAGGTTTATCTAGTCCAAATAGTCTCCTATAATATTCAACTTGCTCTTTTGTAGCTTCTAAACCTAAATATAATCTGATAGGATCTCCCGGCATTACACGAGTAATATAAAAAATAAGGATGGATAATCCTATCAATGTCGGGATTATCTGTAGGCTACGTCTAATGAGGTAATCTCTAAATTTCATCCAGTTGGTTTACCCTCCAATCTTAAGTAGTAAAAGTTCAAGTCATAACCTAGTAGTCCTATATACTCATAGTTTTTAACCCAGTCCCTATATGCTATTCTATGTAATGGGTTAATTAGGAATAGTGCTGCGGCTTCCTCGTAAACTATCTTTTGTACTTGTCTATATAGTTGATATCTTTGAGCTTGATCTGGAGTTGCTCTTGCTTGATCTAATAAGTTATCAACTTGTGTATTCTTGTAGAACATACAACTCATAAACGTACCCCATGCTGTTGAGTGGAACATTAGATATGTATGGCAGTCTGGAGACGGATACTTTAATGTATGGAAGATGGCAACCATATGTGGGCAAGTTTCTGGGCTTGCCATCAGCTCACACATTGTAGCCCATTTCTCAGGCTTAAATTCAACAGTAATGTTTAATTGCGCAAGATACTTCTTTAATAATTCACCAACCATACGTTCAGATTCAAGTCCTGAGACGTACATATAGGTTACTGTAAAGCCTTCCCCAGTTCTAAACTTATCCCAATACTTAGACTTCTTTAGGCAGTCAATTGCTTTTTCCAAATTGGTCTCGTATGGTGTTAATTCATCATTATGACCTGGAGCTGCTAGTGGAACTGGACCTACAGCTTGAACACCGCCAAGGAATACTGTATTAATAATCTCAGTATAGTTAACTACATATGAAACTGCTCTACGCACCCATACATCATCAAATGGTGGTTTCTGATTATGCATAGACACGAAGAATAACTTTACGTCAGGATCTTCCTTTACAACTATCCCAGCCTCCTTCTTTAGTTCTGCGAAGGTGGCTGGTGGTAACCATTGCTCAACAATATCAACTTTACCTCCTCTTAACATTGTAACTAAAGTTGATTGTTCTCCATAGACGTAATATTCAACTCTCTCAGGCGCTTTATCAGGCCATCCACCATAGGTCTCCTTAGCATGCCAGTAATCCTTAAAAGCTTCAAATACTATTTTTTCACCTTTCTTAATCTCCACTACTTTAAATGGTCCTGAACCAGCATCATGTTCCAACAACCACTCCTTACCATAATCTCCATACTCTCCATATGGTCCTGGCTTTTTGATGTGAGCCATAACTTCCTCTTTATCAACAACAAATAAATGTACTAATGTAGCTGGTAACTCGGCGTACGGCTTCTTTAAATAGAACTTAACCGTATACTTATCTACCGCCTCGGCATGATCAACTATTCCAGTCCATAAATAGGACATACCCTTTTTAATCGTAAGTTCTCTATTCATTGAAAAAGCCACATCTTCAGCTGTCAGTTCACGACCACTATGAAACTTAACACCTTTCCTGATCTTAAATGTCCAAACCAATCCATCATCACTAACACTCCACTCAGTTACTAACCATGGCTTTGGAGGCTTACCTTTCTGAGGATAAAATAGTGGATCATACGTATTTACTACACATATAGTAGTTGTTTCGTCAGCGTGGTCTGTCGGATCAAAGCTCATAGTAGCTTGAGTAGTAGCATATACTAGAGTTAACGGCTTAGTTGGAGCCTTCGGTGCTGCAGTAAACATATAGACCGCTACACCAGCAATTACTATTATAACAACAATGACAGCAACTGCTAACTTAGACACTCCCCTTCTAGCTTTCATATGCCCCCACCAAAATTTTCCCAATAAATAGACATTATTAGCTGTTTAATAAGCCTATTTTAATATGACAATATATATCTAATATATCTAATTATCCAAAATAATTTTTATAAAAATTTGTGTGATGCTTGCTTTATGGTGCTCCTCTTCTTAGTATTTCTCCAATATCTCCATGAATCTCCCTAATCTTCTTATATTCCTCCTCATCATATAGCTTAATCCTATTTTCTGTAAATCCTTTAGCTACTTCAATAACAAACCTACATGCTTTATCTAACGCATATATATCAGTTACTCCTGTAGCACTTCCCGGAATCACTGATTTTGCTGTTATGGCAACACCGACTACTGGCGCCTCAGTATATATCCATGGCTGTATTATGCTATTAATGTGATATACTGGAGTACTAAATGGAATTACATCCTGCATAGTTATTGGAACTACATATGGCTCGTGTCCAGTAACCCATGAATAGATATCTAACAGATCATCACTTACCTTTAGTATCCAACCCTCCTTAATAGTTGGTGTAATGGCGATATCTAGCGATTTAATAACTCTATTAGCCTTTGTTGCGTCTATCGATAATATTCCATCCATTTCAGGATCAACTTCAAGTTTAAGTAGCTTAAATATGTCCACAGGTGATTCCATCATAGGAACTGGTTTATGCGGCCTAACCGGAGCTTTAGGTGTAACATGAGTTGTAATTATAGCGTCGCCAGCTAATACGTCTCCTCTCTTTTTCATCTCGCATAGTTTAAATGCACATGATAATGCTACTATAGCACCGTCTGCATCAGAAACAAGACCTAACTGGTATGGTCTAGCTCCAACTCCTCCTAATCTTCCAATAATACCAATTTTAGGAGCTTTATCATTCATACCCTTAATTACCACCTTTAAGAAGTCTGTTGATCCCTTATCATCTTCTAAAGTTCTTAGACTAACGTAATCTGCGCCTCTATCCCTCAGCATCTTTTCAAGTTTATCTCCTGAAATATTTGGATCATCTAGTAAATCACATACCTCGGAAATTTGCTTATAGAGAGACATCTCTAATACCTCCCGTTAAGAATGAATGTATATTATTATATTTTAATTAATCTTTGTATTCCTCTATAATTGAGGTGGTATTTCTTTGAAGGAAATAGCTAAAACAGTTTTACAGAAAAGTTTCAACTTGAAATCAGGGGAAATACTACTAGTAATTACCGATATAGTTAAGTATAAAATTGGAGAAGCTTTCTTTGAAGCTGGACTAGAGATGGGTGCAGAATCTCTAATGACCATTATGAAACCAAGAAGTAGGAGCGGCGAGGAACCGCCAAAACCTATAGCTGAAATGTGGAAGTATGTAGATGTATTTGTCGCACCCACTCACTATAGTTTAACACATACCCAAGCTAGGAAATTAGCTTGTGAACATGGGGCTAGAGGTGCTACAATGCCAGGAATAACTGAGGAAATAGTTATGAGAGCTCTGAATGTTGATTATGAGATTGTGGCTAAATTAGGAGATAATATGGCTAAGGCGTTAAAAAACGCCCGTGAAATTAGAATAACTAATCTATCAGGAACTGATATAAAATTTACTGTTGAAGGTAGAAAATTTGAAGTGGATACAGGTTTATATAGAAATCCAGGTGAGTGGGGGAATTTACCTGCTGGCGAGGTATATGTAGCACCAGTTGAAGGTACCGGTGAGGGGGTAGTCGTAATTGACGGTAGTATTGCTCAAATAGGCATAATAGATGAACCAATAAGGGTTGAAGTTCATGAGGGATATGCGATTAAATTTGAGGGTAAGTATGCTAGTAAGCTGGAAGAGATTCTCAGAAATGTGGGTAGGAGGGAAGCATTTAATTTCCCAGCTGAGTTCGGGATAGGATGTAATCCTTCAGCAAAGATTTCAGGGATTGTTCTCGAGGATGAGAAGGCCATGGGAACTATTCATCTAGCATTTGGAGATAATAGTACATTTGGAGGAAAGGTAAAAGCAGGTATACATATAGATGCATTAATAAAGAAACCGACCGTTATAGTAGATGGAAAAACGGTTATTAGCGATGGTAAATGGTTAATATAAAAATCTTCTTTTATTTCTATTTATTCTTTAATTAGTATTTTATTTTTAAGGCATGCTCCTCAATACCATTAAAGTAATGTATAAAATGGAAGTATAATTTAAGAACATATTGAGTTTATCTAATGCATCAGTCATAGCTTTAAATATAAGTGCTATCGATATCCCTAGTTTTCACTAAAGGTTATAGATTTAAGATTCCAAAATACTCTCCTCAGTTATGTTATGACGCTATACTTATATCTGGATATTAGTATAACATCATTATTCGATAGGTAAGTAGTGGAGTTTAGTCGGAACAAGGGCACCCGATCATAAATTCACGAATCCTCCTCTTATCATCTTAAAATAATTATATATTAGGCCTTATTTCTTGATGTTCTTTTTGGATGATAGATAGACGGTACGCTGATCTTATGATGAGCCTTTAGCCTGAGATGACACACCTAATAATTTTCTTAAACATATAATCTTCTAAGCTATTTTAAATGTTAATGCTTAGGAAAGAAGGAATCCCAACACCTCCTAATCATCATCCCTACCTAGTCAGTCGGCAGGTCTTAGGTCATCTATATATAAAATGACAATCCTAAGATAAATTTTTAATTACCTAAATTTTTATATTGACTAAAAATGATTTTAGGGTTAGATTTATCAAGTAGAGAAACCTCCCCTTCTGGATATGCACTTTTATCACTTAATAGAGAAATTGTCGATTATGGACATTTTCGAGTAAATAGCGAAATAATTAGTTATGTATTAGTTAAAAAACCAGATTTAATTTCAATAGATGCTCCTCTTTCACTTGGAGAAGGAGGATTTAGAAACTGTGAAAAGCTTCTTTTAAAGGCTGGTTATAAAGTGTTTCCTACGACAATTAAGTGGATGCGGGAGTTAGCTCTTAGAGGTATGTTTATAGCTAATACTCTACGTAAGCAGGGATATAGAGTTATCGAGACACATCCAACTAGCTCCTTAAGAGCATGTGGTTTTAAAGGTAATATTAAGTCAAAATCTACAATTATAAGTTTTATTAAAGAAAAATGGGGAGTTGAAATTCCTAAGAATATTTCTAGACATATTGTAGATGCTATTTTAGCTGCCTTAGCTGGATACTCATATGTAATAGGAGAAGCGATTATATTCCGTAGTGATGATTGTGAAATTGTTCTCGCCAGTATAAAGTAATAATTAGCTATGAATCTAGTCTTACACTTAATATTTTGGTATAGCTAAAACATTTGGTGAGTTATATGACTGATGCTGTTGAGAAAGCTCGAGAACTAGGTTGGCCAGATAAGCTAATTAACGAATTATTAAAATATGATGAAAAGTTATTCTATGAGCTTGTTGAGGATAAATATAAAGTTAGGGTTGTTAGTCCAGATGAAGTATTTGAGGTTAAGATATATCTTGGTGGGTGGTGGAAGTTAATATTTGGAGATATCGATATCGTTGAGTATACACCTTCTAATGTTGGTAAAGGTCCACTTCCATCAGCTATATATAAACTCAGGTTACATGAAAATAGTCTACTACAATATTATGTTGAGCTTAAACATCCGTTGTTGACAGTTAGTGAAAGAAAGTTATTTTACGCTATTGGCTAGAAGATCAAAATTATTAGTCAGAATTATAAGGCGCCGTAAGATAAGATGAATAATTTTTATTCATAATCTATTATTGAAAGTTATTTTTGGTATAAAATGTTTTTATTTGTAATGTGTTTTCATGTTTAAGGTGCTTGAAAATGAGAGATATTAAATATATTGAGCTTCTTTCTGATAGTGGTAATTATTTAGATCTTAATTATACCGAATTCATCCTATAAAGTGATTCTTTAATTGAAGATCCCAACTTTCAGTGGAGATAATTGTAGGTGTCAGTGGACTATGATTAGTGAAAAGACTGGAGAAAATGGAGATTCTCCCTAGGTAAATTAGGCAAACCTAAAAGGTCTTCACGGGAATAGGTGGATGTACAATTTTAGGTTACTCTATGAAAAAACATTATAATTAGAGCTAGGGATATGAGGGTGTGTCTCCAGTAACCTTTATAATGTCTAGCGTATATTTCTTAGAGCGCCCAAGAAGAAATAAAAAGGTATTCGCATTCCCTAGTATAATAGGAGTGGACTTCATAATTCAAAATAACTTAGCCCTATACTTTGACCCAAAAAATAGAAATACATATCTCGAATCAATATAGAAGATTTTTTGCCATGAGCTCTCCTCTCTTTGGCAAACAATTACTTCAGCCTTCATTAATGCACATAGAGTTATTAATCCCAGATTCTCAGCCTTAATTTTCCTAACAACCTCTGACATATCAAATTCTATAAAAATAGTTTAAAATAAATAGTTTTTGATAGAAGATATGCTCTAATATATGGTTGATTAAAATGTTCTGGTCTAAATATAGTTCAATCGAGGAAATTAGGGATAACCTATATTGCTTGATAAGTCTCTCACACGATTCAAATATCTACATAGTTCGCGGTGTAGATGAGCTAATGATTATTGATACTGGATTAGGCATGTCGATAGATCATATACTTAGGGAAATGAATAAGGTAGGTTTAAATCCAAGAGACATTAGATACATTGTTAATACTCATTGTCATATTGATCATGTTGGTGGTGATTTAGCATTTAAACAGTATTCTCCAGATGCTAAAATACTAGTTCATGATGCTGACGCTAAATTTCTTATTAAGGGCGATCCATATGTTATAGAGCCAACTGGAGTATTTGGGTATGAGTATGTTAAGCCTATTAAGGTTGATGTACGATTAAAGGATGGAGATAAGCTCCGTATAGGTGATTATATATTTAGAGTAATTCATACGCCGGGGCATACTATAGGAAGCATATGTCTATATGATGAGGAATATAAAATCTTAATATCAGGTGACACCGTATTTCTAGAGGGAGTCGGGAGATGGGATCTTCCAACATCAAACTATAATAAACTTGTACAATCAATTGAAAAATTAACTAAGTTAGATATTGAGTTTTTACTTCCTGGTCATGGACCATATACAAAGGAGAAGGGTCTAGAATTTATAAAAGAGAATTTAAGGTGGCTAATTGAGTAATGTGAAAAACACTTAATCTAGGTATTCACATACTTTTTTGATGACTAGTGTACTTAGAGTTTTAATGAGAATTCGTATGGAGAGAGGTAGACCTAAGGGTTGGAGAAATAGGGATATAAAAAGATTAATGGAGTTATCTAAGTTTTTATGGCTTAGTTTTTGTAGGAGGTATAATGTTAGATGGATGAAGAAGGAAATTATAGAGAGCTTGTAGATAAATATATATCAATTTACAGATCTAAAGTAGCTCCGATTTTAAAGAATCAAGATGAAACACGCAAATTTATGGTATTTCTTTCATCTCTTAATACATTTCTTGAGGAGAATAAGCTTGGTAGAATAATTATAGTTGGAGGATTTGCAGCAGAAATCTATACTGGTAGAGGATATAGAACTGCTGATGTAGATATTATAGTGGAGGGTAATTTTGCAGAGAAATTTGTTTGTGAGGTTTTAGAGAGAATCGGGTATGTACGTGAAGCTAGAGTTTATATACAAGATTTTGGAGAGTTAGCTGAAAAAGCTATAGATATCGTTGGAACAATATATGATAGGCCTATGAAGCCTATAAAATGGAAAATAAGTATAGACAATTTTTACGTTTACATAATTCCACCTGAAGAGATAATTATATCCTCCCTTGCATCAGCAAAATTCTGGAACGTCGGTATAGATTTTGAGAGAGCGGCTATGATATATTATGCACAGAAAGATAACATAGACCATAGTTACCTTATTAAAAGAGCAAGAGAGGAGAATGTTGAAGATACCCTAAATGAAATTTTTAAACTATGTAATTAAGATATTTTTGGAATGATGAACTAACTGAGCGCTGAGAGTTCGATGAAGAATCAGCGGTAGCTGATATCAACACTCTATTATCGTGGCTCAACGCCTAACCTCTTAGCTAAACTTTCCAGTCTCCTAACAAATACTTTTTTGAATCCAAGGAATATTCCTCCAACCTTACCTCCTACATATACAAATGAGGACTCTCCCTCACCTAATGCGCTAGCTAGCTCAGGACAATAAATAGAAATCTTTCTAACTATGATCCCTGGATTACTTATGTGAATAGGTTCTTTGAAGAAGACTATAATTCTCGAGTTTCTTATTTTAAATGGTAAATATAGTGCCTTCTTAGGTTTAATAATCTCATTTAGAATCGGATGTTCAAGGTCTATATGGGTTACTCTCGCTAGAGAATATCCCTTTACATGAAGGTAGATATTACACTCTAATCTATGTGTTGAGTCATCTATTAATTCTACAATACCTCTAATTGGTATTTTACCCTCAGCAGGACCTGTCAACTCTAAATACCCAAATAAATGTTCTACGCTACTTGCCTATATATAGTTAGAAAAGGTTATTTTTTCATATTTTAATCATATTATTGGTATGAGTACATGTCCAGTATGTGGAAAAATATTTAAAGATGAACGTGGGCTAAAAGTGCATATGGCAAGAGCCCACGGAGTAAAGAGTGAAAAGAAGAGAGAAGAAAAGGGTGTACCTCTAGACCAGTGGTTATAGGGCTAGTTAATTACCCTATTAGTTCTTTCTCCAGTAAATATTTTTTGACTTCCTTAGCTATAGCTTTAGCTAGTGGAACTGGAACTGCTACTGTACCTCTCTCCCACCACAAAAAATGTGGTTATCTGGAAATCCCATTAATCTAGCTTGCTCTCTAACAGTTAGTAGTCTATCCTCAAATGGATGAATAAATCTTGATTTACCATGAATTGACGGGGAAGCTTATATGGGTGAAGCCTAACCCAATTCGTATATGTTTTTCCATCTGCACCTTTAAAGTGAATTAAAGCTTCATCCCGCTTTAACCTAGAAATTTCTTTTAACTTAGATTTCGGTATAGAGAATACCTTATGATCTGGTATGTTGTGCTCCTCAAATGGGCTTGGTAAATCACCTATAGCATCAGGAAAATTTTCAATAAAAGTTTTTGCTATAGGCTTAAAATTTTCTACACCAACGCATACTTTAAATCCCTCTAAGAGAAATCCTTTTGAGAATCCTCCAGCTCCGGAAAAAAGGTCGACAACAATTAGATTTTCCATTCTAAAAAACTAAATTTATGCTTAACGTTTATATTCAATTATGGTATGTCGAATTCTGATAAGGAGAGAGATATTCAGGTTATATGGACTTTTACAATGAAGTGTCCTAGATGTGACTCTGATTTTAAAGTTTCAGATAGTATCTATGAAATTCCACTTGTCGGTAAAATATTAATTTCTACAGGTAGATGTATGAAGTGTGGATATAGATATAGTAGTGTTAGAGCTGTAGAATCACATGGACCGCAGAAGCTAACATTAAGAGTTGAAAATCCTAAGGATTTAAATATATTTGTTTTAAGAGCTTCATCAGCAACAATAAAGATTCCAGAGCTTGGTATCGAGATTACACCTGGTCCAGCTGCACAGGGATATATAACTACTGTAGAGGGAGTATTGGATAGAGTACTTGAGGTATTATCAATTCTTAAGGATGACCCTGAAGTTGATAAGGAGGAGAGAGATAAGCGGGAGAAGATGATTAAGGAAGCTAAGGAAGGTAAGAGAAAGTTTACATTTGTAATTATAGATCCAGAGGGTGTAAGCAGAATTATTAGCGATAAAGTTGAAAAAGAAAAATTGTATGGATCATATATAACTTAAATATTTGTGGGCAGCTATGAAAACATTAGAAGATCTTCTAAAAAGAAAGTTTCCTGATAGCAATTTTCATATTTACTCTAAGTTTCTTTATAAAGCTGCTGAATTCGGATATGTAACATATGATGAATTAGCTAGAGAAAACTCGGAGGATATAGATGATTTTCTTTTATCGATGTATGAGGCTAGAATTCTACTACCAGTAAGGATATCTGAGAGCGTTAGAAGCGTATCTTGGGATGCAAGACAACTAATATTAAAGAAGAGAGAAAGGTTCGAGATGCCACTAATTACCAGATACCTGGTTAAGGATATTATTGAAAGTGAGAAGTGGAGTGTTAATAGGAGTTTGAGACAATGTCTCTTAGATCAAGGAATTCAGAATTTAGAATGCTATATTAGAGCTATTGATGAAGTTTTAGACTGGGCGTTAAGAAATGAGTATATGATAGATGCAGAATCAATTAGTGGAATAGCTATGAAGTATAGAATAGAGCCAAATGAGTTCATAGCAGTATTAAAGAACACTGGAGTTATCAGCCCTTGCTCAAGAAGGTTTATTAGCAACAAAAAGATACACTATGAAGTTAATCCAGTTCTATACTGGTCGAGGAAGATCATGTAAAGATTTTTTCCTAAAGAAAAACCATAATCTTTAATTTACTGTAGGAACTAAAATTATTTAGTGAAATAGTATGTTACTTGATGTTAGAGAAGTATATAAATTTTTTGGTGGTATTAAGGCATTAAATGGTGTTATACTAAAAGTAGACAAGGGAGAAATCAGAGGATTAATTGGTCCCAATGGATCTGGAAAAACCACACTTTTAAATGTTATTAATGGGATTTACAAAGTTACGAAGGGAGAGATATATTTTGAAAATAAACCTATACATAATCTTCCTCCATACGAAGTTGCTAAGAGAGGTATCGGTAGAGTTTTCCAAATAATTAAAGTATTTAAGAACTTAACTGTATGGGAGAACTTACTGGTTCCAGCATATACAAATAGAAAGATATATAGGGATCAAGATATAAATGAAGCGGCTAGGGAAGCATTAGAGATAGTTGGTTTATATAGGCTAAAAGACGAACTAGCTAAAAATTTATCTGGTGGTCAGCAAAAATTACTAGAATTTGCGCGTGCTCTTATGCTTAGGCCTAGACTAATGCTATTAGACGAGCCGTTTGCTGGAGTGCATCCACAGATCAAGGAAAAAATGATCAACGTTATTAAGCAGCTAAATAACTCTGATAATATGACATTTTTAGTGGTTTCTCATGATATTACGTCAGTTTTTAACTTATGTAGCTATGTAAGTGTGCTATTTGAGGGAAGAGTTCTCTGTGAAGGTGAGCCTGTAGAGGTTAGAGGAGATGAAAGAGTTCTGGAAGCGTATCTAGGAGGGTGATAGGTTTTGCCAGAAAATATTTTGGAGGTTGACGATATAACTGTGGGGTATTATGAGGATATAGATATACTAATTGACGTATCGTTAAACGTTAAGAAAAATTCTGTAACTGTAGTTATTGGACCTAATGGTGCTGGTAAATCTACATTACTAAAAACAATCTTCCGGATCTTAACACCTAAAAAGGGTGATATTAGGTATAATGGTAAGTCACTATTGAATGTACCACCCTATGAGTTAATTAAGTTAGGAATCTCCTACATCCCTCAGGGAAGAAGCATTTTCCCTTTTTTAACAGTAGAGGAAAATCTGCTGATGGGTGGGTGGATTTACAGAAAGAATCAAAGTCTCTTAAAAGAAAGAATCAAGAGGGTATATGAGATATTTCCTGAGCTGGAGGAGAGAAAAAATTTAAGAGCTGCATTGTTAAGTGGTGGACAAGCACGAATGTTGGAGTTTGCTAAAGCACTTATTACAGAACCACAACTAATGTTAATAGACGAGCCTTCGGCTGGTATTTCGCCCGTGCTAGTAAAGCAGATATATAAGGTTATAAGAAACCTAACAGAGCAAGATATAACAATCCTACTTGTGGATCAAAATATATTACAAGCTGTAAATATTGCTGACCACGTATACCTATTAGAACTAGGTAGAATAAAACTAGATGGACCTGGAGATTATTTCCGAGAGCATATAAAGGAAATAGTGCAAGCTACATTAATCGGCTACTAATTTTTACGCTAATCTTTCCTCTTCTCCGAAGAATCCAGTTGGCTTAATAGCAAGTACTAATAGCAGAAATACGAAGCCATATATATCACGATAGGATGTACTTATTAGTGCTGAACATATAATTTCAACTATTCCAAGCAGTATCCCTGCAATCACACTTCCTGCTATTGAACCTAGGCCACCAATGACAATTATTTCAAATCCTTTCATAGTTGCAATTGAGCCGTTTGTCGGATAAACTAAGTATACTGGAGCCAATAAAGCTCCAGCAGCACCTGCTAATGCAGTACCAATGCCAAATGCAATAGTATCTATTCTATGTGAGTTTATACCAACAATATATGCTCCCAACCTATTTTGCGCTACTGCTCTAAAAGCTCTACCGATCCAAGTATACTTTATTACATACCAGAATATCGCTAAGATAACTACTGTACCTATACACGCCATAAATCTACTTCCACTAATCGGTAATGTACCTATAGTTACTCGTGAAAAGTACTCGGGGGTAGAGTATACGTATGGACCATAAAGAGATGCCATTATATTCCTAAACAAAATAACCCAAGCCAACGTCATAACAGTTATATATTCATCTCTTCTCTCTAATACTCTTATAAACATGCGCTTAAGTAAGCCAAGTTCGAGTAAACATCCTATTATGAACATTATAATTATGGAGATGACTACACCTATATACCAGTATTCGGGTGGAATTAAGTAGAGCAAAAGGAAATACTGAATATAGCTACCTATCATGTAAGCTTCTCCCATAGACCAATTAATCATCTTCATAATACTATAAATAAAGGTAATACCAATAGCCATTAGACAATAAGTAATGCCAATTATAATACCTAAAAAAATAAATTGGGATAGGTAATACAGGTCCATAACTAATCATCTATCCTGAATACTCTATCCTAGCTTCTGTGATTCCTTGACCCTTCTCTGTGAACTGTAGGATTAACATTGGAATGGAGAACTGATGCCAGTAAATCCCCTCTCCCTCAGGGAAAGTAACCTTATCACTATTCCATGATACAAATGTACCCTTTATTAATGCGTCTGTAATAGCTTCGGGATCATCTGAACCTGCTTGCTCAATTGCTTGTGCTAAAATTAAAACAACTCCAAACTCGTTTAATGTTGAATAGACAGGTAGCTCGTTATATAGCTCTTTATATCTATTAAACGCCCATTTACCTAAATCCGTCATTTCCATCTGTGGATGATAATATGATATAAAGTATATTCCTACACCTTTTTCACCAACTGACTCCCAGAAGTCAGGTTTTAATGGGAAATCATAGCTTCCAATCATAGGTGTACTCGGGAAAAGACCAATGTCATATGCTTGTTCTATAATTAAATAAGCTGCGGCACCTACACCAACATTATATACTAAATCTGGACCCCAATCTTTAATTTCTAATAGCTGAGGAGTTAAATCAGTAACCGTTCTCGGGAAAATAATGTCCAAAATTTCACTACCAGGAATCATCTCAGGAGCAATCTTCTTTATGTTATCGACAATGCCTACACCATAGTCTGTATCTTCAGCTATTACAGCAATTCTCTTCCAACCTTTAGATTTTGCCCAATTAAGAATTACCTTATTTCTATCTGGGTTGATAGCATGTGCTCTAAACGTATATCTATAATGTCTCTCTGTGATTTTCGCTGCCGCCGCTTGCATTGTAATCATAGGTACATGATGCCTTTCACATACATCCTGAACAGCTAATGCAACAGAACTATGATATAAACCTGTAATGCCTACTACCTTTTCCTGCGTTATTAACCTCTCAGCGGCTGCTACACCTTTCTCTGGAACACCGGAGCTATCATCAATAACTATATCAACGTATCTACCCAAAAGACCACCTATCTCTTTGTTTATATATTCCTTTGCTAGTAATGCTCCTCTTCTAATTAAAGCGCCAGCACCATAGTCTCCTGGTGGAGAGAGGGGGCAGATAACTCCAATTTTAATTGGCGTTTTAGCAGCTTCAGGAGAAGGAGAAGGACGTGGAGCAGTTAAGTAGCCAAGACCATACCCTACTCCAAGGCAAATAACACCTGTAGCTACTAACTTAAGTACATCTCGTCTAGTAGTCATCAAAAATATTAATGTTATGTAGAATATTAAGTTTTTTTATTCAAATTTTTAATTTTCTTTATTAAAAAATATTTTCTCCATGTAGTCTGTAGGAATCCATGAATACCTCCTCTAAAGAAGAGCACAATAAGTATTACTATTACGGCGAAAATTATCATTCTTAAATATTCATATGCACGCAGAACTTCCATTACGATTTCCACTATGGGGGCTCCAATAATCGGTCCAATAAATGTTCCATATCCGCCTAATATTGTCATTATAATAATAATGCTCATCTCGTCAAATTGAGCCGTCACAGGACTTGCTAAACCTATATAGTGTACTCTGAAGGCTCCTGCCAATCCAGCAAAAAAGCCTGCAATCGCAAAGATATTCTTTCTCCACTTATAAATATTAACACCCATACATGCTGCCGCTACCTCATCATCTCTCATAGCTCGAATATATAAACCAATTCTTGAGTTAACTAACTTATAAATCGCAAATAGTGATAATATAGTTAAGATTAACGCTAAGTAATAATAGTAAATATTAGCATTAGTCTCAATTAATCTGGGTGTAGGTAAGCCTAAATCCCCACGCGTCCATCTATACGCCATTCTAATAAAGATCTCATATGAGCCAGCAAATGCCCACGTAGCTAACGCTAAATATATAACTCTCATTCTTAATGTTAAAACTCCTATTAAATAACTAGTTAATGTTGCGACAGCTACCCCTATCGGAATTGCTATCGCCGGGTGTAAGCCAGTATTTACAGCAATTAGAGCCGAGGTATACGCCGCTATTGATGCAAAAGTATTATGCGCTAAGGAAAATAGTCCTGTATATCCAGCTAATAAATTCCAACTACTGGCTAGTATAATATATATCATGCATATGATAAGTATATGAGTCATATACATGCTAAGACCAAGAGGAAGAATAAATAGAAACACTAAGAATATTAGTGCAAAAAGATTTATTTTACTAAATGTAATTTGAGGGAATTCTTTAGTTTTATCACTTAATTTCATAACTAATATTAATAATTTTATTGACATGGTATAAAAATTTCCAGAAATATTTATTAACTGCAGACTATACTTTCTATACCTCTATACTAATAATTTTTGTTAAATCTTGTTGGTAAATATGGTTCTAAAACCTTATCTACTTTGTTATATAATATTAGCTTCGTAAGTAATCTTGAAACTGCTGGCGCTAACATAAATCCATGATGTTCCCACCCGACTGATAAATAAATATCATTTATTCCCCCAATTATAGGCTTTCTATCCGGAGATGCGACATAATGACCTGCCCATCCTCTTATAACACATAGATTAGATAATTTTGGAAAGAGATCGAGTAATCTCTTAGCTATTATCTTGATCGAGTTAATTGAGATTGATAAATCATCTGGTGTAGTATATATATCAACGCCATAATAATCAGCTAAAATCTCGCCTCTTGCTGTCTGGGTAATAGCAATCTCTGGAGCAACTATCACACTCTGAATTATCTTCTTTATAGGTTCAGTAACTATAGCTTCTCTCTTTATAATCCTAAATTTATAATCATAACCTAGTATGTTTAATAATTTTTGACTTCCAGAACCTGCGGTAATAATTATGTTGTCTGCTTTAAACTGCTTCTTTGAATCTGATATAAGTCGGAAAATATTATTTTGCTTTTTTATATCCGTAATTTTTGTATAGGTATATAGTTCTAATCCGTGTTTTAAAGCTTCTTCCTTATATGCTTCAAGAACATAATGTGGATGTGCTGATAACGCCTCCTGATGTACAACTGCAAAATAAATTCCCTTACAAGTAAGAAATGGAATTTCTAAATTAGTAGGCGTGAATACTTTCGCAGATATATTATATTTCCTGGCGAGTGAAAGCATTTTTTCCATCTTAGAAATCTTCTCCTTATTATGTGGTATCAGAAAGATATATGGTGTTTTTCTAATGAGAAGATTGTGTCTTAACTCATGTGTTAACTTGACCCAAATATTTCTTGATATTTTGGCCAGTATAGTATCATCCTCGTTATCGTGAAGTGTTCTAATTCCTCCAAAGCATCTTCCAGAACTTCCATATCCTATATACTTTGCCTCAGCTAATGCAACCTTATATCCCTTCTTTATAAGTTCATATCCTATTGCTAAGCCATGAATACCCCCGCCTATAATAAAAAATTCATATGTCATTCTGAAACCTCTGCAAAATATTTTAACTTAGTAGGTAGGATTGGGGGTCTCTGAGTCATTAACTTTACATCTTTATAACCCATTTCTCTTAATATATCCATTAGTATCGGTATACACATTCGACCTTGGCAGTGCCCCATACCTAATCCAGTATACCTCTTAATGGATTCTATATCGGTATAGCCTTTCTCAATCAACCTAAGTATCTCATCTAATGTAACATCCATGCATGCACACACAATTATCTTATTTAGCTTCGTACTTTTCATGATTTATCACCTACAACTACCGAAGAATTCTCATAATTTCTCCAATTACTTTATTTGTTTCTTCAATATCATTAATATATCCTCTTGACAACAAATTACCAACGATAAAAATGTCCTTATCTAAAACTCCGTTTTTATGAGATAGTATGTTATCATCAGTTAATTCAAATCCTAGTAGCCTAGGTACTTCATACGAAACTATAGTCTTACCTATAGAAACTACTAATTCACAATCTCTATACACTTTTTCATCTTTTTCCCTATAGTATACTCCTTTAACCTTGTCTCTACCAGGCTTAATACCAACCAGGTCATGAATATTCAAAACTTTGTAATCGAGATTATTCTCGTCTAGTGCTCTAAGAATTAATTCATATTTATATTTCGAATATGGATCATCGGGTGGTGCTATTACGATAATTTCACCACCTAATTTTATTTTCCAATCATTAATTATTCTTAGAAATCCATCTCCATTAACTACTCCGGGGAGATCATTATTCTCTATAAGGCGAGGAAGTTCATACCTTCCCGTAGCAATTACTAACTTATCATATTTTATTCTCCATACTCCTTTGTTATTTCCTGCATAAATTATTCGAGAATTATGGTCTACATAGAAAACTGCTGTATTCTCTAGTATTACAACACCATTTTCTTCACATTTCTTCTTGAGATATTCTGCTAGTTTTTCAGTAGAATAGTGGTATATTGAGGATATTTCGTCACTATAATAAAATCTTCTTAGGATCCCTCCAACTTTATATTGGTCGATTAATACACACTGTACACCTTTTTCCGATAGTTCTAGCGCTGTTGTTAAGCCACTCAAACCACCACCGATAATTGCAACTTGTGATGTTACACTAAATTTCTGAACTTTTATATTCTCTTTTTCCTTAAATTTCATAATATCTGCTACATTCACTAAATTAGCCAAAACTTCATTAAATCTTACTGAGAACCAGTGTGATGAAACTATATTTTTATGTAGAAATATGGAAGATGCAGAATTAGGAATCAATTTATATACCAGTCTGAATAGATGATCTTGCAACTCTCTCCCTCCTCGACTAACAATATTCATATTCTCCCGAACTTCCGTTATACAGGCTCTGACATAAGGAGCCCCGTCCGCAGAGACTAAGCATCTAAAACAATATCCACATCCACAGAATATCCCTCTTGGTCTCCTAAATTTTATACTACTTCCAAACTTGTACACTCCATTTCTAATAAGTGCTGATGCAATGACTTCATCGTCATGCGCATAAAACTGCTTATTATTAAAGAAAAATTTTCTCATATGCTTTCATCCATTTTAATTTTTCTGACTAATTTTATTTATTGTTTAGCAATTAAATATTTTATTTTTGGTGTTAAAATGTGTAAACTTATTGGCGGAAGGCATTTCTATGGTCCAGTCATAGGAATATTACTACTTGAAACCAAATTCCCACGCGTTGTCGGTGATGTTGGAAATGCACATACATATCGCTTCCCTGTAAGATTTAAGGTGATTAAAGGTGCAAATATAGGAAACATAGTGTTAAGACTGGAGCGAAACGTTATTGAATTATTTATAAAAGCTGCTAAGGAACTTGAAGAGGAAGGGGTAAGAGCTATCACCACCAGCTGTGGATTTACAATATTATTCCAAGAGGAATTAGCAAAGTCGGTTAAGATCCCTGTCTTTACATCTTCTCTTCTAATGGTGCCATTGGTATACCGATTGACACAAGGAAGAGTGGGCATATTAACAGCAAATTCCAAATGCTTAACCGAAAAGCATTTAAAAGCTGCTGGAATTGAAAATATTCCAATTGCCATAGCGGGTTTAGAGGATAAACCTGAGTTTTCAAGAATGATTTTAGAAGATTCTTCGGAGGGAGATATCTATAAAATTAGAGATGAAGTTATGTTCACAGCTAAAGAACTTGTTGAAAAATACCCAGATATTAAGGCATTAGTATTTGAATGTCATAATTTATCTCCATTCAGCTTTTACGTACAGAAAGAATTGAAAATACCAATTTTTGACTTTGTAAGTTTTGTAGAATTTATCTACAAAGCAGTCGTTAAAGAGGATTTCTTTACGAAGTATCCCCCTAAATATTATGTAGGGTAGGTGATGATATGAAAGCCGCAAAAGTATTTTTGGAGATGCTAAAAGAGTATGAGGTAGATTGCGTATTTGGATTGCCTGGAGAAACTACTCTCCCCATATATGTTGAGTGGCTAAATTATCCTGATATAAAGCATATTATGGCTAGGGATGAACGTTCTGCAGCATATATGGCTGACGGATACGCAAGAGTAAGCTTTAAGCCGGGGATTGTAGAAGCACCAAGTGCAGGTGCCGCACATATATTACCCGCTATTGTAGAGGCATATAAGGCGTCTATTCCGCTGATTGCGATAACAACAGACGTTCCACTACATATGGAGAAAAAGAATATGTTGACAGGCTTTAATCAATCTTCACTATTTTCCGGAGTTACTAAGGAAACACATACAATAACTAAAAGTGAAGAAATTCCATATATAATCAGAAGAGCATTTCGAATCGCGACTACCGGTAAACCTGGACCTGTTCATATAAGGATACCTATGGATATCCTTGAGCAAGACGTTAATTTGAGAGATATATATGCTCAAAAAGATTTCGTTAGATACCCTGGTCATAGATTTACAGCTGAAGCTGAAAAAGTGATGGAAGCAACAGATCTTCTACTACAGTCAGAAAAGCCGTTAATAATCTGTGGTCAAGGGGTTTTGTTGTCACAGGCTTGGGATGAAGTTATAAAACTTGCTGAGCTTTTAAGAATCCCCATAGGAACAACAATTACAGGGAAGGGGGTCATAAACTCTGATCACCCACTATCTATAGGTGTTATTGGAAGTAGAGGGGGAACAAGCTTCTCAAATAAAATTGTGGATGAGGCAGATACCATATTCTATATTGGCTGTAATACAGATTCTGCAGCTACCGATAACTGGACATTACCATCACCATATAACGGTAAAAATATAATCCATCTAGATGTTAGTGAGGTAGAAGCTGGAAATGTATACAAAACATGTGTTATTATGATAGGTGATGCAAAAGCTACACTTAAGCTAATGATTAAACTAGCTAAAGAGAAAACCTATGATAATACAGCAAGATCACTATGGGTTAAGACGATATCTGAACTACGAGAAAAATACAATACAGAACTGAAGGAGAAGCTTCAGAAAATTAAATCTCTACATCCACTCAAGATACTTAAAGCTTTAGAAAACTATATACCAGAGAAGCATATAATTGTTGCTGATGCTGGTGTAAGCGCTATATATACATCAGCATTCTGGCCAGTTAGAAAGCCAGGGAGATCCCTAATCTTTAACTACTCTATGGGATCTTTAGGTTATTCTCTTCCAGCTTCTGTAGGCGCTTATATGGCAAAACCAGATCATACAATTGTAACTTTAATGGGTGATGGAAGCTTCGGGTTTGTAGCGGGTGAATTCGAGACAGTAAGAAGAATTAATGCAAACATAAAGATATTCCTATATAATAATAGGAGCTTTGGATGGATAAGAGCTACACTCCACTTCAAATATAAAGCTAAATACTTTTCAACAGACTTCTGTGAGGTAGATTATTGTAAAATAGCTGAGGGTTATAGGATACCAGCTTATAGCGTAAATAGCCTACATGACCTTAACGAAATATTTAAGAGAGTATTTCGGGAAGAGGGGCCAGCATTTATAGAGCTAAAAGTAGAGCCTGAAGATAAAGAAGTACCGCCAGTACCAAAGTGGGTTAAAGCATGTGCAGATAAAGAAGTAGAGATGTTCTACTGATCCCCAAACTATTTTTTTAAGGCAAGAGACGTTAACTAAATGAGAATATATTCCTATAAATTTGTGAAAATTTAAGGAATTTTTATGAAGAGATGCTGAAAAAGGACTTTAAGCAATGGCATAGTATCATTGAAAGCATAGAGCTTACACTACCATATTATGAATTTGGTTCTAATCTAGTTGGATTTGGCATGCCCAAATTACTAAGATACCTAATGGTAAAGTACATAGATTATAATGATTGTCTTATCATTGATGTTGGAACAGGGACTGGCGCTGTAATTAATGAAATCATGAGACATCGGAACAACCATAGTTATATTATTGGATTAGACATTAGCCTAATATTAATTAAAACTGCAAAGAAACGGTTAAACCACTTAGAAGAGTATG
>CAYTHX010000011.1:0-49504 GCA_964437705.1 uncultured Nitrososphaeria archaeon
CAAAGATTTGGTATTACCGTAATAGGATGGACTACGCTATCTCATATGATGGTAAGGTTGGTCTTAAGGAGTATGGTAGCTGGAGTAAGATACTAGATTTAACAGAGTGCTACTTAATGTCTGAAGAATCTACAAAAATAATGCAGGAAACTAGAGATTTCATGTCTGAGTATAAAGTCCCTGGATGGGATCTCTTTAAGCACGAAGGTTTTCTGAGATATGTAGTTATTCGAGAAGGTAAATTTACTGGAGATAGAATGGTTAATTACATTACTTGGAGCAAGCAATTTAAATACCTAGATGAGCTTGTTAATAAACTAACATCTAAAAACCTAATAACTAGTTTTGTATGGGGAATAAATCCAACTATAACTGACGTTTCCGTAGCTAAAGACTTAAGGTTCATATGGGGTAAAGATCATCTTACCGAGAAGATAGAGAGCTATACTTTTCATGTTCATCCAAATGCCTTCTTCCAGACAAATTCATTCCAAACAATCACTTTAGCCAAGTTAGTACGAAAATTAGCTAGTGGTGGAAGAGATCTTCTTGATTTATACTCTGGTGTTGGGTTATTTAGCGTATTCCTATCTGATATGTATGATAATGTTACTGGAATTGAAGTTGAGGAATCAGCAGTAAACTCTGGAAAAATTTCGCTTAAATGGAACGGAGTTTCTAATGTAAATTATGTAGCTAGTAGAGTTGAAGATGTAGTTAATTTATATGAGGATAGGGAGATCGATACTGTAATCATTGACCCACCAAGACCTGGTATGGCAAGGAAAGTTGTTAATAGTATACTGAGAATGTCTCCTAAAGAAATAATCTATGTTTCTTGTAATCCAGATACTATGATGCGTGATATTTCATGGTTGTGTGAGAGTTATTCTATTGAAGACCCTATATATCCGATTGATATGTTTCCGCATACGCCTCATATTGAGGTCGTAGCTAGGTTAGTTAGAAAATAACATTAAATATCTTTGTAGTACTTTGGATTTATATGGACATTTTTTGTGAGAAAGGGCTAAGGGTACTAGTTTTTGGTGGTGGCGGCGGAGGAGATGTAGTTACAGCTACATTTATAGCATTAAAGCTAAGGTGTCTTGGCTATAAAACTTTTATAGCTGCAGCTCCTTGGGAGAGGTTTGTTGTTGATCCAGCTCCAGGGCCAATTTCTATAAGGGAGGTGCATTGTGCTAGGCAAATTGGTGAATATAGCGCTGAGGTGAATGGTGATTGCTTTGCTGTTCGAGGTGGGCAAAAGGTGGTTTTTCAGGCAGTTAATGTTTCTCAAGCTATTAATGAGCCTATATTCATATGTGAACTAAATAGTGGTGTTGAGGGGCTTTATAGAGGGCTTAAGGAGCTAATAGATTATCTCGACTTAGATGTGATTATAGGTGTTGATGTTGGTGGAGATATTATTGCTGAGGGATTTGAGAAGGAGCTATGGAGTCCACTAGCTGATCAAATAACATTATCAGCACTATATCGCATTGAAAAAGATAATCTCTGTGAAACCTTAGTAGCTATTGCATCAATAGGTGCTGATGGAGAACTACCACGCAGGTATATCCTGAAGAGAATAAGCTTAGTAGCTAAGGAAAATGGATTATTAGGTGCATTTGGATTTGGAGTTTCAGATTTAAAATATATGTATCTCATTTTATCTAAGGCATTGACAGAAGCTGGAAAAACAATTCCAGATGCTATTAAAGGTTACTTAGGGTATAGGCGTATTAGAAAAGGAAGTAGGATCATCTATATAGACGTAATTTCAACAATAGTGTTTTTACTAAAGACAGATACTGTATTTAAGTTAAGTTCCATTGCAGATAAAATTTTATACTCTAAGAGTATAGATGAGGCGAATCAAAAGCTAATCGAGATGGGTATTTTTACAGAGCTTGAATTAGAAAAGGAGCTTAGTAGAATTGTGAAGTCTGGTGGAACTCTAAGTGGAAAATCTATAGTTGAGATTAAACAGAATTGGTTTAAAAGAATTAGAAAGTAATAACCAACCATATATTTTCTGAAAGCTCAGATTATTATTTGTCGGTAGCTTCTTAGGTGACACTATGGCTAGCTATGATGAGAAAATTCGTGAGCTTAGAGAGAAAATTAAAAAGGCAGAGTTAGGCGGTGGTATAGAGAAAACTGAGAAGCAGCATAAGAAGGGGAAGTACACTGCTAGAGAGAGAATTGAAAAGCTATTAGATAAGGATAGTTTTGTTGAGTTTGATCAATTGATCACTTCTAGAGTCCCAGAATTTAGTGAGTTTTATAGTGATGGAGTTGTAACTGGTTATGGAACAATTAATGAGAGGGGAATATTTGTCTATGCTCAAGATGCTACTATACTAGGTGGAAGTCTTGGAGAGATGCATGGTAAGAAAATTGCTAAGTGTATTGAGCTAGCTGTAAAAACTGGTTGTCCAATTATAGGGCTAATTGATTCTGGAGGCGCTAGAATACAAGAGGGTGTTGATGCTCTAGCGGCTGCTGGTGAAATTTTACGTAGAAACGTTATCGCTTCAGGAGTTATTCCACAAATTGCTGTTATAGTTGGTCCTGGAGCTGGCATAGCAGCATACTCGCCTGCACTTCAAGATTTTATAATTATGGTCAAGGGTATTGGGTATCTATTTACAACCGGCCCAAGTGTAGTAAAGTCAATGTTGGGCGAGGACGTTTCTCCTGATGATCTTGGTGGAGCTATAATGCATGCTGAAAAAAGTGGTACAGCGCACTTCATAGTTGATACTGAGGATGAAGCATTTATGTTTGTCAGAAAGCTTTTATCATATCTTCCGTCAAATAATGTGGAGTTACCGCCAAAAACAAGTTCAACAGGAGAGTATGATGTACCTGAGGTAATGGATTATGTACCTGTAGATTCAGATGAGACATATGATATCCATGATGTTATAAACATAATTTTTGATAAGGATAGTTTTCTTGAGGTTCAAGAGTTCTTCGGTAAAAGCGTAGTTGCCGGATTTGCTAGGCTAGATGGTTGGGTTGTAGGTATCGTAGCTAATAACCCAGCAGTTAACCTTGGAATGCTTAATATAGACTCTGGAGATAAAGTAGCTAGATTTATTAGGTTCTGTGACGCATTTAATATTCCTCTCATCACGCTAGTCGATTCTCCTCATCCCGTTGTTGGTAAAAATGAAGCGAGTAGAGGGGTCATAAGGCATACTGCAAAAGTTATGTATGCATACGCAGAATCTACAATCCCAAAAATAACGGTTATTCTTCGAAGAGCTATTGGAGGAGGATACATAGCTATGGGAAGTAAACATCTAGGTGCCGATTTAGTATTTGCTTGGCCAACAGCTGAAATTGCTGTTTTAGAGGATAAGGCGGCAGTTGACATCCTATATAGAAGAGAGCTTGAAAAAGCTGAAAATAAGGAGGAAATGTATAGAAAATTACTTTCTGAGTATAGAGAGAAGTATTCTAATCCGTACATAGCCGCTTCAAGAGGATATATAGATAAGATAATAGAGCCTAGTCAAACTAGAAGAAAAATAATTTCAGCGCTAAAAATGCTAATGATAAAATATGAACTCAAGCTTGAAGAGTTTAGGAAACATGGAAATATTCCTCTCTAATAAAACTTAATTAAAAACTTTGTTAGTTACATTAGTAAAAGTGCTGGTAATTTTATTTTTGATGATAAAGTTCAGGCCAATTTGGGCAGATTCTCTGGGAGCAAAGTCATTCTCAATTTTCATTGAAGCTGGAGGGGCTTCAATTTTAATAGATCCTGGAGTTGCTAAAATGCAACCAGGATATCCTGCGGATAAAGAGTTTAAGACTAAATGTTGGTCTGAAGCTCGTAATTTGATAACTGAATACTTATCTAAGGCAAATAATGTCGTAATTACTCATTATCATCATGACCATTACTTTTGGCAAGATGCCGATATAGTGAAATATTATGGTAAACATCTCTTTATCAAAAATCCGAATAAATATATAAATGATAGTCAGAGGAACCGCGCCTTTCTATTCCTAAATCAAATAATTAGATATATAGTTTCCGATGATGTAGAGAAATATCTAGTAGATCCACGTGAAAAGACCTTTATAGACTACGTTGAGAATTACCATGAAGCTTTGAATCTTGATTTAGGCGATTATAATAAGAGAAGGCAAGAGCTACTTGAAAAGGGACGTAAGTGGTTTGAGTCAAGAATTAATGTCTGGATAAGTAATCCATGGTTTAAAGAATTTAGTTGTGACAAAATTAAGATTTCCTTTATAGATGGTAAGCAGGTTACAATTGGCGATTTAAAATTGAGATTTACCGAACCTTTGTTTCATGGTATTGAGTACTCTCGAGTGGGGTGGGTAATTGCACTAGTAATTGAATACATAGGTGATAAGATAATATATACATCTGATATTCAAGGCCCAACTGTCGAGGATTATGCAACATGGATAATTAATGAGAATCCAAGAGTATTAATCCTAGATGGACCACCAACATACTTAATACCATATTCAATGAATTTATATAACTTCAGAAGGACAATTAAAAATCTAATTAAGATAATTAACTTAACAGAAAACTTAAAGCTCATTATTTATGATCATCACTTAACGAGAGAACCTAAATATAGGAATAAGGTTCATGATGTTTACCTAGCTGCTAAGGAAAAAGGAATTGAGGTACTAACCGTAGCTGAATATCTAGGTGTTGAATCCGCATTTGAGAAACTAGGACTTACATAATAACCATATGATGTTTCTGGAAGTGCATCATTTTACTATCGATATTATCATAAATCTTGATTAATCGCATTTATATCTAATATACTTGGTTTTCCACCTTATTAATAATAAATATAGTTTATATTCCATCTACTTTCCTATTTAATATCATAACGTTTATTGTTGTTAATATAATTGCTAGTTATGAGGTGTGATACTTATGATTGAGGTTCGTTGGCATGGACGTGGAGGTCAAGGTGCTGTTACATCTAGTCAATTACTAACTTATGCCGCGATTCTAGAGGGTAAATATGCAATTCATATTCCAGAGTTCGGTCCTGAAAGGAGAGGAGCTCCTGTTAGAGCGTTTACAAGGATAGATGATAAACCTATTGAGATTAGATATAGTGTTCTAAATCCTGATATTGTTGTAGTTATTGATCCAGGGCTAGTTAGCTATAGAGAGATGATTCTAGAGGGGTTAAAAGAAAATGGAATTGTAATTGTTAATAGGCCATTAGAGAAGGTAGGGAAGATAGATAACTTCGAGACTTATGCTGTTGATGCATTTAGAATTGCTATGGACGAGCTTGGTAGGCCAATATACAATACTGCTATGATAGGAGCGCTAGTTGGAGCTACAAAATTAATTAAGCTTGAAAGTCTACTTGAGGCTGTGAAGAGGAGGTTTCCAGGAGAAATCGGTGAAAAGAATGTTAAGGCTGTGGAGAGGGGATATAAGGAGGTGAGAAAGATTGAGTAATTGGCCTAAGGATTGGAGAGAAATACCTATGGCAGGAATAATTGATGCTCCAGGTAATAGTATGGAGTATAAAACTGGTACGTGGAGAGCACTTAGGCCTGTGGTAAATCAAGAGAAGTGTATTAAGTGTCTTATGTGCTGGGCATATTGCCCTGATATGGCTATAATAAGGCATGAGGATGATTCTATATCCATAAATTATGATTACTGTAAAGGTTGTGGTATTTGTGCAAATGAATGTCCTGTTAAAGCTATTGAGATGGTTGAGGAGGTGTAGATTATGGCTATAGTTGAGACCGAGAAGATGGTTAGGGTTGGGTTAAATGGCGATGAAGCTGTTGCACGTGCTGTTAAGCACGCCAAAGTTGATGTTATAGCTGCATACCCAATTACTCCACAAACAATAATTGTTGAAAGATTAAGTGAGTTTGTTCATGATGGAGAGTTAGATGCTGAATTCGTACCCGTAGAGTCTGAACATTCAGCTTTATCTGCAGCATTGGGCGCTTCACTCGCTGGTGCTAGAGTATTTACAGCAACTGCTAGCCAGGGACTAGCATTAATGTATGAAATGCTATATGTAGTCTCTACATTTAGAGCTCCAGTTGTTATGGCTTTAGCTAATAGAGCATTTTCAGCACCTATTAATATACACTGTAGTCATGATGATGCGTATGCAGCTAGAGATGCTGGGTGGATACAATACTTCGCAGAAAACGTTCAGGAGGCTTATGACTTAACACTAATAGCATATAGAACTGCTGAGGATACACGTGTACTCCTACCTGCAATAGTAAATCTAGATGCATTTATATTAACCCACTGTGTAGAGCCACTATATATCTGGAAGGAGGAGTTTGTTGAAGAATTCCTACCGCCGAGAAAACCAGTTAATATAATTGATTATGATAATCCAGTCACCTATGGTCCATTAGCACTTCCAGATTACTATATGAAAATTAAGAGGCAACAGTATGAAGCTGTTAAGAATGCAGAGCCGGTTATCAGAGAGGTATTAAAGGAGTATAGTGAGTGGAGTGGTAGATATTATGCTCCAGTCAGGGGATATAAGGTGGAAGATGCAGATTACGTGTTTGTAGTTTTAGGGTCAACTGCTGGTACAATGCGTAGAGTTATTGATGCCTGGAGAGAGAAGGGTAGGAAAGTTGGCGTATTAAGTATCACACTATATAGGCCATTCCCAGTTAAAGAGGTTACTGAAATATTAGAAGGTAAGAAAGCAGTTGCAGTAATGGATAGATCACATACATATGGTGGTCCAGGAGCCCAGCTATACCTCGATATTGCAGCTACCCTCTACGATGCGAGAGATAGACCAAGGCTTCTAAACGTAATCTATGGATTAGGTGGTAGAGACTTCACACCAGCAGATGCCGATGAGGCTTATCAAGCACTTATGGATCCATCTATTAAGGAGATTTGGGTTAGCTTAGGGAGGTGAATAGTATGAGTAGTGTTGAGAAAATAAGAACTATAAAGGAAATTCCTAAGGAGGAGCTACTAGCCTCTGGACACAGATTATGTGCAGGATGTGGAGTACCAGTATTAATCAAAATGTTACTTAAAGCTATTCCTGGTCCTAAGGTTATTGTTAATGCAACAGGATGTCTAGAGGTTGCAACAACAATATACCCATATACAGCATGGAGGATTCCATGGATACATGTTCTATTCGAGAACGCAGCTGCAGTAGCTGCTGGCATTGAATCCGGATTTAAAGCATTAGCTAGGAAGGGCAAGGGTAAAAAGTATACAGTAATCGCTATTGGTGGAGACGGTGCAACATTTGATATCGGTATTCAAGCATTAAGTGGTGCTCTCGAGAGAGGTCATGACCTCATATATATCTGCTATGATAATGAAGCGTACATGAATACAGGTATACAGAGAAGTGGTGCTACACCACTAGGTGCAGCTACAACTACAAGCCCAGCTGGAAAAGTAATACCAGGGAAACCACAGTATAAAAAATCATTTATGGATATAGTTGTTGCACATGGAATTCCATATGCTGCTACACTAAATCCAGCATACATAGTAGATATGTATAATAAGATTTTAAAGGCTAGTAGAATTGAAGGTCCAAAAGTATTCCATTACTTCTCACCTTGTCCAACCGGTTGGAGGAGTCCAGAGAATAAGTCTATAGAACTAGCTAGATTAGCTGTTCAGACACTAGTATTCCCACTATATGAAGT
This sequence comes from uncultured Nitrososphaeria archaeon, assembly GCA_964437705.1. Classification (GTDB taxonomy): domain Archaea; phylum Thermoproteota; class Nitrososphaeria; order Geothermarchaeales; family JDFR-13; genus CAYTHX01. Next base: position 7,714 of record CAYTHX010000011.1, read on the forward strand.
TGAGAATGGTAAATATAGAATTACAGTGATGGTTAAGAAGCCTAAACCAATCGAAGAATATCTAAAGCTACAGGGTAGATTTAGACACCTCTTTAAACCAGAAAATAGATGGATCATCGAAGAACTTCAAAAGCAAGTACAAAGGAACTGGGAGAGACTCCTCAAACTTTGTAATTTATAACATATAACCCTCAAAAACTTTTTATTTAACCTCCTACTTAGACATAATTCTAGGTATATACACAAAATTAAAATATAGGAATCTAGACTTTGTCGTAGGAGGCTGGTAATTTGCCAGAGAAGCTAGTACTATATAGATTTTTAGATGGAACAACGGTTGAAGTAGAGTTACCATTCACAGACTATGCCGATATCCCACAGATGATGAAAGACTTAGGAATTAAAGATTACGTTGATACCTCATATTTCCCTATGAAGAGAGCTATAGTTACACTATGGGCTGCAAGAAACGCAAATAGACTTCATGAAATATTCCCAGATAAGTTCCCAAAGAGATTTACAAAAAATAAGTTGAATATCGCTCTTTTCGGTGGTGGCGCTATTAAGTTACATAGTGAAAGTGCTAATAAAGTTCCATATCTAAATAGGGTTATGAAGGATGTCGATTTTATGTTCTGGAAGAAGCATGGATATCAGATATATAAGCTTCTCCTTATGCTAGGAGACTTATTCGGAACTAAATACTTCCATTTTATAATTCCTCAGGATAGGATGTTTAATGCATGGAGACATGGAGATAGATATAGAATCAGAGCATTCGACGGTTTTGAAGATGACAATAAGCCTATAGTTGGAGTTATGGATTTAATAGCTGATAAGCTTGAAATGAGACATGTAGTTAACTGTAGTGATGAACTTAAGAAGCCAGAGTCAAACATGTATACAATTGGACTTGAAAACCTAATTCTTTCAAAAGCACAGTACATTCTAGATGCCGATAAATCAGCTATCGAGGAACTTAGGAGTATGGATCAGGATTATAGGGTCCTTAATTACCCCTACTATAATGAGGATAAAATTTTAGTTGGTATGGAACTTAAGGACATGAAGGATGTATTTAGCTTAATTTTAGATCATGAAGTTACAGAGAAAGGAGGATCTGAAGAAATAAGTCTAAAAAAGCTAAAGGATAAATTAAAGAAAGATAAGAAACTAGCATTAACTGTTAGATTAAATCTTGAGAATATGGTTGATGTAGTTGATCATGTTTTTAGCAAAGAAGTTGGTTCATCTAGAGCGGGGAATGTAAAAGATAAGCTACAAGAAATTTTAAACTATATTCCTAAGGTTGATAAGAAGTGGAATAAACCTTGGTGGAATGTTAGTGTGGAAACACCGACAACAGGTGTAGAGGGGCTAAGCACACAATAAAGCACTAGCTAGAGATCTTCTTCTTAATAAATTTCATTAACATATCCTTATCTAACCCAATTCTTCTAGTAGGAATATCAATATAACCATCATCTCCCTCTAACCTAATATACTCCTCACCTTTCTCAACATGAATCCATCCCCTCTTAAAATTCAGCCACTTACCCTCGTATATCCATTTACCTCTCTTTATGATAAAGCCATCAAATGTAAATGTAAATGTTGTATGGAAAACTCTTCTGTAAAATATGTATCCTAAGATTAGGGATAGTGCAATTGCAAGTAGAATCATAACCATATCAATTCTTATAATGTTAAATATATGCATAAACGAAATGATCAGTAGGCTCAAAATTAAAACTATAGATATTGATTTAAAGAGGTCACCACCATGCAGTAATGAAATCTCCATACCCTCTCCAGTTATTCTTCTTAATGCACGGCCCAAGAAATTATTACTGTAATACCTCTTACCTGAGGATAATGAGATTATCGAAATTCCTATGTTACCTCCCTTCATCCCCTCCAATTTCCTCCTAATACTTCCCTTAACATCCTCTTCGTTTGTCAGTATAGACACCATTATATAATCATCTTCCTCACCTACATCAGAGCATATATCCATAATTCTACTAATATACGCATCAGTTGTCTTTTCAACATGGTCAACAAAAAAGTATGCTTTTCTTCTAGGACTTACGAAAAATGAGAATATCCTACTTAAAAAGAATCCCTTAACATAAGTATCTCCCTCAGCATATAACAAGAATTTCTTATCACCAATCCTATAATTCCTATAAAAGTCCTTAAATGTAGCTATCCAAACAGCTCCCCCACGAATTAATTTCTCTTCTAAACTTCTTGTAAATATTTCAGGATCTATTATCATCACAAAATAAGTAAATAAATAGTAGAATAAAATAAAAAAGGTAGTGGGTATCTTCTTTACTCTGGTGGTATCATCGTATAGATTGTTCTTACATCTACTCCTCTGGACTTATTCTTCCACCAGTAATATGCATATAGAAGTATCCCTATGATAAGTAGTACTAATAATCCACCTCCACTCTCTGGAGCAGCTAGATCTGCTGCGCTTGCATCGAAGAACGCATATAGCAAGTACAATGAGAATACTGTAGATATTAATCCTAGTAATGCCCATGCACCCTTTGTTAGCTTTACTGCAGCTCTCTCATAGATATCTGGTCTTCTGAATGGTAGCAGTAGTGCTGATAGTGCGAAGAAGAATAGGAATAAGGCATCGAAGATATCTGTACCTATTACTCCAGCCCATAGCAACTTACCTGAGAATGCTTCGGAGACGAATCCTGGCATTCCAGATTCACTAGCCTCAGCAATTGCACCAATTACACCAGTAACCATTACAGCTACTGTCGCCCAAATTGGGCTGTGCCATCTCTCACTGACATATGCGAATGCTTCAGGTAGCATTCTGTCGAATGCCATAGCGAATAATATTCTTGATGTTGTCAATAGGAATGGCGGTATGTCGTTAGCTACCCAGAGGACACCGCCTAATGCAATTAGCCATGAAAGCCAATCCATACCTAAACCTCTAGCAACCATTGATGCTACGCCAGTGCTCCATGCACTCTTAAACTCTGGGAACTTCTGATATAGTAAGCTTTTATCTACTGCTCCATGATAGCTTAAGTAGCTATATGCTTGGAAGAAGCTAAACTCTTTACCATCAACTGTTACGTGACCAACGCTCATAGCTGCAAGTGATGATAAGCTACTAGCTAATAGATAAACTATTACAATTAGTACCGCGGCTGAGAGTACTATAGTCGGAACCTTAACGTTAGCCTCCTTAACCTCACCAGCTAGGAATGTAACAGCGAAATACCCAATATAAGCCCAGAAAGCACCCAACAATGCATAGTGAACAGCACCCATAAATGATACATCTGCACTATGCTCGAGCATTCCCTGCTGAAGAGCGAATTTCACAAATTCCTCTGGCTTAGCACCCATAGATACTTCAATACCCTTAGCCATAGCAGCTGGATTTGTTGTACCAACAATCCACATAGCGAAGAATATGATTGTTATGATTGCTGGTATCCAGAACATAACCTGAAGTATGTATCCATATAGTCTTACACCGAATAACGCAAGTATACCGAATATTAATACTAGAAGTATTCCACCTACTGCAAGTTGATCAGCATTCATAGTTACTGGTACACCAGCTATACCATAGAAGATCATTAATCCTTCAAATACTGCTGTGCCAATTAGTCCATAGCTGAATCCGATCGATAGGAATTCCATCCATCCAGCAATATATCCAAAGAATGGATGTACAACTCTTGAGACTGTTACATATCCACCTCCAGCTCTAGGCATAGCAGCAGTAACTAAACCAACAGTATACCCTGTAATTAAAACAAGTATCCCGCCAATGATGAATGCCCAGAATATTGGTGGTAAGCCAGCCCACATTTCATTTGTCGGTATTGGATACTTAGAGAACTGGAAGGCCCTCTTCTGCCATCCAAGTCCAACAACGTTCGACATTATAATAATGACGCCAAGCATAAACCCTATTTCTCTGACTAGTCCAGTAGCATCCCTAACGAATAGGGATCTACTCTCTGCCATGCATACTCACCTAAAAATTTTATCTTATATTATATAATCTTAAAATAACGATAAGTATATATATCTTACTGTCATCTTAATGTAAAAATCAACACTTATGAATAAGAAATATATTCCTTAATTACTAATAAATACATCAGTGACAATTTCTATATAGAGTAGAGAATATTAAAAAATTATACTTTATTGCTATATTTGAATTTATGTATAGTATTCAGTCCAAAAATATTTTTCAATATTCTCTATAAGTATGCTATCACTATCCTATGCAATATTAAATGTCTTCTTCAATATATTACCATCCTTCATGACCAACTGGATATTTTCAGTATTCTGTAGTATAGCTATATCTTCTATTGGATTTCCTTTAATCACTATAATATCTGCTTTCATACCTTCTCTCAATAGGCCAATTCTATCCTCTAGACCTATAGCTTCGGCTGCTATCTTAGTTGCAGATACAAGTACCTCTATAGGTTTCATTCCAATTTCATCAACTAGTAACTTAAGTTCGAGAGCATTTTGACCATGCCTAAATGGGCCTCCAAAGAAATCTGTTCCTGTAGCTAGCTTTACACCATTCCTATATGCATTCCTAATATTCTCCTTATGAATTTGGTGTACCTCCTCTAGCTTTTTTAAAGCCCATTCTGGCAGTCCTGTCGACTCTCCTAACTCCATAATCGTATGAGCAATTGATAGTGTAGGAATTACTACAGCATTTTTCTCTAGTGCCAAATTAATTCCTTCATCATTAATATAGATTGCATGTGCAATTACCTTAACACCAGCCTTTAAGGCATTAATAATTCCCTTAGCTCCCTCTGCATGTGCATGAACAAATCTTCTAGCACTCTCAGCCTCTTCTACAATAGCTCGAATTTCATCAACTGTAAATTGAGTATATTCAGGTCTATCCTTCTCAGAAACTACGCCACCTGAAGCCATAATCTTTATAAAATCGGCTCCCTCTCTTAGAGCATATCTAGCTGCTTTTCTACATTCATCAACACCATCACAGATTAAGCAAGCGAATGGGGTTAATTTTTTTGTTGTTCTTAAGTCTACCCATTCAACTGGTAGATAATGCTCATCACCATGCCCAAATGTTTGTGAAAGTGCTGGTCCGGCAGCTACTATTCTAGGACCAACTATCGATCCCTCATTCACGGCATACTTTAAATGTAAAGAAATAAGTCCACCTGCGTCTCCAATAGCAGTAAAACCAGCATCAATTAACGCCTTTAAATCATTAACTGCTCTAGCAAAGAATACTCCAAAAGGCGTTATCAATGGCTCTTTAACAACATCTCCAGTTTTAAAGCCAGTTATGTGAAGATGAGCATCAACTAATCCAGGCATAACAAGCATGCCTTTAACGTCAATAACCTTAGCATCATCTGGTATAGTAACCTCCCCCTCACTTCCTATATCAACAATTACATCATTCTCTACAACTACAATGCCCTTATAGGGAGGACGTCCAGAACCATCGAAAATATAGCCATTAGTTATAACAATTTTACTCTTCATCAAAACCCCCTTAACTACAAAGCTAAAACAAAATATAATCTTTTGCCGCATTAAATATTTTCTCTACACATAGGAGGGAAAATACCTACATTTGATAAATAAAGAATAAAAGGAGCATTTTACGTTCACGATTACTTCATTACTCTATATTTATAGAGGGTAAATTTAGGTTCAGGATAATATACTTAATAAAGTAATTATAACTATTTACTAGTTATTAATGTTGGTGTGGTATACTTATGATGTGGAAAGTTGATTTAAAACCTGCGTATAGCTTATTGAGAATTAATTTAGAGCCAGGAGAAAGTGTTACTTCTGAAGCTGGAGCTTTTGTTTCAGGATTTGGAGATTTTGAAATAAAAACTGAGACTAAAGGGGTCTTTAAAGCGCTAGCAAGAGCTCTAGCTGGTGGAGAATCTATTTTCCTAAATACATTTATAGCTAGAGGACCAGCTGAACTTTGGTTTGCCCCATCATTACCTGGGGATATAGAGTATATCGAGATTTCAAGAGATTTAATAGTGCAGGATACTAGCTATCTAGCTTCACATGGTAATGTTAATATCAGCATTGCATGGAGGGGGTTCAAGGGTTTACTAGCGGAGGCGAGTTAGTCTGGTTAAAAGTTAGTGGTTATGGAGGAGTATGGGTTAATAGTTATGGAGGTATGGAGACCGTTAATCTAAAACCAGGTGAATCTATGATTATAGACAATTTTCATTTTGTAGCTATGGATAGCTCCATAAAGTATAGAATTAGAAAATTTGGTGGATGGAAATCATTTATTTTCGGTGGAGAAGGTATCGTTGTAGAGGTTGAAGGCCCAGGGAGGGTTATAATACAGTCAAGATCTCTACCACCATTTGTACATTTAATAAGAAAGATGATTAAAGTATAGATTTAATATAGAAACCAATATTATCATGGTGCACCATATTTTTTATTTTCTCATATTAATATAATTTATTTGGTGTTACCATGGGAGGAGTAATAAAGACTGGAGTAGCATTTAGAAAGGATACTCTAGATAAGTTAGAGGCATATATGAAGAAGATGGGTTTAACAAATAGGTCGAAGATTATAGATGAAGCGTTAGAGGTTTTCTTAACTGAGAGAAGTATACTTATGGGGACTGGGAAGGTCGGTGGAGCAATACTTCTATACTTTGATCATGATGCTGAGGAAGAATTAACACATATACAACATGATTTTCTCGATATTATAATTTCAAATACCCATGCTCATATAGATCGGGATAACTGCATTGAGGCGATACTTGTTAAGGGTGATATAGGAAGGATCAAGGAACTGATTTCTTTGTTAGAAAGGTTAAAGGGAGTTAAAGCAGTTAGATACGGCTTTTTCAGCATAGGACAAATATAGGATAAGCTAAGTTAGTCACTAATTGTATACGCAATAATTAATTTTTCAACTTGATCAGGACTATCTAAAATAGTCCCTAATACCTGTAGTACTTTTCTTTCACTAGCTTCAGGGTCTCCACAACCTAGAAGCAGCAATCCTCTATCCTCCAAGATCATAAACAATAATTTATGTGCATGTCCAAGAATTCTTCTCGCCATTCCCTTAAAAATACACATAATCATAAATAGAGAATGACTTGTAATATCTTCATTAAACGGTGTTATAACACGTTTAATAACTCTAGCAGATAGATAGTGCTGATTTTTAGAAACTTGTTCTCTTAGTATACTATGAGTGTGTCTACTTAGTATAATCTCCTTTAGCATCATATCATATAAAGTGACTTCATCCTTATACTCACCAAAATCTAGTGTAACACGCCATAAACCATACTTACCCATACTAACATAACCATAATTAATTAAGGTCTCCAGAGCAATAACTATTATTCTATGTTCTCGATATTTATTATTCATTATGGAGAGAATGAGGATAGTCATTATATGTGGTGGTGAATCTAAGAGATTCGGTGGTAATAAACTTTTAGCAAAAATAAATGATAAACGTGTTATTGAAAGAGTATTTGATCTTGCATTAAGGTATACAGATGAAGTGTATTTTTCTATTAAAAATGATAGGCAGTTAGAGCTATACTCAAAAGTTCTAGGGCTAAGTAAAGAGCAGTTTATTATTGATCATCCTAATTTTCCAAATTCACCATTGAATGGGTTCCTAACAGCAATTTTTGGACACGGATTAGAGAATGTTCTTTTTATACCTGGAGATTCTCCGTGGGTATCTCAAGATACTTTTGAACGTTTAATTAGGGAGTTATCTAAAGCGGAAATTCTATCTACGCTTATATGGGGGAATGGGCAGCTAGAAAACATGTGGCTCTATTATAAATGTGGTCTAGATATCGAGATATATGAGTTATATGATGGTATAAATATGCGTAGAAGAGCTACAGACTTACTAAGAATTTCAACATCAACATTATATGTACCAGTTTCAAAAATTACGGATAATCCTAGAGAATTTTCGGATATAGATTACATTAGTGACTTACATAACTCTAGGATTGAGGGAGAGTTGTATGGACCTATAGATGATACCATAGAAATCAAGCACTCATGTATTTATGCAAATCCCTTCTATAGAGCTCTAAGACATCTAAAAGCTGGTAACTTAGATAGCGCTATCAGATATCTTTATTTGGAGATGGAATATTACCTTAAAGAAGGTATCATGCATATAATTAGCCATATTGCTAGAGATATATTTGAAGCTATAGAAACCTATAAGTCATAACATACTTTATTATTTATATTTGAAAATGCCTGTGGAGATAAAGTGTAGAGTTATCGATAGTCGAGGACTGCCTGTAGAAGGCTTACCAGTTTATCTAACTGGAGAGAATATATCATTTTCTGGGTTAACATCACCATCTGGCGAAATAACTTTTATAGCGCCAAAAAATACTGAACTTTACATTTATATTTATAATCCAATTAAAAGGGACTTTAATTTCAAGGATATATATGTTGATGAAGATTGTAAGTTAAATATTACTTTAGATTACGATTTAAAGTCTGGTAATGGAAGAGATGAAAAGCTTGGTACATGTGAGGTATGTGGCAATACCATTTTCTTAGGAGAGAGAGTATATATTTTCAAGGATAAAGTCTTACATTACGATTGTTTTCAAAATATGAGGAAAAATAATTACTTGAGTGATTTAAGGAAGGTTTTAGCAGAGCTTGAACAACCAGTAGAAATTGATTATAGCGATATAGATAACTGGATCGTTGAGTATCTTGAGGATTTAGGCTTTACTGTATGTGAAGATGTGATGGTTAACTATCATATGCATCCTATTGAAGTCTATGAAGCTACGTTGGGAATTCATCGTGGGAAAGACTTTACATTAGATATTCTCGCATTATATCCTGGAAGATATCCAGATTTAAATCTAGTTATCGCGATAAGCTTATACAATAGCTATAGGAAATATACGCTTGATCTCGCTACATTTACGCCGTATAAAATAATCATTAGAGGATGGGGTGATATTGAGGATAAGGGGATGTATAGACCTCGCGAGCTACCTAATGTCCTAAAGGAAATTGTTAAAACAGAGCTACAGTTAAGAGGAATATGTGGATAAAAGCTATTTTATGGTTCTTCAACATATAACCTTATTAGGTGATATTCTTGGAAGTAGAGTTTAAAGGTAAGGTTATTAGGCTTGTTAAGGGTGATATTACTGAGTTAGAGGCTGATGCTATAGTCAATGCTGCTAACAAGTGGCTTAAGCATGGTGGTGGAGTAGCTGCTGCAATTGTTAGGAAGGGTGGTGATATAATTCAGAAGGAGTCTAATAAGATTATTGCAGAGTATGGTCCACTTGAAGTTGGTGATGCTGTAGCAACTACAGCGGGTAAGTTAAAGGCTAAAGCTGTAATTCATACTGTAGGGCCTATGTATGGTGAAGGTGAAGAGAGGCTAAAATTATGGAAAGCTACGCAGTCCTCGTTAAGGCTCGCCGATAAAAAAGGCTTTAAGTCAATAGCATTTCCAGCAATATCCACAGGAATATACGGTGTTCCACCCGAAATAGCTGCCGACGCGATGCTTGAAGCAACACTTGACTACTTAGAGAAGGAAAATAAAAATATAGAACTAGTTATCTTTTGTCTTTTCGAGAACCGGGTTTACAAAGCCTACGAAAGGAAGGTTAAAGAGCTATTGAAGAAAGGAAGGGTCTCACAAAAATAGACATTATTAACATAACTAGCTGTAGCTTAAAAAATTACTCCTACACTATTAGCTTTTTTTACCTAGTAGTATCTTGTGATTGTGGTAATAAAGTCTTTGATCATCGTAATATCTAAATTCTCGTCTAGCGGTATTCTCAAGTATGCTGCGGTATAGTTAAAATATGGTTCTCCAACTCTACTAAATAGTGTTAATACTCTATTATCGTGATTAAATTTATATCCCTCACATGGTTCATGTCCACGAATTATCGCTATTAAATTATTCTCCTCTAAAAATGATATTGTTATATCTTTTCCAAACTCATGCCCCGCACCTCTCATCGAGGGCATACTTCCAAACCCTTCAAATGGATCACTCCAAAGCAAATATTCCAAAGTCTTTGGATCTGGGTCACGTAGATATTTAATATCGTGTCTCTCTGGCGGTATACCGCCATGAACCAAAAATAGCCTATTTCTAGTAATACCAGCATGAGGTAAAGATTGAAATAATGTAAAGTATAGATTATAAAGCTCTGAGCTTTTCTCACCAAACTTATACCTTAAGATATATGGGAAGTCATGAGGATACGGGGGTAATTGTGGGGGAGGTTCATGATTACCACGAATAAAGACGACGTTTTCAGGATAATTAATCTTAAGCCATAAGATTATATTTATGGCTTCTACTTGGTTAGGTCCCCTATCAATAATGTCACCAAGTGAAATTAGTTTTCCACCACTTTCCAGAAATGAAATTAAATCAGTTTTTCTAAAGATTTCTATCATAGTGTCTAAGTCGCCGTGAATATCGCCGATAATTATAGCTTCACCAGAAATATTCTCTACAACTCCGCCATTCCATTCTGACCTGAATACCTTAATAGCTTCTAAAACTAGTTCTGAAATATCATTAAAGGTATATTTTGATATTCTATTAGAAAGTTCCTCTATATTCATTCTTACTCAACTTACATAATCAGGATTTAACTTATAAACCTTCTCTCTACCCCTAGTCTCCTCAATAACTAAACCTTTCTTAACAAGTTTTTCAAGTCGCCTAGCTATAATTCTTCTACTCGCCTTACCACGTAAAGCTCTAACCCATTTAGTTATCTGAGAAATATTTAACTCGTCTGATTTAGCTAATACCCTAATAATATAAATTGAAAGCTCATCTCCCTTAACCTCCATAAATAACTTATTATAGCTTATCGTATCTAAAACCATCCTATAGTATAGTTTGAGTAGTAACTCAACTGCAGATAGAATTTTTCCATAACCAGCTACCTCTTTTTTACTTTCCAATTCCTTTTTAGCTGAAATAATTAACTTAATAGCTTTTTCAAGGCCACCTTTTAAATCTAATAACTTTTCATAATCCTCAAAACTATCTATAGACACTATCTAGTCACCTTACGAATAAGGCTAAAGAGCTTTTTAAAGCTAAAACGTGGAAGAACAATATCTATAACTTTACTTCTAACTTTCTCTGGAATTCCCTTACGTTTAAGCTCTCTTAATACTATCCTTCTTGCTCTAAAAATCTTCCATTTATACTTAAGGTATAGGTATAACAGTAGAATTGCACAGTATACTGAAACTGCTACTAAGTATAATATCGACGTTATTGCACTGAGTAGTAGCTTTATCTTGCTTAACCTCAAAAATCCTCACTATATCATTTTCGACAGCTTCTCAATCAATAAATTTAGGTCTGGAATTTGCCTAGCAGCCAACTCTAATGCTTTATCCTCAGGAATTCCAGCTTCAACTAAAGTTTTGTATGCCTCAGCAATAGCTTTAGCACGTTCTCTAACAACCTCCGGAGAGTAAAATTTATTCATGAGCTCATCTATAGCATCAACAATACCACGTACTAATGTTGGCACCTCCTTACCAACAGCTCTCAAAATAGCACCTACCTCCTCAGCATCACTAACCTTAATACGAATTTCCTTCTCCTTCTCACCTAAAACTTCATTCCTAATTTTATCAGCTAACCCTTTTCTCTCCTCAGCCATTATTATCACCAAATATCGCTAGAAATATCACATAATATAAATGAAGTGTTCATCAATGATCATTTAGCTTCGGCATTAGTTATATAACCGGAATACTATATTTATTACATACCTTATCTAACTCTTCTCGGTAGTACTTCATGGCAAGTGGAAGATAGTCTAGTATATCCTGAGCAGTAACTCCATCCTCTCCTAGGTCGTCTGCTGCTAAGTCACCAGCGAATCCATGTATAAATACTCCTATTCTAACTGCATCCTCAATATTCAAACCTAACCCGTAGAGTGCAGCGATAGTTCCCGTAAGAACATCTCCTGAACCTGCTGTAGCCATACCAGGATTTCCACTCATATTAACGTAAACCCTACCATCAGGATATCCAATTAATGAATGTGCGCCTTTCAATACAATAATCGCATTTAGTTTCCTTGCAGTTTCCCTAAGCACACTAAGCTTATCTTCATTAATCTCTTGTATACTTAACCCAGTAATCCTAGACATCTCACCTATATGTGGCGTCAATATAGTTATATCCTTCCTCTTCTCAATAACAGATAAATCCTTTGAGATAGCTGTAATTCCATCCCCATCAATTAAGACAGGTTTATCAATCTCAAGTGCAAGCTGCCTAATAAGCTCCTGAGTCTCTTCATTAAGTGAAACACCAGGTCCCATAACCACAATATCCGAAATTCCAATTAGCTCTAGCAATCTATCTTTATTTGATAAAGCTATGCTGCCAGTCTCAGTTTCATTTAATGGAATAAATACTATTTCACTACCTTTACTCGCTATGAATGGTACAACTGAACGTGGAGTAGCTAACCTCGAGTATCCACCACCTGCCTTTAAAAATGACATGGCTGAGAAGTATGGTGCTCCATAGTATCCTACTGCTCCAGCTATAAAAAGCGCTTTACCAAAAGTACCCTTATGACCATCTCTTTTTCTCTCTGGAAGCTTCACCAAAGTATTAATCATAGTTTTAATAAACTCTGCATCTTGAATCTGAGGAGGATATGATATATGGGATACATATAGTTTACCACAGTACTCAAATCCTGGATATAATATATTACCTATCTTTGGTAACCCAAACGTTACAGTATAATTTGCCTTAACAGCTATACCCATAACCTTTCCAGTATTACCACTAACTCCAGACGGAATATCAACACTAACAACAACTTTACCAGATTCATTAATCAATCTAATTATATCTCGATAAATTCCACTAACTTCTCTTGATAAACCTGTTCCAAATATCGCATCAACAATCACATCGGCGTTAGCAAGTTCTACCACAAGTTCGTCCAAACCATTTGAATTTGCAATTACCTTAATTGGAAAGCCCAACTTACATGCTATTTCAAAGTTCCTCTTTGCAGAACCCCTAAACTTCTCTACATTCCCCACTATAAATACCTTAACGTAAGCACCTTCAGAATATAGCTTTCTAGCAACTACTAACCCATCACCACCATTATTACCTACACCACAAACTACTACAAATCGTCTACCTCTAATACCTATCTCCCTAAGTATGACGTAGTATACAGCGTGACCTGCATTCTCCATAAGAATATCTTCTGAAATATCAAATTCCTCAATAGCCCTCCTATCTAATTCTCTTATCTCACTAACACTACAGATCTTCATAACTTAAAAATCACCTATAGAATTGATCTCCCTAAGTATTGTATTACCTACAATACCTAACATAAATATAGTATATGCTTTAATTACTCATCCGTAATACTACTTGCGAGGTATACCGACTGGATAAACCAAGGCTATAAACTCGTTATATCCATCTAAACCTAATAATCTATTTATGGGGTCATCTTCAAAAGCTCCAATTGCGCATGTCCCTAAGCCTAGAGCGGTTGAAACTAAATAAATATTCTGACCTAAATGTCCAAGATCCATATTCACATATCTATATGCTCTCCAACTATACTTTGAAGCACTCCTCGGATAAACAATTGAAATACAAATATTAACTGGAGCTTCGAGAACATGTCTCTGGTCTAAGCAATATTTACACAGCTCCCAATTAAATGATCCCTTTTTAATTAAAACGAGACTATGATCATGAACCTCATAATGGTAAATACCGTTATCTAAGTCTCTAATGTTACTTACGACTAGATATAGCTCTAAAGGCTGTAAAGCACCAGCAGATGGAAACATTCTCATAGGATAGCCCCATTCATACTCACGTAATCCAGCGGAATAGTATAATAATGTAGATAACGTTTCAAGGTCTAGTGCTTGATCCTTAAACTCCCTTATAGACCTCCTCTTAATGATCGCTTCTCCAAAGCTTAACTTAAATAATTTAGGATTAGGCTTAGGTAATTTAACCTTTACACCAGACATTTTCTTTAATAATCCAGGTGACATGTAACTTTTACCGGTAAATCTTCTAACTACAGACCACTTAGGAGTATACTTTGATAATTCATGATACAGAAGCCCAGGATCACTAGTTAACCAATCAAAAATTTCACTTAACTCCTCCACTTCTTCCCTAGATAACCTACCAAGAAATTTCATTAATTTATCCTTATAACTCATATATTTCACCAATATTATCTTGTATTGTTAAAGCATATAATATATTACACTTGGAGGGGCTGTAGTTGGAAGTAGTAACCATAGATCTAAAGCCATTTGACATCGAATCTGCTATAGCTTCATACATCTTATTATCTGATAAGTACTATATATTAGTTGAGACTGGCCCGAAAGTAACTGTAAATAACCTATTATCTACATTAAAGGAGGAAGTTGGTATCAAACCTAATGAAATCGACTATGTAATTGTTACACATATACATCTAGATCATGCAGGTGCAGTTGGTACGCTAATCAAGAGTATGAAGAATGCTAAAGTCTTTGTCCATCCACGTGGATATAGATATCTAAATAACCCAAGTAAGCTATGGAAGAGTACGCTAGACACTTTAGGGGATGTAGGGAAGTATTATGGTGAGCCGTTACCAGTACCTAGGTCTAAGCTAGTTAGTATCGATGATAAGGCTACATTAGATATAGATGAGGATACAATGCTATTTCTCCATACACCAGGACACGCGAATCACCATATGATAATCTACCTTGTAGAGAGTAATATTTTATTTAGTGGTGATGCATTAGGATATTATTACCTAGGTAGAATTATGCCAAATACTCCAAAGCCACATAAGTATGAGGATGCAGTAAGTAGTCTTAAGAGACTTAAATCGCTTAAGATAAATAAAGTGTATTTTACTCATTTTGGGGAGTGCAAACTTGGGAATAAAGTAATTGATCTAGCTTTAGAAAAGTGGAAACTATGGCATGATGTATTATGGGAAGCTTATAAGAATGATTTATCAATTGATGAAGCGTATAAAAAACTGCTTGATAGTGATAAGGACTTAGCTCTACTAAGTAGTAGGGTGTTTAAGCCTAGGCCTTATGGTAAACATGAGCTAAAAGTAAATGTTGAAGGCTTTATCGAATATTTTAGATGGAAGTATGAGGGATAACAGTTAATATAAACAGACAATTTTTAACACAATAAGCTCTATAATTATAACATTGGTATTAAGTTAAATAGCGTCTCTTGAGGAGAAGGAGCAATAGCATTAGTGGTGACAGAGATGTATGTTCCCGCAAGGCCAAATGTAATTCCACTATCTCAAGCGCCCACTGGAAGTAAAGTCAGAGTTATAAATGTAGTTGGCGGTAAATATAGAGTACAAAAGATTTTTGATATGGGGTTAACACCGGGTGTAGAGGCTTTTGTAAGGCAGAATATTTATTATGGGCCTGTTATTGTCGATGTACGAGGTGTTACCATTGCTGTTGGCAGAGGAATAGCAGAGGGTATTTTGGTGGAAATTATATGAATTTAAATTCTAAAGTAAGCGATTATAATGAAATACCTAAAAGGGACAAGGTATATACTATTGCACTAACTGGTAATCCAAATGTCGGTAAAAGCGCATTATTCAACAGTTTAACTGGTGGTGAAGTATTTGTTGCTAACTGGCCAGGAGTAACTGTTGAACTCAAATATGGCAAATTAATTCATCATGGAATTAACATTCAAGTTGTTGACTTACCTGGTAGTTATAGCCTAGTTATGGGGGATGAAGCTGAGAAAACTGTACGGGACTATCTATTAAATAACAAGCCTGATTTGTATGTTATCATTACTGATATTACAGCGTTAGAGAGAACTTTATATCCAGCTATTAAGCTCATGGAAGCATATCCACATGTAATAATTGTTATGAATATGGCTGATATTGCTAGGAGAAGGGCTTTACATGTTGATAAGGATGCTCTAGAAAATGAACTAAATACATTTATCATTGAAACATCAGCATTAACAGGTGAGGGTATCGGAGTATTACTAGATAGAATAGTTGAGTACCTAATTAGCAAGAGAAGAAGGGGTTTTCTTAAAATAGATTATGGCCCCTTAGAACCATATATCCATAAACTAGAACAGCACATTAAAGAGAGAAGTCCAGATTTACATCTATCACATAGATGGATTGCTCTTGAGTTATTAGAGGGAGATGAAGAGCTAAAAGCGATACTTATAGAGAAGTTTCATTTAGATAAAGCATTTGTATCCTCAGTTATAGAGGAAGTTAAAGAGCACTTACGAATAGATATTCCACTATATATCATTCAAACAAGGTACAATTTCATAACAAATATCCTAAAGGGGAGAATTATAGAGACAAAGTTAATTCGCCCCACATGGATGATTAAACTAGATAATATTTTTCTTAAGCCTATAGTCGGTCCAATATTCTCACTCATAATACTATTTCTAAGTTTCCTCTGTATCTTCATTATAAATACTGGATTTCCATTAAATGTAATATTTCATAATCTAGGACTGCATGAGCCGGCAAATTTAATTGAGAGCTATAGTCTAGTTGAACTTGTAAGTCTACTATTTGGACAGTTATCCACCTATACATCTAACTTATTAAGTGCATTAGGTATACCTGATCCATATATCTCATTTATTACGGATGGTGTTCTTGGAGGAATTGGAGCTGTACTCTCATTTTTACCATTAGTCTTTCTAGTTTTTGTTCTCAGTGCCTTTCTCCAAGATACTGGCTTATATACGAGAATCGCAGTTTCATTTCACAATTT
Source organism: uncultured Nitrososphaeria archaeon (assembly GCA_964437705.1). Classification (GTDB taxonomy): domain Archaea; phylum Thermoproteota; class Nitrososphaeria; order Geothermarchaeales; family JDFR-13; genus CAYTHX01. The sequence goes on from CAYTHX010000011.1 coordinate 24,645, forward strand.
TCTGAAGAGATATGGTTTAAGCGGGAAATCTATATATCCAATTGTCGTAGGATTTGGATGTAACGTTCCAGCAGTATTATCAACTAGAGCTTTAGATGATGATCGCGAAAGAATTACAGTTGCATTAGCAGTACCATTTATACCATGCCAAGCTAGGCTAGTTGTCATGTTAGCAATAGCTGCTGCTATAAGTAGAGACCCAATAGCACAGGCTGCTATTATAACATCACTATATATCGTATCAATCATAATCTATCTCATAACATCAAAAATTTTAACAAAAGGCTTATTTAAGATGAAGAGTGGTCCAGAGCTACTACTTGAATTGCCACCATATCATATTCCACACATTAGAGTATTATGGTGGTATTCAAAATTCAACACTATGGCCTTCCTCAAGAAAGCTGGTACAATAATACTCCTATTATCAATGTTAATATGGATACTGTTGCATACAGGTCCACATGGGTATATCCCGGTAGAAGAACCTAAACTTATTAGCGATTCATTTGCCGCTATACTAGGTAAGTTCCTCCTTCCACTAATGGCTCCTATTGGTATAGCTGACTGGAGAGCAATTCTTTCGCTAGAAATCGGGTTTATAGCTAAAGAGGCTATCATAAGTACACTTGTAACTATAACTGGATTCGACGATCCAGTAAAAGCATTTAATGCAATTGGTTTGAGCTCAGCTCAGCTATACCTATTAGCCATATTTATGACCATATACACACCATGCTTAGCAACCATAGTTTCTATGAAAAGTGAAGTGGGTAAATGGAAACTTGTTCTTATAATTATTGGTTATCAATTGCTATTAGCATATTTAATTACACTTATAGTTAGTATAATACTAATGTTCCTACCATGATGTAAAAAGGCTACTTTTTGTTTACGTGTATTAAGCATATATTCTTCTTCAATATATAATACGTCTAATATTGCTGGAGGTCTCTTATTATTCTGGTGAATTTACCATGTTAAAGGGTGGATGGACTGGAAAGATTCTCTGGGTAGATTTAACAAAGAAGAAGTATGTTATTGAGAGCTATGATGAGTCATTAGCGTTAAATTATATTGGTGGCCGTGGTTTTACTATTAGACTTTTATGGGATTATTTACCTAGGGGTTTAGATCCGTTATCACCTGATAACCTACTCATATTTGCAGTTGGACCACTAACCGGATTACCCATTCCTAGTAGTGGTAAAATGGTTATAGCAGGTAAGTCACCCTTAACTGGTGGTTATGGCGATGGCAATGTTGGAACAAGGGCGGCTGTTAACTTGAAGAAAGTAGGTTTTGACGTCATTGTTGTTAAGGGTAAGGCAGATAAGCCAACATATATATACATAACGAAGAATGGTGTAGAGTTTCATGATGCAAGTGACTTGTGGGGTTTAGACACTGGAAAGATTCATGATGAACTATCTACGAAGTATGGTAGAACTGCTGGGATATTAACAATTGGTGTTGGAGGAGAAAAGCTTGTTAGATTTGCAACTGTAATTTCGGAGAAAGATAGGGCTGGCGGCCGCCCTGGTATGGGTGCATTAATGGGCAGTAAGAATCTGAAGGCTGTTGTTATTGATAGTGAAGGTGAATTTAACGTATATGATCTCGATGAAGTTAAGAGGTTAGGCGCAGAGGGGTATAAAGAGATAAAGTCTTCAGAGCTTTATGAAGCCTGGATGAAGGAGGGTACTATGGCTATACTTAAGTGGTGTCAAGAACATAGTGTATTACCAACTTATAACTTTAGAGAGGGTGTATTTGAAGAAGCTGATAAGATTACTGGTCAAGTAATGGCTGAGCAGTATAAAGTTTTCCAGAAGGGTTGTCCAAACTGTAATATGGTTTGTGGAAATGTTGCTGAGGGTAAAGGTGAGTATAGTGGTATTAGGGCTGAGGTTGATTATGAAAATGTAGCTATGCTTGGACCTAATATTGGAATTGGAGACTTTAGTAAGATTATAGCATTAATTAGGAGAGTAGATGAGCTAGGATTAGATGCGATTTCAACAGGTTCCGTCATTGGATTTACAATTGAAGCTTATAAGAGGGGGTTCATTAAAGATAAGGATTTAGATGGGTTAAGGCCCGACTGGGGAGATATTGACACGGCTAATAGAATTATAGATCTTATTCTGGAGGGTAAGGGTTTAGGCAGGTACCTAAAACTAGGTACTAGAGTAGCTTCTAGAGCACTAGGTGGGGAAGCCTCAGATTTCGCTATGCAAGTTAAAGGTCTTGAGACATCAGCATATAACTGTCATATTGCATATGGAATGGCACTTGCATTTGGTACATCACCAATAGGCGCTCATCATAAAGATGCATGGTTCATTACACGTGATATAAGTATAGGTATTGATGACTATAGTGAGGAGAAGGTTAAACAGGTGATTTGGATGCAGCATGTTAGAGGTGGAATGTTTGAGACGCTCGTAACATGTAGGCTCCCATGGATAGAGCTAAACTTCAATCTTGAGTGGTATCCAAAGTTCCTTAAAGCTGCTACGGGAATTGAGTTCACGTTAGACTATATATATACTGTTGCTGAGAGAATTTATGCCTTAATACGTTTATTTTGGATAAGAGAATATGGATACTGGAATATAGAAATGGATATTCCACCAAAAAGATGGTTTAAGGATCCGCTCACAGTAGGTCCACATAAGGGTAGAGTGTTAAATCTCGATAATTACATTACAATGTTAAAGACATACTATAGACTTCGAGGATGGGATGATAATGGAATTCCAAGATTAAGTAAGTTAAAAGAGCTAGGTTTAGAAAGGGAAGCAGCTAGCTTAAAAAACCTAGGGATAGAATTTAAGTACTAAGCTCCAGAGATGAGAAAGTTTCATTTAGTTAAGCATAGAGGGGGCATATATAAGATATATGAAGATGGAAATATTAAAGTAATAAAACCCCCCACAATAACTTTTTGCCCTGGTCTCCTATATGGATATGGATGTAAGGAAGTTAATGAGGAAGTTTGCCTTAAAATTCTTAAGTTAAAAATGGAAAAATATGGGTTATTTACCGAAAATAGAGTTTTTGATGCAAAATTATTTGTTCCGTTTGGGACTTCTGAAATGATTAAGTCGGCATTAGAAGATGGTTTGCTTGATGTTGCTGTTGTTGTGTGCGATGGAGCTGGAACTGTAATTACTAGTAATCCTAATTTGGTTCAAGCTATAGGTGCTCGAATGACGGGTCTAATAAAAACCTACCCAGTACAGCGTATCATAAAATATATCACCGAAAATGGAGGTATAGTTCTTGATAATAAAGCGTCTATAGATACAACTTTAGGTGTACGTAGAGCTGTTGAGTTAGGCTATAAGCGTATAGGGGTGACAGTTGCAGGATTTAATGCATCAGAGATAGAAAAAATCAGAAAATTGGAGGATAACGATATTGAGGTAACTATTTTTGTTGTATGTACTACTGGAGTATCTAAGCATGAAGCAGAATATATGCTTCATGCAGACGTTGTATGTTCATCTGCATCTAAATATGTTAGGGAAATTATTGGTCCTAAAGCTGTACTTCAGCTCGGCATAGGAATACCAGTTTTCATATTAACTAAACGAGGAAAAATAATAGCATTAAATCATATAGCTAAACTTGATTATCCAATGGTAGTACATAGGATAAAGCCTCCGTATTTAGTTAAGGGCAAAAGTCCATGTCCATTAACATAAAAGGATAGTTAAGTATTATTTTCTATACTATATCTACCAGTTTTCCTCAATAAACTCGTTTGTCTCTACTATCACCTTAGCAGCTTCCCTAGCTTTTTCTAAGTGGGTATTTATATCTTCTTCTGTATGTTGAACAGATAATGTCCACATCTCTTCAGGTCCAGTAGCCATCGGTATTACTCCTCTATTTAGCATAGCGATATAATATGGATACCATAGATCCATGTTGGTCTTTAGGTAACTTCTAAAGTCGTGAACTCTCCTATCATGGAATATTATTGCTCCACTAACACCATATGTTTCAACATATGCGTCAATACCAAACTCATCAAATATTTCTTCATAACCATTCTTTAACTCTTCATTTAATTTAAGCATTGGAGGATAAGCGTCTTTTGTTAAAATCTTAGTTAATGTTATGTATAGCGCTCTAACAGCTAATGGGTTTGCATTATAGGTTCCAGCATGCGTGACTGTCGGATGTTGTGGAACTTCACCTGGTCCAACTAAGCTCATAATTTCTTCGTCACCACCAATTAGTGATACCGGTACCCCTCCGCCAATTGCCTTTGCCATAGTTATTAAATCTGGCTTAATTCCGAATTGTTGTGCTGCGGTACCCGGGTGTGCACGCATTCCAGTTTTAACTTCATCAAAGATTAGTATTACTCCATAATCTCTAGCTAACCTACGTACTCCTTTCAAATAGCTTTCTCTAGGTAATATTATTCCACAGTTCATCATTACAGGCTCTAATATAATAGCTGCAATTTCGTCACCTTCCTCCTCAAGTACTCTCTTTAAAGCCTCTAGGTCATTAAATGGCACTACGATTGTATAATCCTCAACTAAATCTGGTATACCCATTGATTCAACAACGCTTATAGGCCATTTCTTGGGACCCATCCTACCCCAGCATGGGAACGTGCTTACAAGTACATAGTCATATGTTCCATGGTAACTTCCCTCAAGCTTAACAATCTTATCTCTACCAGTAAATGCTCTAGCTAATCTAATTGCAAACATTACAGCCTCAGAGCCGCTATTGGATATTCTAAACATATCAATATCAAATTGTTCAGTAATAATCTCTGAAAGTTCCTCGAGAAGTTCGTGCGGGAATGTATATAGTGTTCCATTTTCAACTTGTTTCCTTAGCTCTTCAACAAGTATTGGATGAGCATGTCCAACTAATAGAGCACCATAGCCCATATTAAAGTCAATATACTCGTTTCCATCGACATCCCATATTCTAGAACCCTTAGCGCGGTTGAAATACAGTGGATATGGACTAAAGTACCGCTGATTGCTATTAACTCCATATGGGATATAATCACTAACATTCCTAAATATCTCTCTAGACTTTGGTGTTCTATCTATAAATTTCTTTACTTCCTCAAGAGCAGATGGCCCATAATCTTCCCATTCATCTAGATAATACTCATACATAGAAAGATTCACCTCAAGATAAAATAAACTAAAATATTCTCAGCCCCGCTAGAGAATGATTATCATTATCGGGAGGCTCCTCTTCGGAGCATAAATCCATTATTCAACCTCCAACAAATTGATATGAGAAGGGGGTATATAAATATTGTATTTAGATTATTAATTCTGTAGAATACTTGTTGCTTTAATGATATCATATAGTGGTTACCATGAATAACGGTTAGATATATTATCGATGAATTATCAAAATATGCTGATGAGAAAGATGTAAAGGGAATGATGATGTATGAAATTAGGAGTTCGGCTAAGATTCTCGGTGTTCCTAAGCCTAAACTTAGAGAAATAGCTAAGAAAATAGGTGCTAATCATGAGTTAGCACTTAAACTTTGGAAAAACAGGTATTCATAAAACAAGAATATTATTATATTTAATGGCTGACTCAAGTAAAGTTAGTAACAAATTAATTAATGAATGGGTTAAAGATATTGATAACTGGGACTTATCTGATCAGTTAGTTACGAATCTTCTTTGGAGAATCGATGAGTTATATAAGAAAGCTATAGAAATGTGTTTACGTAAAGATGAATTTAGTCGTAGAATAGGTTTTGCTTTAATGGCCAAGTTAGCTATGAGCAATAAGAAAGCGAGTGATTATTCTTTCATTAAGTTTTCCCTTATCTCCTTGAAAGTGTAAAGGATGATAGGAGCTATGTATGTAAATCTGTAAGTTGGGCTTTAAGACAAATCAGTAATCAGTAAAAGAGGTATATTTTTACGTCAAAAGTTTTAGAGTTCATCAAGGAAATTAGAAATTAAATAGTTAAATTCTAGAATGTGTGCGGAACGTCTTTAGGGAAGTTACTAGAGAATTAAATGATAAAAAAAGTTTTAAGGAGGCTATTTAGAAAGGTAGGTATCAATTAGTATTCTGGTGCAAGAGCTAGTAAATGTATATTTCCTATATTAACATTACTTAAATACTTTTTCGCAGCATTATAAGCTTCCTGTACTTGTTTTTTAGGTGTTATCGGTAGGTCACGCATATAATTATCTGGATGAAATATTAAGAGGCTATACGGAATATCCTTATCTAACTCTGAGAGAAATTTTGCTATGCACTCAACCTCATATGAATCTATATAACCAGGAACTAGTAATGTCGTAGCTGTTAAGAGAGGAATTTCTCTACGCTCATTATAATATTTATCAAATAATCTCCTAAAATTTTCATAAACTCTCTTATTAGAGTATCCACTCAGAGCAATATTTAACTCTTCACTCCATGCTTTCAAATCAAACTTTATTATTCCCCCAGAAACTAATGCTTGCTCTCCAGCTTTCTCAACTAATTTCCAGTTACCAGTTCCATTCCATTCATAACATAGTCTAACTATCCTATCAACCTCCTCAATCACTTCTTTACCAACCTTTAATGCAAATGGTAGTTGTGGCTCTGGTGTTCCACCAACCCAACATATACAGCTAATCCTCCTGGTACTCTTAATCCAGTTAACAATCTCCTCTCTTGTATACACATCTGCTGGATTAGGCTTTAATAATGAGTGATTTTGACAGTATACGCAGGAGAAGCTACATCCGTAGAAGAAGTAGGCAAGGTTATAATATCCATACTCTGGACCATTCCTATATGCATATTTTGGAAAGCCTAATCCTGTTCCAGCTGGACAAAAGTATGCAGCACAACAGTTTGTAACGTGTGGGTCAAGATATACATGTGCAATTGAAACATCTGGAGATACAAGTGACTGTAGTCTACTACCAACATTTTTTCTTAATCCACAATATCCATACTCACCATCTCCAATAACACACTCCCTAACGCACAGCTTACAGGGAATTCCCTGCTTAGATTTATAGCTGGTATCCTCTGGTGGTAATCCTAAATCACGTCTTATCCAATTTCTCTTTTCCATTATCTCGCTAGCTACATCAGCCCATTTCTCTCTAATACAATCTACGCAATACCCAGCCAGAATACTGGCTATATACTTTTCCTTACCGCAAAGTCTACACTTACTCTTCATTAATCCTAAAAATATATGGTAGCTAGATGCTAATAGCTATTTGATCTTCATAATCTCCTCAACATCTTTATAGCTAACTAGAGTCTTACTACCGTCTCTTAGCTTAATCTCTAATTTACAGTCTTCATTAATATCTAAAGCTTTACCTATAATCTTTTCGCCAGATTTAAGCTTAACCTCAATATCCTTATTCTGGATGTTATTCATTCTTCTCCATTTATTCAATAGAATATATTGGTAACCACCTGTTAACAGGCGATAATTTTCATCAACATACATTAACACTCTATTTACAACACTATTTACATCATAAATTCTTCCACTTTCAATCTGCATTGATGTAAATTTATCCCTAAATTCTTCAGGGAACTCCTTAACGTTAATATTTACATTCACTTCAACCAAAATAATAGGGTTATAGTATGAATTAATAATCTTGCATGATACATATGCTATCTTCTTTTCACCTACAAAAATATCACTTAACCATCCGACTCTAATATCTAAGGCGTAACTCCTTATAGCCTCACCAACACCAATAACAGCCATAAGTATAAGTAATTCCTCATTAAATTTCATTATGCCAGGTCTATATATGATTCCTAGTGTAATTTTTCCTTCCAGTCGCTCTGAATATCTACCGAAGTATTTATCGCTGAGAATCTTATTAGCAAGTATTACTAGTCCATTTTCTGTAAGTCCGGATTCAGCTAGCTCATAAACCTTACCTACGAGATCTAATAATATATCAAAAGACTTAATTTTATACTTAACTCCATAGTAACCTGGATACATTTACAATCACATATAAATATTCTAAATTATGTTAAAAAGCGGTTACACATATCGTTAGTAGGGTACTCTATGAGCAATTATTACTTATTTAATTTTTCTTATAATAGAAATGTTAAGGTGACATGGTATGGAGAGGGAGGAAGCACTAAAGTTGATTAAACAACATGTACATAACGATAGGTTAATCAAGCATATGCTTGCTGTTGAAGCTATTATGAAAGCCTTAGCTAATAGGTTGAATGAGGATGAGCATCTATGGTCCTTAGTAGGATTGCTACATGACCTTGATTATGAATATACGAAGAATAATATGGAGAAACATGGCTTAATATCCGCTGGAATGCTTAAAGATTTGTTATCTGAAGAAGCTCTAGATGCTATAAGAGGTCATAATGAGTTAACTGGATATAAGTCTGATAAAAAGCTTTGTAAGGCTTTAAAAGCTGCTGACCAGATTTCTGGGTTAATCGTAGCTACAGCACTTGTTATGCCAAATAAAACGCTGGCTGAGGTCTCTGTTAAAAGTTTAAAGAAGAAGTTTAAGCAGAAGGATTTTGCGAGGGGTGTTAAAAGAGAGAAAATTAGGTTAATCGAAGAGCTTGGTTTGTCACTTGACGAGTTCTTTGAGTTAGCATTAGAAGCTATGAAAGGTATTAGGAAAGAGCTAGGCTTATGAAAATACTTTTTATATCTGACTTACACTACGAGCTTAAGTACCATAAGGGTGTTGATGAGTCAAAAGCGTGGGATTGGTTAATTAACCTTATAGATACACATAAGCCTAGCTTGATATTGTCTGCAGGAGATTGGGGAAGTGCAATTACTATAGACGATTTTTTAGAGTTAACAGCTAAAGTTCCTGTATTAACAATATATGGTAATCATGAGAACCTTGATGTTTTAACTAATGTATTTAACGTTAAGTTGAATAGACCAATCCTCATAAGGGATGGTGAGGTAGTTAATTTTAACGGAATTAAAATTTCCGGGATAAATGGTATTGTAAACTTATCTGGTAAGCCTAAAGCTAGAGTACCACGTAAAAAACCTGAGGAGTACCTAAGGGTAGCTATGAGAATCCCTAAGAACATTGATATTCTTATTCTTCATGAAGTTCCAAATCTACAGGAGTATAAGGGGAAAATTACATATTCGGTAGGTGCAGAGGTTGCATATGAAGCTATCATGCTAATAAAGCCTAGAATTGTGTTAAATGGACATCTGCATATCTCCCACTACACAGCTACAAGAATAGATAGTATATTATATTTGAGGGTAGATTCGAGTCAGTCTTCTAGATGCTATGCGGTGATATCGCTATTAGAGAGTGTCGTCGAAGTTTATAGGGATAGGGCTGTTGTAAAAGAAATTCTCTTCTAACTAAGGATTTTTCTAACTAACTTTAATAGCTTTCTTTATACACTCAGCTACATACTGAATTTCCTCTTTAGAGTGATTATGTGATATTGGTAGTGATAAACATTTTTTAGATAATGTACTTGCTACTTCATATTTGATTCTCCTAATTGAGGAAGGTAATATTCCATACTTATTAGCGGGCTTTTTGTAGTAGACTCCAAATTCTATACCATTTTTTTCTAAGTATTGCATGACTCGTTTTCTCTTTTCAACCTTAATCGTATATACATTATAAACATGGTATGCCCAATCCTTCTCTTTAGGAATCTCCACATAATCTATCAGTTCTTCATTATATACCTTAGCTAGCTCTCTCCTAATTTTATTTCTCCCATCAAGTTTCTTTAATTCAACTCTACCTATAGCAGCATGTATTTCACTCAGCCTAAAATTATATCCTAACATCATATACTTCTCCATATCAACTTGTCCATGATGTCTAAGTAGTCTTATTTTCTCAGCTAATTCGTAGTCGTTTGTAAGGACCATCCCACCATCACCATATACAGTGAGATTTTTAGTCGGGTAGAAACTAAAGAATGATACATCGCCTATACTTCCAACTTTCTTACCTTTATACATCGCTCCATGTGCTTCAGCACAGTCCTCAATAATAATCAATCCGTGTTTCTCAGCAATTTCTTTTATCGGATCCATATCTGCTGGATGACCAAATTGATGTACAATAATTATAGCTCTTGTTTTGGGAGTTATTGCTTTTTCGATCAGCTCAGGCTCTATAGTCATGGTATCATAATTTACATCGACAAAAACCGGCTTAGCACCTACCATAAGAACCGGCGAAAATGCTGCAATAAATGTATATGCTGGAACAATAACTTCATTTCCAGATCCTATATTAAGAGCTTTTAAAATTAGAAATAGACTAGCTGTACCGGAGGATGTAGCTATACCATATTTTACTCCAATATAACTAGCCAATTCATGTTCAAACATTTCAGTCTCTTTTCCCAATACATATCTTCCACTATCTAAAACCCTATTAACTGCTTCTCTAACATCATCATCAACATGAAACTTTACATACGGAATCATATCAAAAATAATTTACTAAATGCTCTATTTTACTTTATGGAGAAAACGACATAGCTAATTACATTTACACTTTCTTCTCTTTAACCTGACACTTTAGATTTATATAGATAGCTAGTGCATAAAGTAGGTCACTTAACCTATTTAAATAGGGAACTAAATTAGATTTAGCATTCTTATTTTCTAAGTACTTAACTAATTTTCTCTCAGCTCTTCTACATACAGCTCTAGCTAAATGTAGATAACATGAAGCTGTAGATCCTCCGGGGAGAATAAACTCTTTAATTTCTATATCCCCCACGTAACTATCTATTGACTCTTCAAGGTATCTTATATCACCTTCTGAGATTATCTCTTTATCTATCAGTTGTTTAGTTTCAATTTTCTGGATCTCAATACCAACATCAAATATTTTCTTCTGGATCCCCCTTAGAACTTCCCTAATATCATCATCTCTTATATATGCAATTGATAATCCTAAAATACTGTTTAATTCATCAAGATCACCAAGTAATTCAAATATCATAGAGTATTTTGGAAGCTTAGTTCCACCACGTATAGATGAGTACCCATTATCACCGCTTCTTGTGTATATCTTCATGATACCTCACAAAAATAGCTGTAAAGTACATAAATAATTAATAATTGCACGCATCAGTTTAACTTAAAAAGAGGTTTTAAATGCTATTGTATAGATGATTTATCTAACAAATTATATACGAACTCATAAATATTAATATTGAGAGTGGTATATATATAGAGTGTTCTAGTAGTTTGATGGAGTGGTGATATATTATGTCTGAAGCGTTACCATTTAAGGAATACAAGGCTCCTATTGCAAAATTGATGGAAGAGCGTGCGAAGGCGCTAGAAAATCCAGAGAAGTTCTGGGATGAGAAAGCGAGAGTATTCTTCTGGAAAAAATATTGGGATAAGGTGCTGGATAATAGTAATCCACCATTCTATAGGTGGTTTGTTGGTAGTGAAACCAACATTACGTATAATGCTTTAGATGTTCATATAAAGACTTGGAGAAAGAATAAGGCAGCATATATTTGGGAGAGTGAAGAGGGAGAAATAAAAACATACACGTATCTACAGTTATGGCGCGAGGTTAATAGATTTGCAAAGGTCCTCCAGGATTTAGGTATTAAGAAAGGTGATAGAGTTTCAATATATCTACCAATGATGGTTGAGCTACCAATTGTTATGCTTGCGACTGCTAGATTAGGAGCGCTACACTCAGTAGTATTCTCTGGATTTAGTAGCTCAGCACTAGCAGATAGAATTAATGATGCAAAAGCAAAGATTTTAATTACATCTGACGGAGCATATAGGCGTGGAAAGTATATTCCACTTAAGGATTGGGCTGATGAAGCATTAAAGCAAACTGAAACCGTTGAAAAGGTTATTGTAGTAAAGAGAACAGGTAAAGAAGTAAATATGGTTGAGGATAGAGATCTCTACTACGATGAGTTAATGAAGAAGGTACCGGATAACACTTATGTTGAGCCTGAGTGGGTAAAAGGTGAAGATCCACTATTCATACTATATACATCTGGTACAACTGGTAAGCCTAAGGGTGTACAACATAGTACAGCTGGATATATGGTCTGGACATACTGGACACTAAAGTGGGCATTTGATCCAAGGGATGACGATATCTGGTGGTGTACAGCAGATATTGGTTGGATTACTGGACACAGCTATGTAGTATACGCGCCTCTTGTAATGGGACTAACAAGCTTCATGTATGATGGTGCTCCTAACTATCCAAATGTAGACCGTGTCTGGGAGATGATTGAAAGACACAAAATAACTATACTCTACACAAGCCCAACACTAATTAGAATGTTAATGGGCTATGGTGATGAGCCGGTACTAAAGCACGACTTATCATCACTAAGGCTACTAGGTACTGTTGGTGAGCCGATCAACCCAGAGGCATGGAGATGGTACTATACAGTAGTAGGTAAAGAGAGGTGTCCAATTATCGACACATGGTGGCAGACAGAGACTGGTGGATTCATGATTGCACCAGCACCAGGAATAGCATTAGTACAGTTAAAGCCTGGTTCAGCAACGTATCCACTACCAGGAATCGAAGCTGATGTCTTAGATGAAGAAGGCAAGCCTGCAAAGGTTGGCGAACGTGGATACCTAGTTATTAAGAAGCCATGGCCAGGAATGCTACAGACACTATGGGGAGACCCAGAGAGATACAAGGAGGTATACTGGTCAAGATACCCAGGATACTATTATACAGGAGACTATGCAATTAAAGATGAGGATGGATACTTCTGGCTTCTAGGTAGAGCTGACGAAGTACTAAAGGTAGCGGGACATAGAATTGGAACGATGGAGCTGGAGAGTGCTATTGTTGCGCATCCGGCAGTCTCTGAAGCCGCGGTAGTTGCAAAGCCAGACCCAGTAAAAATGGAGGTTCCAGTAGCATTCGTAGTGCTAGCCTCTGGATACAAGCCGTCAAAGGAGTTAGCTGAAGATATAAGAAAGTTCGTTGCTCAGAAGATGGGTCCAATAGCAAGACCAGAAAGCGTATTCTTCGTATCAAAGCTACCAAAGACGAGAAGCGGAAAGATTATGAGACGTCTAATAAAGGCTGTAGTAATAGGAAAACCACTTGGAGACGTAACAACACTTGAAGATGTAGAGTCAGTTGAAGAAGTAAAGAAGGCCTACGAAGAATTTAAGAAAGCAATGGAAGGTGCTTAAACAAAAGCTTCTTTACTTTTTTAATTCTACTTTTTCAGAAATTAACATATTTAACAAGTTTTCTTTTTCCCTAATTATATAATCCACAGCCATATCCATATCTATAATTCTAACAAGAAACCTATGTCTCCAGTAAATCCTTCTACCCCTAACATAAACATATCTACTAAATATCCTCTTTAATCTATCAGGAATGTCTATATTCGGCTTAGAAATAAATATATCAACATAACACCATGTATATGCATCCTGCTTATAATCAGCAGCTGTAGAAAGATCAAAAGAAATTATAAGGCCACATCCATCAGTTATATTAATCCTTTCTTCACTAGCTCCTTCAAGAAAATCAATCTGTTTAAATCCAAGTTTCTTAAAATCGTGTCTTATTAAGTACTCAATTAATGCCCTTCTCCGTTTAATATTCAAGTCTTGTAGATTCAATGACTATACACCCACGTCGATATCATATACTCACCCACCAATTTACAGTAAACAATAAAGATAATAATTAAAAATTATATTAAAGCTTATATTTAAGTTGATAAACAGTTTATCCTATACATTTTACTCTCAAAGTAGTTCTCTAAACTTAATTAGCTTTGGATATATGATATATATGATATAGCTAGTCGGGGGGATGCGTTGTCACATCAATCTATCTTCAATAGTTTAGCGGAGGAAATATTTTTACAGCTGATGGAATTACATCCTGAAGTAGCTAGTTATATGGGTTTACATCACTATGACTATAAACTTCCAGATGGTAGTGTTGAAGCTATTGAGAGGGAAAAAGGACTAATAAAATTAAGTTTAGAAAAGCTTAAGAGAGTTGATCCTAGAAAGCTGGATATTGATAGTAAAATGGATTACTACTCGTTAATTGATTACTTAAGATTAAGACTTTTCTTCTTGGAAGATTGGCCACGCTGGAAAATGTATCCTGAAGCATTAGATACAATTATGTATGCATTAATTCCGTTATTTATCAAGGAATATGGGCCAGTAATTGATAGATTTGAGAATATTATTTATAGACTGGAAGCTGTACCAAAGTTTTTAGAGCAAAGTAAATCTAGGTTACAAATGCCAATTAGGATATTTCTAAATTTAGCTTTGGAGTCTGCAAATAGACTACAGAACTTCATAAAGTCAATATATAAGATTCTTGAGGAGGAGGTTGGTAAGCTTGTTAGAGAGAAGCGTGATGTTTTTGATAGAGCTATTGAAGCTATTGAAAAGTATAAGGATTGGATAGATGCACAGAGATCAAGGGAAATTCGTATTTTCCACATGGGGGAGGACGTTCTTAGAAAATACTTTGATATTAGGGGTATTGATTGGGAGCCTACTCAGCTACTTGAGTTTGCCGAAAAGGATATGGAGTATGCAAGAAAGGAGTTGAGAGCTCTAGCATCTGAACTAGATTCGTCGCTTAACCCTGTAGATGTTATTGAGGATATATCATCTAAAAAGCCAGCCAATTTTGCAGTTGTATTAGCCGCATATGAAAAGGCTATTCAAGAAGCTAAGAGGGTTGTGATAGAGAAGAATATTGCTAGTATACCTAGGGAGAGTCTTGAGGTAAGAGATACACCAGTAGCTATTAGAGATGTTGTTGAACCTATACTTTATGTTCCCCCAGGTAAGTATGAAGTTAATAAGGTTGGTAAACTGTTAATTACTCCGGTCGAAACTGAAGAGGAATTTAAAGTACATAATGCATATTCAATTGCACATATAGCTATCAGAGAGGGATTTCCAGGAAAACATTTGCTTTGTGTATGGACCACTGAAAATAAGAGCTTAGTTAGGCAATTAGTTGATGCACCAGAAACAGTTGAGGGATGGGCATGTTATGTAGATGAAGCTATGGGTGAAGTTGGGTATTTAACGACAATTAGAGATAAGTTCTTAAGAGTACATAACTTTTTAGTGAATGCCGCATTAGCGGTGATAGACGTGAAAATAAGTTTAGGGGATATGAGTATACATGAGGCAGTAAAGTTCTTGACAAAAGAAACTTTTATTAATGAGAAGAAAGCTTTATCCGAGGTACTAGTTTGTGCTCACTCACCAGGATATCAATTAAGCAAATATTATGGATTGAAGAAATTAAAGAGTCTGCGAGGTAAAGTGGAAACTATTCTAGGTAAGTATTATAGCCTTAAATGGTTTCATGACGCGATACTTCAAACTGGAATTTTACCAATGAAGTATTTAGAGCTTACATTGCTATATAAAGCTGTTCAGCACCTAATTAACTGCAAGGTTGCAAAATAGACTGCTTCAGTATACTTTTGTACCTACAGGAACTTCTTCCTCAGGCTTAATCCATATTGGCTTATCTCCTTCAACAACTGCAGCTAGAAGCATACCTTGACTTTCGATACCAGCTATTCTCTTAGGCTCCAAATTTACTATAGCAACGAAAAGTTTATTCTCAAAATATTCTGGTGGGTAATAATTAGCTCCTCCTATAACTATTTGTCTCTGCTCACCACCAATATCAATAACTCCCTTGTATATCTTAGTTTTACCTGGAATCCTCTCAACTTTAACTACCTTAACTACACGAAGATCCATTCTACTAAATTCATTAAATGAAACGATTGACATTCGCATCACCACCTTATTAAATTAAAATATAATTCGGAATTGCGTATTAATAAAGTTATTAAAGTTACTTAAGCTATCTAGTTGAGCATGAAAAATCTTCCTTAATTTTTCTAAGACTGGATCCTATAAGCTTAATAGCTAGCTCAATAGGTACATCCCTACTAGACAATATAATATCTGCCTAGAGTTAAGCAAACTTTTCCTAGTTCTCTGGTAATATAAATCCTTAATTAAATTCATATCCACATACTCAGATGGTACCCTCACTTGAACTTCTTTCCTACCCCTAAATATAGCTATAACCGCCTTATTACCTACATAACCAAAAAGAATCTTTTTTCCTTTTCCAAATTAAATTGATATCCGTCTTCTTCAAGCATCGCCTTAATCCAATAATAGTAGTTATGTAATTCTTCTTCCAAAATACTTCTATCGGGCTTCACTTGTCTGCTTATTAATAATATCTCTAAATTGGTGTTACAAGTACTATCTCATCATCCGTTATTAAGAGATATTCATTTAAGCTAGCCTCATTTTCATAGCTACATAAGAATATAATGTTAGGTTAAAATAATGATGAATTTATATTGAGAGGAGAACCATAACCGTAAATATTATTCCGAGATATGGACTTGTTAACTTAAAGAGTTTCCAAGAAGTCCTTAAGTCAGGTTTCAATAATAGCTTAAAAGCATAGAAGCCTAAAAGAATGTTCAATACCGTCATTATAGATAGGTAGATATAGTGGTTAAATCTAGGTTGCAAAACTGGAATTAAATATGAGAATAAAATTAAGAATATCGCTGTTGATGCTATACACCTAATCGATTTTGCTTCACTAGTTACAACTGGCAGCATCGGTACTCCTGCACGTTTATAATCATCACGGTAGTAAAGTGCTAAACTCCAAATGTGAACAGGAGTCCATACAACAATTAGAGCTGCGAGAATTATAGATAAAGCATCAACATTATTTGCGTATGCTGTATATCCAATTACGACTGGACATCCTCCACTAAAGCTACCTAATACAATATTTAACGGGTTCCTTCTCTTTAAAACTAAGCTGTATATAATTATGTTATCGAAAAGTCCAAATAGCATGAATATAAGGGTATAAATGTTAATTAATGCTGAAGTAATTATACTAACTGCAACAAGGAATAATCCAAATATTAATGCATTTTTAGGTGTTATTTCACCACGTGGTAATGGCCTATTCCTGGTTCTCTCCATAATAGAGTCTATATCTCTATCAATATAGCTAGTTACTACATTAGCACCTGCAGTTCCAGATACTAGAGAGATAAATAGTATCATGAATAACTGTAGGTTTATATCTCCATTTGAAGCAATTAAAAATCCACTAATCCCAGTATAAACTAAAAGGAACCATAGCCTAGGCTTAGTTAAAATCCAATATGTAGAAATTTTTCTGCTAATCATAGCCTAAGTATCGTATCTATTTCTCCTCAGTCTCTACTACAACAGCAGCTCCAGTCGCGCTGATCAAAACGATACCCTGAGAGATCTCTGTAGTCTCTATGTCTAGCCCTATTACCGCATTAGCGCCTATCTTCTGCGCCTCTTCACACATTCTTCTAATTGCTTCTTCTCGAGCTTTATGCGTCTCGGTGGTATATGCAGAAACCTCTCCACCAACTATAGATTGTAATCCAGCGATAAATTTACCACCTATGTCTCTAGTTCTAGCAGTTAAATCCACTACACCTTTAATCTTCTTAATCTTGTAGCCTGGTATACTTGGCGTAGTAATAATAATCATATCTGACGTCATAAAAGCTCCTCCACTAAAAACTATTCTTTCTGACTTATCAATATATGTTTAATTACTCTCCAGTTTTCATCAATTATCTTCTGAATCTCCATAATTTTATCCTCAGTTAAATGTCGGAATCTCCCCTGCATTAAGAGGTAATCTCTAACAGGAATTTTTCTTTCCTCAAGCATCGTACTACTTGGCGGATTTAACTTTATTTTTCCATATTCAGCTTCCATTAGAATCCATGCACCGCTTAAAACAGATTTCTTAGCTATTTCAACTGTTAGTTTATGGTCAAATCTCCAGCCTGGTGGACACGGATTTAATACATGTATTAGCCTAAAGCCCTTTAGTGAAGCAGCATACTTTACCTTCCTAGCTAAATCCATTGGATATGCAGGTGAAGCCGTCGCTACATATGGAACTCTATGATCAAGCATAATTCTAAATAAGTCCTTTTTATAGCCAACTCTACCCTTAACAGTAGTTGTTGTCCAAGCACCAGTAGGTGTCGCACCACTCTTCTGAATACCTGTATTCATATATGCCTCATTATCATTACAAACATAAATTATATCTTCATTTCTCTCCGCAGCTCCACTTAATGTACCAAATCCTATATCAAATGTAGATCCATCACCAGCCCACACAACAACGTTAATATCCTCCTTACCTAATACTTTAAATGCTCGTGATACTCCAGAAGCAGCAGCTGCTGATGCTGCAAATGCCATATGCATATATGGAATGTTAAATGTCGCTTTTTTACCTAAACCAGCGATAATTGAGGTGCACCCAGCAGGAACTATTAATATCGTATTTTTACCTAGTGCTTTTAGTATATGTCTAAGTGAGAGAAGCGCACCACAACCTTGACATGCAGGATTACCAGAGAAGGCAAATTCATCAGTACCTAATTGTTCAACGATTTTAGGTAAAATCATAATACTCACCTCCGTGATAATACCAGTAAGCCCGTAAGGGTTTAACTTTCCTCTCCTTCACAAGCATATACATATTAGTAAAATCACCTGAAGATACTTCTGTACCAGCTAATCCTGTAAGGAAGTTATAGATAGGAGTATCAATATAATATTCATAAAATAGGGCTCTAACCTCATTAGCCACTATACCACCAAATCCACTTGAGAAATTTCTATCGATAATAATAAGTCTATTTGCAATTTTACCAAGCCTAATAAACTCTGAAATTGGGAATGGCCTTATAACTCTAATTCTAGCCAACCCAACTCTCTCCCCTTTCTCCCTTAACTTATTAATTGCCATTTTTGCGTCGCCAGAAATTGCACCCATCGTCACTATAATTGTATCCGCATCTATTGTCCTATACTCATCTAATAGCTTACCATAGTTTCTACCAGATATCGAGTTATATTCTTCCATCACTTTCCTAATTACGCTTCTTGCTCTCTCCATAGAGATCCAGATACTATGCCTATACTTCATATGATCCTTAGCTATAGGAACATTACCTATGGTAACCGGATTATTAACATCTAGTATCGGCTTAATATTACGAGGATCTGGTAAAAAGTTTGATAATTCCTCATGGCTTATAACTTCAACAGGTTCGTATGAATGACTGATTTCGAACCCATCCCACGCAACACCAACAGGAAGCCTGATATCAGGGTTCTCAGCGATTTTATAAGCCTGTATGATTAGATCAAATACTTCCTGTGCATTTGAAGCGAACATAAGTATCCATCCGCAATCTCGCATACTTAAAAAATCATTATGATCACTCCAAATATTCCAAGGTGGTCCAATAGCCCTTGTAACAAATCCAGCTACGATAGGAAGCCTAGCATTTGCAGCCCACCACACCATTTCATACATGTATAAAAGTCCATGACTAGCTGTAGCTGTAAATACTCTAGCCCCAGCTGCGGATGCACCTATAGCAGCAGCCATAGCACTATGTTCACTATCCGCGTGAATTATCTCTGCATTCATCTCTCCGCTTTCAACAAACTCGACAAGTTTCTCCACAACTGTGGTCTGTGGAGTTATTGGGTATATCGGTATAACCTCAACTCTAGCCTCCTTAGCAGCATATGCAGCAGCATAATTACCAGATAAAATTAACTTTTTACGCTTGGCCATGTAAATATACCTCTTAGTCTTCCGAGAATAATTGTGGCGCAATAAAGGATTAATTTAAATATAAGTAAAGAAGATACTGATTAGAAATAATAAAGAATAAAGTAAATTAAACACTACCGATATCCTGGCATATCAGATCTAAAGCCTTATCTCCTCTATTGGTATTCCCTTACTTTTCCTCATTAATACTAATGACAGTATAACAAATATTATGATCCACATAAAAACTGAGAGTGCAGCTAGCCTTAAGTTTATTGCTGGAACCATGTCACTACTACTTAGCCATACAAAGTAGTTTCCTGTTGGCGGATAAACTCCTGTACCATGATACGTTAGTAGTGCTGGTAATGAGCACATAGGTATAACATATACCAGATTTCCTAGGTCAATCCATAATTGTGAATATGCTATAAAACCTACTATTAGTGGTATATAACTTGTCATAGTTAATGCTCTAGTTCTCCTAGCCACTATAACTGCTAAGGATATTACATATGCAAACCAATATAGTGCCACACCAGCTATCACTAAATCAACTATTACCCCAAAAGGGTTCTCTGGTAACGCTAATACCTTCCACTTCATATATGAGAATCCAATAACAGATACAAATATTATTAAAGCAAAAATTAGTATCGCTACTAGGCTTCCAACAAAATCCTCAATTATAAATCTTAACGGACTAATTTTTGTAAACTTGGTTATGTATCTTGCTGCTCGAGATACATATAGAAGACTATAAGTTAGACCCGTAGCTACTGAGCTCATCGATAATAATCCTAAGAAGCTATAGGCCATAGCAATATTAGTTTTTATAATGTAAAGATTCCATAAAGTCTCAGTAGGTATCTGACTAAAAACGAAAATCCACATTATAACCCAAAATTCTATAAAACCTATACCCCACCCAAGTAGTTCTGGACTTGTAAGTAAATCCTTGATCTTAAGCTTGAGATATAATGTCATGAAAATCACTCTCCATAGCTTAGTGAAAGTTCATATATCTTATCTAATGTTATGAGTTTCGATATAGGCTCTCCAGCTCCACTTTTCACTAAGCTATAGGTTTTACCTGCAACAGTAAACTTTAATATAGCATCTGGTACATCACCAATAATTAATCCCGCTTTAACTAGCTTCTCCGTATTTAAGGGGCCATATATTCTACCTTCAAACATTAGATGCGTATTCCAACCCTTTAAGGCAGAAAGTAACCATGTCTCATGAGTATTTAAAAGTACCACTCCCTTATATCCCCTAAGATACTCTATTAACTTACCTTTTCTCGCTGGATCAAGCTGTTCAAAAGGCTCATCTAAAAGTATATGTTTGGCATTAGAAGATAAAGCTATTACTGTTGAAAAAGCTTTCTGTTGACCGGCTGAGAGTTCCCAAGGTTTTCTTTTTCTCAAAAGTTTAATGCTTAACCCTAGATCCTCAAGAATTTTTAAAGCTAAATCTAAATCTCCATTCATTAAATCTATGAATAAACGTAGGTGATCATAAGCACATAAGTGGAAAACAGTATAAACTTCATTTAGGTTTGTAGCTAATATCCCAGGCTTACTATATATTTCGTCTAAATCTATATTATCAATAAGTATTTTGCCAGAAGATATAGGTGTTAATCCTGTAAGTGCTCTAAAAAGCGTTGTTTTACCAGAGCCATTAGGTCCCAAAACTAAATGTCTACCACTAAATTCCACGGAGATACCTCTAATAACTGGGTCTTGACGCCACCTATACTTAACATACAAATCTATAATCTTTATCATAAACTAAAAACACCATTACAGTATAGCTGGTGATATCAAGTCTCACTAGACTATTAGATATTTCCCATAACGAAGAAATTAACTTTGATAAGTATAAAAATTAGAAAAGCTTATAGTAATTACTGAATAACTGTATCTAATGCTCGGTGACTCTTTTGAGAGCAAAAAATCTCCTCATTAATATAGCGTTAATTTTAATCATAGCATCAGCTATGATAGGTTACGTACTACATTTACCAGAGGTTAAATTTGAAAAAGTAAATCTAAGATTCAAATTTCAATATGATTATATAGTCGAAGCGTATAAGCCTACATGGATTAATAGAGAAGATATAGGAGAATATCCATCGAGCTATTTTATAGCAGATGTTCCTTGGATAAGTTATAATAAGTCATATTGTGCAGCTACATGTCTACAAATGGTGGCTTATAAGTATGGTATTAAGGAGCCTATCGAGTACTTCAACTTTATAATGGGCTTTACTTATGGAGCATACCTTGGAACTTTTGATAATGAAGTATATTTTATTCCTGGAGGAGATCCATTTACAGGGTATGTTAATGCATCTAAATTTCTAGGACTCGAGTATCATCTATTAGTTACAAACGATAAGGAGCTATTCATTAATACATGTCGATATCTTGTATCCAAGGATATTCCGGTAATATTGCCTGTTAATATGTCAAGACTATATCATATGAAATTTTTTGCACCACACTTTGAGTTATTAATAGGATATGACAAAACTAAATTCTACCTTTATGAACCTGTTCAATCAAAGTATATCTTTAAATTTGGTAAGCGAGGATATAATTTTCCAGTTGATCTAGTAGCTAAAGCTGTTGAGGACATGTCTGTAGGCTTTAATTTACCTTGGAGATGGGCTGTTATCTACTTTATTAAGAAGGGAGAACCAATTAGAGACCTAAGTACACTTTTAGCTATTAATGGCAAGCTACAGGTAGGTTATAATCTTACACTAGATAACTACACATTATACTTAGGGTCTTATGCTTTTAAGGCATTAGCAGATTACATTGATAAGGACGTGGTACAAATTGATAGTATAATCTGGTCCATAAACCTAGCTCTAACCTCTAGAATAGATAATGCAAAATTCCTTAAAGAGAGATTCTCAGGTAATAAGCTAGTAGTAGAGGCAGCAGAGTACCTTACTAAAGCAGCTACAATATATAAGAGAATAATTGATCTTTCAAGAGATGGGATATCGCTCAAAGATAAAAAGGAGATAGTAAGTCTTTTAAGAGAAGCATCAATATATGAGAAGGAAGCGGGACTACTATTGATAGAAGCTGGAGGTTAAAAGGAAAAGTTGTCTTCTGAGAAAAATCGATTAAGAACCTGATTTAGAGAAAATATAGGATAGACTACAACATTAAGGATATAGTTAATTATCCATATTCACTTATCATTTCAATAGCTTTAGTTGGGCACTCGGTAGCACATACTCCACAACCCTTACAATACTCATAGTCAATTCTTGGATAACCATTTTCATCGAATGATATAACTCCCTCAGGACAGTACATCCAACAAAATCCACATTTACTACACTTTTCATAGTTTATAACTGGTTTTTCAAATCTCCACATCCATGTAGGACCAGCACTACCCTTTTGTGGGTATGAAAATGGAAATAAAACTTTATGTGGATCTAACAATTTTAACCACCTCATAAGCTGTAGTAAATGCATCAACATTTTTCCTACCTATTTCTCCACTACCCCAGTGAGAATATAAAACTTCAATTGCAGTGTCTCTTTTAACTAAATTTGTCGCTTTTACTAGCGCTCCAAGTAGCGGAATATTTACTAGCGGTATTCCACCAACCTTAAGATCTACTCTCTCACTAATTTCAACAGCATTTAGATATGCAACACAATAACCAGAGAAAACCTTTTTTAGCTCTTCATCAAACTTATCAGTATTAATAACTACCAAACCATTATTTTTTAATCCCTTAGTAACGTCAACCATCTTAACAAGTCTCTTATCAGTAACCACTATAATATCAGGATTAGTCTCTGTACTTCTAGTTAAAATAGGCTTATTATCAATTCTAGTAACGACCATAACAGGTGCTCCACGTCTCTCAGCACCAAATAGTGGTCTAGATAATGAATATAATCCCTCCTTAAGTAACATTTCACCAAGAAGTTGAGAAGCAACAACTATTCCATGTCCACCTCGACCATGCCACCTAATTTCTATCAAGAAAACTCTCCCAAAATAATAGTTCATCAACTAATGCCCTAAATGAGAAGTATATATCAATACCGATAATATAAGATAAAACAAAAGGGTATCTAAAAAGACCCTATCACCACTCATAAACTTCTCTCAAGCGAATAGACTCATCATTTTTATACCTATCTATAGCCTCTCTAATAGCATCAAATAGATTAGCTCTACGCTCAGCAGAAGCTGCTATAACAGCAATTGCTTCACCGACCTTAATTTCACCAGCTCTATGAATAATAGCGGTGTTTCTCAAGCCATACTTTCTCCTAATATCACTCACCCACCTCTTAATCTTTAAATTCGCATCTGCATCTACATCAATAATTACAGATTTAACATTATCTCCCTCTTTACCAGACCTTCTAGCTAACCCTATAAAAACAAGTACTCCACCAACAAACTCATCACATTCATTCAAGAAGTTAGAAATTACATTAGCAACATCAATTTTCTCCCAAACAATTCTAGACTCCATTTAATAAAACACCCCTCTAAAAAGGTTAAATATATCAAAGAATAAAAGGATAGACGTGATTCTGTAACCAATTCATAGTGATTAAAGTCACAAACATATAATTAACATTATGCGATATACACTAATATGGCATCGGCGGGTTGGGTATCAACTTCGTATAAGTATACTCATGAAACACAAGGTTGGTATCCCGACCCAATCCCTTGGGTCCCTCCCAAATAGACTCCACGAGGGGCCACGGGGCATAGTCCCCTAAGGCCCTATGGGGTTTTTAAGGGAGGAACTCGAGGGAGCGGGTTAGGATACCAGCCTCAAGGGGGAAGGCCCCACTCCCCCGTGTGTTTCATGAGTATACTTATACGAGGAGATCAATATCCATCCATAGATGGACGTTCCATATGGGGCACGGGGGACGTTGCCGGCGCGTCCTACCGGGCAAGCCCCATATGAAATGTCCATAGGGGCCCGTGGATGGATATTGATCAAACCCAGCCCGCCGATGCGCTTTTCTCTACATAATACTACTAATTTCCCACTTGAAATATTAATTACCAAAAACTAGTACTCTGATCTTCCTTATTTTAAGGTTTCAAAAGATAGTAAGTTAACTATTC